>JBHHXL010000057.1:0-16844 GCA_046757065.1 Anaerolineae bacterium
CGTTGAACACAGCAAATTGGTTTTGCCCGGCCTATCTTGTATAATGCGCCTCTGGATTCCGATTCTAGTTTACTTGCGAGCACGTTGCGCTTCGGCCTGGGAATTAAGTTGCCAATGAAGTTGACCGCCAAGTTTCTCAGCTATGAGGTTGCCGCCGCCGGGTTGACCCTCCTGGCGTTTTTCTTGCGGATCATCACCCTTGAGGATCGTCCGCTGACCATCGATGAATTCGGGGCGGTCAAGGTGGCCGCCGTCGATTCGACCCTCTTCATCGCCACCAACTACCACACCACCAACCACGTCCTGGCCCAGATTCTGGCCCGCTGGGCCGGCCTGATCGATTACTCGCTCTTTTTCCTGCGCCTGCCGTCGCTGTGGGCCGGCGTGCTCAGCGTGCCCCTGTTGTACCGGCTGGGCCGCTCGCTGCTGGGGCCACTGGAAGGAACAGTGGCCGCTTTGTTGCTGGCCCTGGCCCCGTTGCACATCGGCTATTCCCAGGAGGTGCGGGGCTACGCGGCGCTGGTCCTGGGCACGCTCTTTTTGTTCTACTGCGCTCGCCACATTCTGGATGACGGCCGCTGGCGCTACTGGACCGGCTTTAGCCTGGCCGTGGTGCTGACGCCTTACGCCCATCTCTTTGGAGTGGTTCCGGCCGGGATCAGCGGTTTTTTGCTGAGTTGCCACCTGTGGCGGGGTGGCCGCTGGCGAGAGCGGGCGCTCAGGAGAAAAATCTCGGCCAGCGGCCTGTTGATCGCCGTTGGAGGGCTCATTCTGTTCACCCCGCTGGCGATCAGCATTCTACACGTTCTCCGGGGTGGCGAATGGTCTGGAAACATTGACCCATTGCTGACGGAGAGCGGATTTGAGCAATCAGCCCTGCGAGACTATGGCCGTCTCTTCCTGGCCCTGACCCCCGGCGGAGATTTTAGGGACATAAGCAGCCTGGCCTTCGCAGGCCTGGCTCTGCTGGGCGGCATCGGCCTTATTCGCCGCCGGTCGGCAGGGGCGCTGTGGCTGATCTTGTGGCTGCTGGTGCCGCCCCTGTCAACGGCCCTGGCCCTCGAGGTCTTTCGAGGCTTTTACGCCTACCGCCGTTTTTTTATTTTTATGACGCCGGCCTACTTCTTGATTATGGCCGTCGCCATCGTCTGGCTGGGAGACTTCGGCGGGCGGGCATCTGCGCGGCTTCGCCGGGTTTGGATTGCGGGCACGGTGCTGGTCCTGCTTGCCTTTTTCGGTTGGGGGCGATGGCAGACGTTCCAGGACATCGTCGATAACCGCTGGCAGGAGACGGCCCGCTACCTGGCCGCCACCGCCGCCCCCGAGGACCGGGTCATCTGCGAAGCCTACGGGCGCTGGGGGCAGACCCGGGCCGCCCATCGCGACGAATGCTTCCGGGAGCTGGTGTTCCGGCTGGAAGAGGCGCAATTGAAACAGGGCTTGGCGGCCAGGCCGGCCGTCAACCTGGAGATCGACCAGTTTGCCACCCTGCAAAACATCGAAAGCCATCCCCAAATCGCCTTCGGGCCGGGAGGGGTCTGGCTGGTGCTGTGGCACGGGGATTGGCCGCCGCCAGATTTGAGCGCGCCGCCCTCGACCCCCGGCGCTCAGGCGACCCGCCTGGGCAGCAACCTGCTGATCGAAAGCCGCGCCCGGCCCAGGCTGGCCGAGAACACGCTGGCCAGCCTGGAAATGCTACTCGCTGTGGAAAACCAGCCCGGCGATCAATTTTTATACCGCCTGAACCTGGCCCAACTGCACGCGGCCCTGGGCCAACTCGCGGCGGCCCAGGCCGCCCTCGATGAGGCCCAGCGCACCGCGCCGGAGGGAATGGATGCACCGGGCAAAATCCGCCAGGTCGAGGAAGCGCTGCAACGGGTGGCCGCCGAACGGCAAGCGTTGGAATGAAGCCCCAAATTAGCGGACACGAGGTTGATATTTATTGATATGCCGAAAACCGAACGCGTATTGAAAACCGATGTCGTCGTTATCGGAGCCGGGCCGACCGGCCTGACCGCAGCTTACCAACTGAGCAAAGCCGGTCTGCGGTCCATCGTCCTCGAAAAAGGACCAATTGTTGGGGGGATCGCCCGCACCGAACAGTACCGGGGCTACCACATCGACATCGGGGGACACCGGTTTTACACCAAGGTTGAAGAAGTGCAGCAACTGTGGGACGAAGTGATGGGCGGTGATTTCCTGCGCCGCCCGCGGCTGTCCCGCATCTACTACAACCGCAAATTCTTTCACTATCCCATTCGCCTCTTCGACGCCCTGCTCAAGTTGGGGCTGCTGGAGAGCGCCCACGTCGTGGGCAGCTATCTCCTGTCGCAACTGTTTCCCTACCGCGAAGAGGAGAACTTCGAGCAATGGGTCTCCAACCGGTTTGGCCGGCGGCTTTACCAGATGTTTTTCAAAACCTACACCGAAAAGGTGTGGGGCATCCCCTGCCGCGAGATCAAGGCCGAGTGGGCGGCGCAACGCATTATGGGGCTATCGCTGCCGGTAGCCGTGCGCAACGCCCTCTTGCGCCCCCGCAACCAGACGGTAAAAACGCTCATCGACGAATTTCTCTACCCCCGGCGCGGCCCCGGCATGTTGTGGGAAAAGGTGCAGCGTTTGGTTGAAGCCCAGGGCCATCAGGTTCTGGTCAACCACGACGTGGTCCGCCTGACCTGCAACGACCAGCGCCTTCAGTCCGTAACCGCCATTGGGCCGGACGGGGAGCGACTCGTCGTTGAGGCCGGGCACGTCATCTCCAGTATGCCCCTGACCGAGCTGGTCCAAAAGATCGCGCCCTCCCCCCCGCCAGCGTTGCTTACCGCTGCCCGGCGCTTGACCTACCGTGATTTTCTGACGGTGGCCCTCATCATCCGCCGGGCCGGTTTGTTTCCAGACAACTGGATTTACATCCACAGCCCCGATGTCAAGGTGGGCCGGGTGCAGAACTTCAAGAATTGGAGCCCGGCGATGGTGCCCAACGGCCATACCTCCTGCCTGGGGTTGGAATATTTCTGCGATGAGGGGGACGAGTTGTGGAACCTGCCCGACGCCGAGTTGGTGGAATTGGGCAAACGGGAGATGGTTCAGATCGGCTTGCTGAGAGAAAACGACGTGGACGACGGCGTCGTCTTTCGCCAGCCCAAAGCCTATCCCGTTTACACGGGGGAGTACAGGGCGTATCTGGACACGATCAAACGCTATCTTGAAAGCGTCCCCAACTTGCAGACCGCCGGGCGCAACGGGCTGCACATGTACAACAACCAGGATCACTCGATGCTGACGGCGATGTTAGCGGTCCGCAACATCCTGGGCGAAGAACACGACGTTTGGGCGATCAACACGGACCGGTCTTATCACGAAGAAGTGCGTATTCCCAATGCCCGGCGGTAGGGCATGCGCGAAGCGTGCCCCACCTACGGGGTTTCGCACCGAGTACTAGATAAGCGACTGATTGAGGTTAAAAAATTAAATCGGTAATAAGGTGCTGTTGGATCGCACGGGCCTAAAGGACCCGTGCTGAGAGAGCCAAGCCCTTTCGGGCTAAAAATCTGGCAGTTAAGGGTGCTTTAGCATCCTTTGCCCCCTTAGCCTGGGGGTTAGTTGTAAGTGGACGCACTGCAAGAGGCAGAAAAATTGTTGTCTTCGATGACACGGGCGGAAAAGGCACAGGTGCTTCAATAGGTGGCGCGTGATTTAGGAGACGCTTTCCCAAGCATTGAAAGTAACCCTGACATTTGTGGGGGAGAGCCGTGCATCGTTCGTACCCGAATACCGGTCTGGATTTTGGTTCAGGCCAGGCGTTTGGGAGTTAGCGAAGCAGAGTTATTGCGCTCCTACCCTACGTTGCGTGCCGAAGATTTGGCGAATGCCTGGGCTTATGCTCGCTCCCATCCGGATGAAATCGAGGAGCAAATTCGAGAGAACGAAGAAGCCTAAACAATGACCCGGTTTTATGGAAACGAGAATTTTCCTCTGCCCGTCGTGGAGGAACTTCGCCGATTGGGGCACTTTGCTACAATCCCCAATCCCCAATCCCCAATCCCCAATCTCTAACGCTTACGGCACCCAAATCGCGTCCAGGTCTCGCCCCGGGAATTGGGTGACATTCATCACATTATTGCCATCGGCATCGACCACAAATATCTCTACATCGCCGGCTTCCAGAGTATGGTACAGAAGTTTGGAGCTATCCGGCGACCAGGCAAACTGGGCCTCCGGCGCTTCACTGTTGGTCAGGTTCACCCGCTCGCTGCCGTCCACCTTCATCGTAAAAATGTCAAGCGTCCCCGGCTCGTCGGTCAGGAAAGCGATGTGCGCGCCATCGGGGGACCATTCGGGAAAGCCCTCGTTGATGGCCGGTGTGTTCGTTAAATTGACCAGGCCGGTGCCATCACGCCCGATCGAGTACAGGTCCAGGTTTCCGTCGCGGTCGCTGGCAAAGACCAGTTGCTGGCCGTCAGGGGACCAGCTTGGGGAGAGAGTTGACGAATTGAAACTGCTCGTCAACTCTGCCGGTTGGTTCGTGGCGACTTCAACCATAACGATGGCCTGCCCGGTGGGCAACAGGCTGGTATAAACAAACGCATCGCTCCGCGGCGACCAGACAAACTCTATGGTCTGATCGGCGTTGATCGTTTCGACGACGGCCTGCGTTCCCTGATCGATGTCGGCCAGGATGACGTTCATCTCGTTAGCCCGCACCGAAGCGTAGGCCACATAGCGACCATCGGGTGAGATGGCCGGTAAAAAATCTATAGCGTCCTTGCCCTGGCTGAGATTGCGCAAACCGCTTCCGTCAAGCGACATCAGGAAAACTTCCGGGTCTTGATCTTCCCGGTCGCTGGCGAAGGCCAGGGTTTGCGTGGCCGACGACCAGGACCCAAAACGGTCAATCGCCGGATGGTTGGTCAGGTTGACAACCTCCGTCCCGTCAAGGTCGGTGATCAGCAGGTCCCAATCCCCAGCGAGACCGCGCTGGCTGGCGAACAGGATGCGCATCGTCCGGGATGGGAGGCTGGCCAGAGGACCACCGCCCAAGGCCCATACCCCCCAGATTACCGCTGCCGACAACAACCCCAAAACAGTTGCAGTGACCCAGGTCTGGGCAGAACGATCCCCCATAATGATGCCTCCTCACAGGTTGAATATAGCTCGATTTTAACGCAATTTGGATAATCATACTCTGGCCTGCCCGAATCGCAAAATCGCCGGGCGCTGGGGCGAATTTGCCTTGTCGGTCAGCTTGATTACAATAGGGCGGGCTTTGTAAGATGCTGGCGGGAAGGAGACGGGGCTCGGTGACCACCGATGCCCCGTTTGTTATGGCAGACCGTTTCAGAACAGCGAAACCGCATATGCCGGCCTTCGCCGGGGTGATTCTGGCCGTGGTGGGCGGGGCCTGGCTGCGCTGGCGTTTTATCGCCACGGTGCAGCCTTACCCGGACGAATTTGTGACCTTGCTGGCCGTCCGGGCCATTTTGCAGAAGGGCGTACCGGTTTTGCCGTCCGGTTTGTTCTACGAGCACGGCCTGCTCTTCTCCTATGCCGGGGCGCTGGCCGCCTGGCTTTTCGGCTATTCGCGCACGGTGGTGCGCCTGGTCAGCCTGGTCTTTGGTTTGGGGACGATTGGCCTGGCCTTTTACGTCGGGCGGCGCTGGTTCTCCCCGCTGGCCGGCCTGACGGCGGCGCTGGCCCTGGCGGTGGCCCCGGCGGCGGTCCTGTGGGGGGGGCGGGCGCGGATGTACGCCTTGCTCCAGTTTCTGGTCTTGCTGCTAATCTTCCTGGCAGTCGAGGGGGCCCTGAAAGAGAAACCCCGCCGGCGCTGGTCTGCGCTGGGCCTGTACCTGGCGGCGCTGCTGACGCAGTTTGTATCCCTGCTCCTGGCCCCGGCGCTGGTCGTGGCCTTGTTGGCCGCCGCCTGGATGCAGGGCGGACGGCCCTGGTTCCGGCGCAAAAGCGCGATCGGGGAGGGCCTGGCCCTGGGCTTCGTCATCCTGGCCGGCATCCTGGTCAAACGCGCCGGCCAGCCCAAGGGCATCGAGCCCCTGGCGGCGGGCAACGCCCTGGAGGGCGTGGCCCAGACCATCGCCATCTACAGCGATTTTCGGCTGGACCTGAGCGCCGCCTGGGGGTCGATTGCCGCGTTTTTCACCGGGCCGGAGGCCGTGCTGCCGACCGGCCTGGCCCTGCTGGCCCTGGGCTGGCTGCTGGTCAGGCTGCGCCGGATTCATCGGAGCGCCGAAGCCCCTCCCCCCTTCGATCTGCTGGCGACCCTGGCCCTGGCTTTACTCCTGCTGCTGACCACGGCGGAAGCCCTGCTCATCGCCCCGCCCGACCGCCGCGACGAAAAATACCTCTTTATGCTGATGCCGGTCCTATTCCTGCTGGCCGGGCAGGGCCTCCAACTCCTGCTCACGCTCATCGAAACCAAAACATCCGCGAAATCCCGATCCCCCATTCCTAATCCCCAATCCCTAATCCCCAATCTCCAATCTCTGGCAGCCCTCCTGGCCCTGATCGTGCTCCTGGCCCCGGCCTATCCCGCCACGGCAGACTTGCTGGCCGACACCGGCGAGGATTACGACGCCGCCTTCGGCTACGTCCGCGAGCAGTGGCGGGAAGGCGACGCCGTGCTGACCGGCACGCCCGCCGCTGCCGCCTTCTACCTGGATCGAAACGATTACTACGCCGTCCAGGCCGGGGGCCGCTACGATTACCGCATCTTGCCGGGGGCAGCGGGCCCGGTGGAACGCTGGCTCGGTTCGCCGTGGATCGATTCCCTCGATGAATTGCAGCGGGCGCTGGCCGGGGGGCGCGTCTGGCTGGTGCTGGAGCGGTGGGGGCTGCTGGTGGAATATTACGAGCCGTTCTTCCGGCAAAACCTGCTGGCCCAAACCGAGTTCATACGCGAGGACAACGGCGTCATCGTCCTCCGCTCGCGGCCCGATCCGAGGCCCGTGGCCGAAGCGCCCGCCCGGCCCGCCAGCGCCGGTTTCGGGGACAGGCAGTCGGGTCAGGTGGCATTGCTGGGTTTCACCCTCGAACCGGAGCGCCTCACGCCCGGCCAGGCCGCCCGCCTGACGCTGTACTGGCAGGCCCGGTCGCCGCTGCCGGTCGATTACACCGTCTTCGTTCACCTGCGGACGGACTGCCGGGCAAGCGCCCAGGCAAGTCCAACCCAGGCCGAAACCTGCCGGCCCGAAACGGTGGCCCAGGCCGACCACCGCCCGTTGGGCAGCATCTACCCCACCACGCTTTGGGCCGTGGGCGAGACCATCCGCGAAACCAGCTACCTGACCCCGCCCCCCGATCTGGCCCCCGGCGTTTACCAACTGTGGGCCGGCCTCTACCAACTGGAAACCTTAGAGCGCCTGCCGGTGCAGAACGATCGCTCCGGCGAGAATGCGGTCTTGCTGGGCGAGGTGGTGGTGCAATGAGGATTTCCTGGCCCGGTTGGGCCCTGGCTCTGGTCATCGCCCTCTTCGCCCTGACCTTCGGCTGGCTGGCCCTGGAACGCCACGCCGCCTTCCAAACCAACGGCTTCGATCTAGGCAACGTCGATCAGGCCCTGTGGAACACGGCCCGAGGGCGGTTCCTGGAGTTCAGCAATATGGCCCCGGTCACCAACCGCCTGGCCCTCCACGTCGAGCCAGTTCTGCTCCTGTTCGTGCCCTTCTACTGGTTGGGGCTGGGCGGGCCGCCGCTGTTGCTGGCGACGCAGGCCGTCGTCGTCGCTCTGGGGGCCTGGCCGCTCTACTTGATCGCCCGCGCCCGCCTGGGCGACTGGGCCGCCTTCCTGATCGGCGCGGCCTACCTGCTGCTGCCGGCCCTGGAATCGGCGGTGATGTACGATTTCCACGCCGTCACCCTGGCCCCGACCTTTTTGCTGTTCGCCGTCTACTTTCTGGAGCGGCGGCGCTGGCCCGGCTTCGCCGCTTTTGCGCTGCTGGCAATGGCCTGTAAAGAGGATATGAGCCTGGTGGTGGCGATGCTGGGCTTGTATGCCATCCTGGCCCAACGCCGCTGGCGGGCCGGAGGGCTGATCTTCCTGGCCGGATCGGCATGGTTCTGGCTGGCTGTGTTCGTCGTCCAACCCCGCTTCAGCCCGCTGGGGGCCAACGTGCAACTGGTGCGCTACGCCTGGCTGGGCGATTCGCCCCCGGCCATCGCCGCCGCGATCTTGACCCGGCCCGGCCCGGTCTGGGACCACGTCTGGAACCGGGCCGACCTGCCCGGCTACCTGGGCGGGCTGCTGTGGCCGACCGCCTTCATTTCCCTGCTGGCCCCCCTGGTCTGGCTGCCGGCCCTGCCCTCCTTCGCCGTCAACCTCCTCAGCGACGACCCCTTCACCTGGCGGCTGGAGGCATTTCATTACGCCGCGCCCATCGCCCCCTTCGTCTTTCTGGCCACGGTCTCCGGCCTCGAGCGGCTGGTCCGCTGGCTGGAAGGATTGGGGGAAACGTTGAACGTGGCTATCTCTCGCACCGCCATTCTGTTGTCTGTGGTCTGTCTTCTGTTGTCTGCCAGCCTGACCTACCATTACTTCCGGGGCTATTCTCCGCTGGCCCGGCCTTTCCAATGGGCCCGGACGACCCCCCATCACCGCCAGGGGGCGCAGATGGCCCAGGTAGCCTTTCAAGATGATGATGCGGTCTTCGCCCCGCTGACGCTCAACCCGCACGTCAGCGGGCGGCGCTACCTGTACCAGTCCTTCGAGCAGCTTGAGCTGGCCGCCCCCCCGCCCGACTGGCTGTGGCTGGACGTGACCGCCCTGCCCAACGAGAACCAAATCCAGCAGCACATCCGCGATACCCTCCTGGCGCAATACCGGCCCCTGCGGGCGGTGGACGGCTACCTGCTCCTGCGCCCCGGTCCATCCGACGGCGGCCTGCCGCCCGACTTCTACAGCTTCACCGTCGCCGGCAAGCCGCCCGACTATCCCCTGCGGGTGGAGTTCGAGGACCCGGCCTGCGGCAACCCGAAAGTCCCCGCCCCGGACACCGAACCCTGCCCCGTCCTGCAACTGCTCGGCTTCGATTTGCACTTCAACCGCGAGGAGGAGGTGGGGGTAACGACCTACTGGCTGGCCCTGCCCCCCCTGGAGCGAGAGTTGTTCCCGACCCTCTACCTGCTCGACGCCGCCGGCGCACCCCAGGGGGCGACCACCGACCTGCCGGCCACGCTGGTCTGGCGGCCTTCGACGCGCTGGTTCACCGACGAGGTCGTGACCGTGACCTTCCACACGGCCAACGCCTGGCACACTCGCGAAATGGACGGCTACCGGCTGGCCCTGGGCGTCTCGACCGGGACCGACCCCTGGGAGGTGGGCACGCGCCTGCGGCCCGGGCGGGTGGAGTCCGATTTCGCCACGCCCCTGCCCGCCGGCCGGACCCTGGTCGAACTGGCCCGCTTCCAGCATCTGGCCGGGATGCCGCAGGGCGGTCCCACACCCCGCCGCCGCTGGCAGCCGGTCAGCCGCCAACGGCTGCCGGCGACGTACGCCGGCCAGTTGCGCCTGCTGGGCTACGATCCGCCGCAACCCGTCCCCGGCGAAACCGGCCAGGCCGTGCAGGTCTCCCTGGTCTGGCAGGCCCTGGCCGACCCGCCGACCGAATTTACCCGCTTCGTGCATCTGGTCGGGCCGGATGGCCGGCTGTGGGGCCAGGTCGACTCCGCCCCCCTGGACGGAACCTATCCCACCCACCTCTGGGCCGGCGGCGAGTTTGTCAAGGAAACCGTCCGGGTTCCGGTCAACCCGGCCCGCCCGCCGGGAGCGTACACGCTGCACGTCGGGCTGTACGACCCCATCTCCGGCATACGCTTCTCGGACGAGGCGGGTCGAGACCACGTGGAGATCCCCCTCCCGACCAGGTTCCAATGAATTTTCGAGGAATTCGACAATCCCAACGGGACAGCAACGACGCGAAGCGTGAAAATCTCACAAAGTCCGACCCCTGAGCTTGAAGCCCGACCCCTGAGCTTGTCGAAGGGGCGTTTGGCTTCAACAAGACTTCGACGTGAGCTCAGTCCAACGCTCGGCCAACTATTTTCGGAGGAAACCGTATTAAGGGCTTTAGCCCTGTGAGACCGGCAAGGGCTGAAGCCCTCAATACAATGCCTGGCTACCAATCACGACCAACACGGAGAGGCTACGGGCCGGCGCACGGACCCAGCAAGCCCGCCTGGCACAGATAGCCCAGCAGGGCCTGGCTGACCAGGCGGTTGCCGGCCTGGCTATAGTGGCCCCCCGGCGCAAAGAAACGGGACAAATCGCCCTCCGGCCCGGCGGCCTCGGCAAAAAACGAGGTCAGGTCCAGGGCGTGGACGCCGTCCGCCTGAAGCTGAACGACCCCTTCGTAGTAGATGGGCGTGTCGTCCCGGAGGTAGCCCTCCACCGTGCCCCGCCGGGGGAAGGTCACGACCACGGGCAGCGAGCCGTTTTGGCGGACCGTCTCGACGAAGCGGTAGATCAGGCGCAGGGTGGTTTCGGTTTGGGCCCGATCCTGGTAGGCTTCCAGCAGATGCGTGGCGTAGGTGGGCAGGTCGTCGCCGTGCTTCAAGGCAAAGGCCAGGCTGCGCAGGAACCGGTAGCTTTTGAAACCATCGAGCTGGGAGGTCCGGTGGCGTTCCCGGACACAGTAAAAATCGTGAGGGCAAACCCGGTCCAGAAAACGCTCCGGGGCGTTGAGGGCCGTGTCGCGCAAAGCGGGCAGGGATAGAAACGGGTTGTCGAGCAGCTCCAGGCCATCATCGCTGAGGATGAAGACCGGCTTGGTCAGGGGCGTACCGGTTCCGGTATTGTAAAAGGGGCGGAAGCGATTGACATTGCGGCGCAGGTTCTCCTCTTCGTAGGCGATGATGACGATGTGCGGGGCGTAAGCCGCTCCCTGGGTCTGGTAGCGCAAAAACGCCTGGTCGGTGCCGTAGCCGGCCACGGCCCAGTTCATCACCTCCAGGTTGGGCTGGCTCTGTTCCAGCAGATAGGGCCAACTGGCCTGGTTGGAGACCTCGCTGCCGTGCGCGAACGAAGGGCCAAAAACCGCCAGGCGCGTGACGCCGGGCGGGGGCGTGAGGGCATAGTTGCGCTGGGCGCGCAGCCCGATCTCGTTCGATTGGTAGAGAACACCGTCGTCAATGACGCGGCGGTTGGGCCTGATGCTCCAGCCGAGGACCGGATCAAATTGGTGGTAGAGGTCCGGGTCTGTCTCCAGTTTTTCCAGCCGCTCGACCTGATCCTCGCTCAGGATGGGGCGGGGCAGCAAACACAACTCCCGCCCGGCCAGGGTCCGGCAATCGCGCCGCCACCACACGGCCTGGGCCGCCCCTTCGAGCAGGGCCAGGGTGATCAGCAAGATGGCTCCAACTTTGGCCAGAAATCTTAGCATCGTTCAGGATTGCAGCCAAACGTTGGGTTGGGCCTCGGACCCTTCGGCCTCCAGCTTGATCTCCGCCTCCGTCCCGTCCCCTGCCTCGGCCCGCCCCCTCGAGCGCAGGAGCCACAATCCCCAGGGACCGAAGACCAGCGAAGCCAGCAGGGTCAGGATGTTCACGGCGAAGCCGCTGGCGATGGCCAGGGTCGGTTCAAAACCGACCAGGGTGAAACCGACGGTCCAGCCCGCCTCGTGCGCCCCCAATCCGCCGACCGAAATGAAGGGCACGGCCTTCGACAACACGGCGAAAGTGGAACCAACCACCAGCTTGGTGGGCGTTGGCTGGAGGTCAATGCTCCTCAAAAAGGCGTAAAACCAGGCGAAAGTGCCGAACCAGATGACCAGCGACCACAGAAAGACCTTCAGATGCAGCCGCAAGGAGTGAACGGCCTCGAAGGCGCGGATGACCTGTTCCATCTTTTCCAGGCCGAAGGCAACCGGCCGCCACCGCGAAATCTGCCTCCGGCCCAGGACGCGCCCCGCCAGCGACAGGCTGCGCTTGCCCAACCAGACGGCGGCCAGAAGGAGGGCCACAGTCAGGAGCATCACCGCCAGCACGGCCCAGATCACCGTAACCGCGTATCCGGGCAGGGTGGGCAGCGCGATCAGGGCGGCGGCGATGAAGAGGGCGGCCACGGCCAGGTAATCGGACAGGCGGGCCACGATGAGGGCCACGGTCGCCTGATCGAACGGAACCCGCTCGTGCCGGTTGAGGAGGTACACAAACGATAGCTCGCCCGTGCGGGCGGGCAGGGTGTTGTTAAACATGCTCTGGGCCAGGACGATGGCCAGCAGGCTCCGAAAGCGGAAGGTTCGCTCCGGCAGCAGGACCCGCAGACGGAGGGCGCGGCAGATGTTGGTGATGAGGTAGCAGGCAAATCCAAGCGCCACCCAGCCCAGGGACAGGTTCGCCAGCAAGCCGACCACATCCCTGACCGAGATTTGAGTCAGGAGCAAGATCAAAATGACCAGGGTCAAAATGAAGGGCAAGACCCGTGTGATCAACATCAGGGGGCGGGGGTTGCGCTTCATGGCGCGGCGGGTGGGTTCAACTGCGAGAGCCGGTCCTCCAGAGTCAGCGAGGCCAGTGGAATGGCGTCATCGGGCAATTGCGCGCCGTCGCTCACAACGGGCAAGCGCTGGCCCGTGTTGAGGTCGTAAAGGCCAACCAGCAGAACATAATCACCGGCGGGCGCGGATTCGTCCACATCGATGATGAACTTGTCGGCGAAGTGCTGGCCGGGCCGCCAGCGATGGGTCGGCCAGTGGCCTGACAGCGGCTGGCGGTCCATCTGGCCGTGCAGTTGAAAATCTGGGCCAAGCAATTGGGTAAAGACGGTGTAGTCCGTTGAGACCGGGCGCACGGATCGCCAGTAGAGGGTGACTACCACCTGGCCGGCCGGATAGAACCGCCCGGCGTCTAACTCGTAGCCGACCAGCTCGATGGCGTCGCCCAGCACAAAGCTAACTGGGGCAATGGGCGGGCCGGCGGACAGGCGGCGAAAAACACACCAGCGGCAGGGCGCGCCCGGCCCGGTAAAACCGAGGGCCCAATCCTGCGGGAAGTCCCCCACCTCCAGCAGCTCGCCCTCCCGCCGCGAAAGGCCCATCTCCGCCGCCAGGCCGGGCCGCCGCCGGGCCATATCGTCGTCGGCAATGACGTAGGCGATGTCGTTGGCCTCCATAAAAGCCTCTAGTTGGGCCAACGTCGCTGTTGACAGGGGGGTGCGCAAAAACTCAAGGTGATCCGTATATTGCCAGATGGGCAGATTGTGGCTCGGCCCCCACAGCACGGCCACCCGTTCCGGGGCGGTGTGGCCGGCCTGAACCCAGCGCAGCGACTGCTCGTTGAAATCGTTGAAGGCAGCGTCGGCCAGGAACGGGTTCCGCCAGGCCCCACGGGCATTGAGCGCCCCGCTGATCACAAACCACTGCCCGATCCAGAGCGCCAGAACCAGGGCCAGGACTCCCCCCGCCAGTTTGCCCCAGCGGGGAAGGCGGGGGCTGGCCCACACCCATGCGGCCAGGCCAGCCAGGGCCGCCGACAGCAGCAAGAGCAAAGCCGGCAGCAATACCAGCAAAAAGCGGATGGGGAAAGGGGCGATAGCCAGATACCAGCCAAACACGACGTAAAAAATGCCAACCAGGGTGGCGGTCAACAGCAGGCTCTCGCGGTTGCGGCGGGCGACCGGGGCCAGAAAGCGCCAGGACAGGGCCAGGCCCACGGCCGCAACGGCCAGCAGCACATCCAGGCCGCCGGCCAGCAGGAAGCGGTCCAGAGTCAAGCTGCGCGCCGGCCACAGCAGCTTGGCGAAAAAGAAGCGCATATCGAGCAAGCCGCCGCCGAGACGCTGCCAGACCTGGGCCAGGGAGCTGGTTTGCAGGTAGGTCGCCAGGGTGGGCAACTCCGATTCGTCGGCGATGTACTTCTCCTCGGCGCTGTCCATCCACATGACGTTGTTGACGGCCGAGTTGTAAACCGGCGAGCCGAACGACACCCAGTTGTAAAGCCACAAGGGGGAGGAGACGAGCACAAAGCCCAGGGCAAAGCCCCAGATCGAGCGCCCTCGCCAGAGGCGCGGGCCGTGCAGCAACGTCGCGCTCACCCCAAAGCCGGCGGCAATCAGCGGCGCGGTGCCTTTGGCCAGGAAGGCCAGGCCGGCCAACCCCCCGGCGATCAGCCAGGCGCGGGCTCGATCCGGGTTTTGCAGGGCCCGGACCATGGCAAACCAGGCCAGGAAGACGCATAAGATGAGCAGAGCCTCGGCCAGGGCAAAAGTATTGTGCAAAATGAATTCCATGTTGATGCTGAGCAGGAAAACCGCCAGCACCGCCGTGGCCCGGTTGAAGAGGCGCCGCCCGGCCGCGTAGACAGCCCCCAGGGTGACCAACCCGGCGGCCAGGTTTACGATTTTGGCCCAGGTAAAATAAGACCACGTTCGCTCCGCGAAGAGGGACAGCAAGGCCGGGTAAAGCGGGTTGCGCTTACCGTCGGTGAGCGTGCCCTGTTCGCGCAAGTCGAGGCCCAACTGCAAGTAGGCAGCCTGATCGCCATCGGACGAGTTCGAATTTGCCAGGATGCGGTTCCAACCGACAGCAAGATAACGGGCCAGGGCGAGGAGCAAAACCAGGATGAGGATAAGATTTACCAGCGTCGCTCGTCTGGTTAAGGACATTACAGCCTTAATCTACGCATCAACCCAGGATGTCGACGCCATTGGAGAAATGCCTGATCTGATGCAAAGGTTCGGAATTTTAACACGAAGCCCGGAATGGAGCAAAATTCCAGCATATTCCACACCTGTCCCCTGCCGAAAACTGGCCGCCGGGCAGAAACGTCGAGATTTGCGTCCTGGCCCAAGCTGGCTACAATAACCCGATGTTTGCCGGGAAGGAGACGGGGCGCGGTGCTGACCGTGGCCCCGTTTTTCTGGTTAAGATGATTTGTGGTTGTCTAGAAATAACTTGTCATTTTTGCAGGGTGTTTCTCGAGAAAAGACGGGAAGTAATTTACGGACAGTTACTTTGTATGCGAAATGCGGACGGTGTATACTCGCTTGAAAGAATACGGCTCTGGCGCGGGCTTCCCTGGCTGGGCACGGCGATCGTGTTGGGCCTGGCGGCCTGGTGGCGGGTGGCCAACCTGAACGCCATTGGCCCCTTCCACGACGAAGGCACGTACCTGATGTGGGCCAAGCACGTGGCGCAGGGCCACCCCCTGTACAGCGAAACGCGGGCGGTGCAGGGCCCTCTTTTCCTGAGCGCCATCGCCGCCGGTTTCCGTCTGGTGGGAATTTCCGCCGCGACCGGCCGCTGGGTGACGATCATCTTCGGCCTGCTGGCCCTGCCCTTCCTGGCCGGGTTGAGCCGACCCCTGGCCGGATGGCCGGCCGCCCTGGCCGGAATGACCCTGCTGTCGATCACCCCCGCCTTTTTCGCCTATTCGCGCAGCGCCCTGGGCGACATCCAGGCGGTGAGCGTGGCCCTCCTGGCAGTCCTGATGGCCGATCGCTACCGGCGCGGGGCAAGATACGGCTCGCTGTGGCTGGCCGGGTCGGGTTTTGTGCTGGCCCTGAGCTATTTGATCAAGGCCCTGCACCCCCTGCTCCCGTTGCTGGTGGCCTGGCTGATCCTCCGGCGGCGGTTGGGCTGGCCCGTTCGGCTTTCAAACCTGCGACCAGCCCTCCGGCCTGTACTGAACGACGGAGCCTGGTTTGCGCTCGGCCTGATCCTGCCCCTGGCCCTGGCTTTTGTCATTTGGGATGCCCCCGGCCTGTTCGATGCCCTGGTTACCTTCCGGCTGGAGTTGCGCGCCGCCCATACCTTTGACATCGGTCAAAATCTGGCTAAGATAGGCGAATTCGTCTGGAGCAACCACGCCCTGGCGGCCCTGGGCGGGCTGGGCCTGGCCTGGCTGCTCAAGCGCCGCCCCGCCGAGGCGACCTGGCTGGCCGTCTGGTTGGGCTTGACGGTGATCACCCTGTTCCTGCACACCCCGCTCTTCCCCCACCATTTGTTGACCTTGCTGCCGCCGCTGGCGATTCTGGCCGGGCTGGGGCTGGTCTGGAGCGTGACAGGGGTTGGAGCCTGGCGGGCGGCCCCCGGCGGCGACCGCATCCTGACGGCGTTGGGCCTGGCCCTGATCGCCGGCTACCTCGGCGCTCTGCCGGGCATTGTGGCCGCCAACAACGCTAATCGCCGCCTGGCCACGGGCGGGCGCGAGGCCGAGGCCATCGCTTTTTTGCAGGAGATCACCCGCCCGACCGATTTCTTGATCAGCGATAACCTGATGCTGGTCTTCCTGGCGGAGCGGCAAACGCCGCCGCCGCTGGGCGACGTTGCCCAGGTGGCCATCAACGCCGGCCGGCAGACCTCGGAGAACCTGATCGCCCTCTCCGAAGCCTACGACGTGCCGGCGGTCGCCTCGTGGAGCCTGCGCCTGCCGTGGCTGGCGGAATACGAAGCCTGGTTGGAGGAGAACTACCTGGCCCGGCGCGTCTGGGACAACCACCACGTCATTTACTTTGGGCGGCGCTGGCCGGAGGGGGTGGCTCCCCCCAACGAGCGGTCCGCCCGTTTGGGCCGGGACCTCCTGTGGCGGGGTTATCGCCTGGACACGGGCTCGCCGCATCCGGGCCAATCGCTGCCGGTGACGCTCTTCTGGCAGGCTCAGGCCACGCCGCCGGTCGATTACACCGTTTTCGTGCAGGTCTTGGACGCGGACGGGCGGCGCGTGGCCGGCTGGGACAGCCAGCCGCTGCACGGTTATCTGCCGACCAGCGCCTGGCAGCCGGGCCAGATCATCCCCGACCGGATGGACGTGCCCCTGCCGGAGGACCTGCCGCCGGGCGTTTACACCCTGATCACCGGCATGTACGACCCGGAAACCCTGGAGCGGCTGCCGGTGGCGGA
>JBHHXL010000058.1:0-16825 GCA_046757065.1 Anaerolineae bacterium
TGACACTTGGCACGTGGCACCTGACACCTGACACGTAACACATAACACGTAACAATCAGTTTCAATTCAGCGGACGAAACTATTTCGTGACGGGGCTGGATGACAGGCGATAGCCTCGCCCGCGTATCGTTTGCAGGTAGCGCGGCTCGCCGGGGTTGGGTTCTACTTTTTGCCGCAGCCGGCTGACCAATTTTTCGATGCGCGCGTCGTCTACCTCTTCGAGGTAATCCTCGCCCCAGACCGCTTCGACGATGCGGTACTTGTCGCAGATTTTATCCATATGGCCGTACAGCAGCAACAGCAAGCGATACTCCAGGCTGGTCAGCGTCTCGGTGGGCTCGCCGTCCACGTAAACCGTGCCTGCTTCGATGTCGATGATGACCCCTTGTTGGGGTTCCTCCTGGATCAGGCGCTGCCGGCGGACGAAATTTTCAAATAGCCTGCCGAACAGTTGCGGCTGCCCGGCCTCATTGTCGACCAACAACCCCAGCCGGCGCAGATTGCGCCTGGCAACCGGGTCCAGCTTGCCTTTAGCCAGAAACTCCATCAACGCCTCCTGGAAATCGGGCGCAACGTTGTTCCACAGCTTGGCGCTCTCGCTGCGGACGTTGGGGTCATCGGCCAGTTGCTCTCGCAGGCGGCGATGGTCTGCCAGCAAGCTCCGGCCATCGGGCGCGGCCTGGCCGGCCAGGATGCGGCAAACCACCTTCAACAGGCCGGGATGGCCGCCGGCCTGCTGCCTGACAAAAGCGGCATCCTCGGGGGTGAAAGAGACGTTCTCTATTTGACCGTAGGTGTCAATGGCCTGCAAGATGTCGTCGTGGTTTAGCATCCCCAGGTGGCGGGTGTTATGGGCGAACAACTCGGCAAATTCGGAGCTCTCGTGGCCCCGCAGGCTATCACGCAGGGGTTGCACGGTAGCCGTTACGTACAGCAACTTGTCGGGATAGCGGTCGCGCAGGGCGCGCAGGTTCAAAAAGACTCGCTCGTCGATGCCCTGAAAAACCTCGTCCAGTTCGTCGAAGAGGAGCACCAATCGCTGCCCCCAGGCCCCGCCCTCGCACAAGGTGGTGATGCCTTCATTGAAACCCAGCGCCACCTGAAACGGATGGGCCGGCTCGACGACCTGGCGGTAACTGGCGTCCACCTGTTCGATCAGGTCCGGCTCTACCTTCAGCTTGCGCAGTTCCGTCAGAATTGTGCGCAAAACCAACTCATAGAAACCCTGCTCGATCATCTGCAGCATCAGATTGAAGTCGATATAGACAAAGCACAGGGTGCGGCCGGTATTCTCGAAGAACCTCTCGACGATTTCAGGGCGGGTCAGGTCCCGCAGCAGACTCGACTTGCCGATGTTGCTGGCGCCAACAATGGAACAACACCGGTTGTCCTTGACGCAATCGGCGATGTAGGCCAAGTCTTCCTTGCGGGAGAGGGGGGGCTGATGGGCATAGACCATCTATGTGCATACCTCTAGCGCGACCAGGGAATAACAACGATGCAATCCATTATACCATACAGGCCCAGAAGGTAGAAGTCTATCGGGTGGAAAGACACCAAGGCCCGAAGCAACAAAGGAAGCTTTTGCCTCTTCGCGCCTTGGGGGACGTAGGGGCACGGCGCGCCGTGCCCTGACCGGGTACGAGGTTAGTCCATAGACATCCCTAATCCACCGCTAGCCGGACCGTCGCAAGCGACGCGCAACGAAAAATAGGCCCGCCAGACCGGTCCCGATCAGGGCCGCGCCAAAACCGCCGATGCCGGTATCCGGCACCTCCCCGCCACTGACGGGGGTGGCCAGAGGCACCGGCGTTCTGGTGGGCGATGCGGCCGGCGTGGCTCCCTCCTCTCCTCCGTTGCCGGGGGCCAGGACCGGGGTGTTGGTCGGCGTGGGCACAGTGGTGCTGGTCGGCGTGGGTGGGAGGGGCGTGAAGGTTGCGGTGGGTGATGGCTGAAGGACTGCTACTTCGGTTGGGGTTGGCGTGGCCAGGGCCACTTCCTGGGCGCTGCGCAAGCGGCGCAGGGCCACCACGGAGCCTATCCCAATAAGGCCCAACACCAACAGACCCACCAGGCCCAGGGCGATGATGATAAAGAGACGGTTGTTTCCGCCTCCGGAGGGGGGTTCCTGAAAGCCGTCGCTGAAATCGGTGTCAAAATCTGTGGTCATCGCGTTACTCCTTCCGCAGAAGTCAGAGTTCAGATGCCAGAATACAGATGCCAGACATCAGAGTTCAGATGTCAGAGCACAGCGCATACAATACGTCTGATGTGGAATGGTCGCTGGACTCTGTCATCTGTTGTCTGCTGTCTGCAATCTGCCGTCTGCTGTCCGCAATCTGTCCTCTGCTTCAAATGATCTGCTCAAGATTATGCCAGGGGACGAACCGTTGGAAACCCTCGGCGAAGGCCACCTCCGCGCCCCAGCGATGTAAACCCAGCTCCGTTGCCTGCGGCGTGGCCGGGATGGCGGCGATGATGCCCTCCCTGGCCTGGAGGGGCGGGCGCAAGGCCCGCACCTGACTGCCGACCGCCACCGGGGATTCCTGGGACTCCACAGGGCTCTCCTCTTCGTCTGACAGCGCCAGTAGCAGCGGCCGGGCCGGCTTATGGCCCGAGGGCGTCAAGCCAAGAATCGAGGCTTCCCGCCCGGCCAGCGCCGTTAGGGTTTCGTACGTCGAGGGGGCCATCGGCAGGTTGCCAAAGCCCTCCATCGCGATCACCGCCACCTCTGGGAGAGGGTCCAGCGCCAGCAGCGAGGAATCAATGCTGCCGACGACAATCCCGCTTACCCGCATTTCTTCGGCGCGGTGCAGCGTTTCCCCGGTGATGGTGCGGCCCCCAATCAATATCGAGCCGTGCATGCCCACCACAATGTCCTTGGCCTCCAGCGTCGCCTCCGGACTCTCGGTAGCCACCTGCAACACCCCGTAAGCTTCACCGCCAAGCCCGCAAGCGCCCTCCAGGGTGGCGCCCAGGGCCTCGATGACCGCGCCTTTACGGGGTATGACCTGAGCGACCTGGCCGTGCAACAAGGCCCGGACTTCCTCAATCCGGGGTTGGGTTTCCAACACCACCCACCCCTGCCCGATGGCTACAACGATGCCGCTGGCGGGGGCGCGGCATTGCCGCCTACCCACGATGCCGGACCTGGCCTCGGCGATGATTTCGCCGGCCTCGACCGGCTCGCCCTCTTTCTTCAGCACCACCTGGCCCAGATCGGGGTCCCTCAGCCCAAGCTGCCTGGCGACATCGATGACGCTCCAGGCTTCCGGCAGCGTTACCCGGCCGATTACATCGAAGCTATCCACCCGTTGGCCGACCCGAACGGTCACTTCGCCGGGAGCGGGCAAGAGCCGCTCCACCTTGAGGGGTATATTTTTATTGAGGCGTCGCGTCGGCAAGTACATTGGCTGCTTCTACCGTCACATCCTGTTCAAGGTTGGCGATGGCGCGACCGATCAATTGTAAGGTTTCCCAGGCCAGGCCCAGGGCGTTCATCCATTCCCGCACCTGCTCGCACCGGGCCGCCGGGTCTGTTTGCAGGCGCAGGGGCCGCCCGCGGGCGTCGAGGACCAGCCCCAGCGACCCGCCTTCAACCTCGGCGATAGCGCCCTCCCCCCATCTGCCCATGCCGATGTCGAAGCGCGGCCTCGGCTTGAGTTTGAGGGTGGCCTTCTCGTTGAGCCCCAGGGGGATCAGCGACAGGGAGCCAAAGGGAACCTTGATCGATTCGGATCGCCCGTCCTCGAAGGTGATTTTGCCTCGCAACGCCGTCTCTCCGATGCGCCCGTTGCCGGCCACGGCAACGACCGTTCCCAGGCGAAACAGGGCGTCGTGCTCGGCCACCTCGACGGCGGCGGCGGGATGGACGGCGGCCACGGCCCCCAACATCCCCACCAGCCCGTTCCTATCCAGCGATAGCGTGCTAACGCCGACCGGTTCCAGGCCATCGAGGAGGGCCAGCGCAGCATAAGCCGGGTGCGGCACGCGGGTGATCACCCGCCCGCCGCCGATAATCATCTCCCAGGCCAGGCGCCAGGCCCCCTGTCCCGGGGCCGCCGGCCAGGATTGGCGCGATTGGGCCACGACCAGCCGTAGCGCCTCCCGGGCCACGGCCAGCTCGATCAGGAACTCTTCCGGCGTCTCCGGCACGCTGGCCGGATGAAGGCTCTTGTTTAGCAGGAAGTTGCGCAGTTCGTTGCCCGCCAGCTCGAAGGGCAACCAGCGGGCAATGGCCTCCAGGCCGGCCTGCTCCATCACCGATTCGACGCTCAGGCCGACGCCCACATCGGCGCGGGTGGTGGCGCTCTCGAAGTCTGCCCGCTTTACGGCAACCGTCGTGGCGGCGCTGCCCACATCGGCGGCGATGACGTTCAAATTGTAAAAGCCGCCCAAATAGCGAACGGTTTGGGCAAAGCTCCTGGCCGTTGGCACGGCATCGCTTTGCGACCAGTCGCGCAGGGCATCGTAGCCCGGAACCTGGCTAAGCTTGCCATCCAGGTACAGCGATTCGAGCTCGATCTGGGCCGCCCCCGGGTTTTCTACATCCAGGGCGGGGTGCACGTTATCGACGGCCTTCAAATCGGTCACGGTGCCCAGAAGGTCGGCGGCCTCCTCCCGCACCTCGAGGTTACCGGCAAAAATGACCTTGGGCCGGGTAAAGTCTTGCAGCACGGTCAACGCCGTGGCAACTATCCGAAGGAGGTCAACGGCCGGCCTTTCAGCGCCGCCGTCTGTGCCCCCGGCCAGCAAAATGACATCGGGGCGAGCCCGGTAAACCGCCAGGATGCGCGCCTCCAGGCCCGGCTGCACCGCCCCGCAATCCAGAGAGAGCGCATCCGGCACAACGGCGTAAGTCGTCGCCGCTGCCCGCCGGGCGCTGCGCAGGCTGAAGTCCTCCATAAGCCCGGCCAGCATCACCCGTAGCGGCTGGCCGGCGCTGGCAACGACGACCAGGGCATCAACCCCGTCTCCGGCGGAGGCGCGAGGGACAATAGGGGTTCCTTCGGAATACAGCAGCTTCCGCTCGGTGGTCTGTTCCAGGCGTTGGATGGCCAATCTGACCCCGAGAGTGATGTCGCGCCAGGGTGCGCCGTGCGTGCTGCCGGCCACGGCCTGCGCCACAAAACGGTGCACCTCCCCTTGCTTCTCGATGAGGGCCGCTTTGCTGGTGGCGCTGCCGCAATCCACAACCAGGATGCTGTCCATCGAATCCGTGCTCACCGTTGCCCGCCCAGTAATATTTGCAGGGAGTCGGCCAGAAACTGCAAGCGCCCCAACAGCAAGGCCAGGCGGGCGCTAACGGTGTTGGCGAATAAAGCGCCCAGGGTGATCAAGATCACCCAGCGCCCCATACCTCCCCAAAATCGAACAAAGCCCTCGCGAAACCCGCCCAGATACTTCTGGGGGCGCAGGGCAAAGGTGAAGTAAAAGAGCGTGCCCAGCGTACCCAGGAGGACGATTAGATTCTTAAGGAACTCAACATCCAAAAAGAAGGGCGCGTCCAGGGTGTTCTGATAGGCCGGATTGGCCGCGTTGAACGACAGCCGGGCGGTATCCGCGGCCTGCGGGTGCAGCGTCCCAAACAGGCCGCCACCGACGGCCAGGGCCGCGCCCACGCCGATCAGAAAGGCCAGGGCGATGCCGCCCAGGGCGCTGGTCAACGGCATTTGGGTGGGCAAAATCTTCAGCGTTAGCGCCAGGCACAGGACCAGCGGCGGCAAGGCCAACCAGATGCTTTGATTGCGAAAGATGAACGGCACAAAAACGTTGTGAAACGCCACCAATACGGCATAGCCGATGCTGACGCCCACGAAAACGTGCTCGGCCACCCGAAAGAGCGGGTTGTCGCCCAGGATGTAGCTAAGAACCATGAGGGTCAATGCTGCGCTGATGATGATTTCCATGAGCCTGTCAAGTTGCCTTGTCGAAGTCAGACATCAAGCCGGCCACGGTGCCGGCCATCATCAGGACGACGAAAAAGAGGCTGGCCGTCGATTGGCTGTCGAGCATGCGGGTGGCAAGGCCCACGTCGCCCCGGCGGCCGCTTTCCAGGGCCGCGGCGTGGTTGATGCCGGTCACCATCGCCTCAAGTTGACCTGAGGCGCGATAGGGCTGCACCAACGGCCCGGCGGCGGCGCTGACCGCGGCCACGATGGGCGGGGCCGTTTCGGTGTCCAATTGCTCCACCCACCAGCGCACTGTCCTGGGCGACGCGCCGATCTCCACAATCAAACTCACGTCGTTCAAAGCGTCGATCCTGAGCCAATCGTACCGGCGTTGTAACTCGGCAAAACGCTCTTGCTCGCCGGCGAAATTCTGCGTTTCGGCCAGAGGGCCATCAAAGGTCAGGCGGCGCACGCCCACCGGGCCGCCGGGCAGAAAACCGAGGTTGATGGCGCGGTCGGCGGGCAGGTCGGCCAGGATCGTTTGCGCCAGGCCCGGCCCTTCCGGTTCCAGGCTGACGGCAATGATGCGCATCCCCTGGCCTTGCAGTTTGCGGATGACGGCCCTGGCCAGCGGGCCCATCTCGCCTTCGGTGGCGGGGGTATAGTCGAATGCGACCAGGGCTACCGAGTCGGGTAGTTGCTTGGCCACGATGCCGTCCAGCTCCGCCTGTACCGTCTGGATGACATCGTTGGGCAGGGGCAGCCACGGCCCGCCTCGATTGAGGAAGAAAGGCACGACCACCGCCAGCAAGAAAGCCAGATACAGGCCAGCCCGCGCTACCCGGCCGGCCAATCTCTGGCTTTGCGGCCTTGGAACCGGCACGGGGGCCGGTTGCGGAGCCATCGTGGCGATGTCGTAGAACAGCCGGGCTGCCTCCGGACGGGCGGGCTCCATCTCGGCGGTTGGCGGGGGAGGTGCAGGCTGCACACTTTCCGTCGCGCCGGGCGTATCCGTTATCTCCGGGGCCTCTTCGAGCGGGGGGGCGATGTCCTCAACCCGGGCCGGTTCCAGGTCTGCCAGCCAGTCGGGAATGGCGGCTTCAGCGGGCGGCGCTTCATCAGCCGCAGCCGGCCTTAAATCGGCCATCCATTCGGGCAGCGCCGCTTCAGTCTCAACCGTCTCATCCGTTGGCCCGGCGGCGAAGGCCAGCGACTCGCCGGGAGCATCGGCCTCATCGGAGGCGTCGTCGTCTTCGCCCGGCTGCTTCAAGTCGCGCATCCAGTCGGGGATGCCCGCCTCTATCTCCGCTGTTGCATCCTCCCCCGGCCCAGCGGGAGCGCTCGGACCGGGCGGGCTCAGGTCGTCCTCATCGCCGGCGTCCGGCGCGAATTCCGTCGCTTCCGGCTCCTCGGGTCGCAGTTGGCTTAGCCAGTCGGGGACCTCCCCTGCTTCCTCATCGAGGAGGGGCTCGATGCCCGCCGCCTCGTCGCGGGTAGCTTCCCCGGCTTCGGCCTCGTCCGCCCCCGCTGCCAGGTCTTGCAGCCAGTCGGGCATGGGACCGGCCTCTGAGGGCGTCTCCGGCCCGGCCTCCACCTCCGCAACGTCACCGGGCGCTGCCTGATCCGCTTCGGCCAGGGAGGCCAGCCAGTCCGGCACGTCGGCTTCGGTTGGCCGGGGCTCGGACGGCGGCCCGGCTTCAAATGGGGCAACCGCCTCCGCCGGCTCGTCCGGGCGCAGCGAGGCCAGCCAGTCGGGCACCTCCCCCGCTTCCTCGGCGGGGGCAAACGGCGGCGCGCCGGCCACGTCGCTTTCGGGCGGGGTCGGCGTCTCTTCAGGCGGCGGGGGTTCGGCCTCCGCGCCGCGCAACTCGTGTAGCCAGTCTGGAACCGGGGTTTCAGCGTCCGGCAGGGCCAGCGGCGGGATTTCCGCTTCGGCCGGTGCGCTTTCGACCGCATCCGGTTCAGGCCCGGCCTGAATGTCCTCAGCCGGTGGGGCGGCGGCGGGACCCTGGCGAAACGCCCTGAGCCATTCCGGGGGTTCGGCTTCGGCCTCCGTTTCCGCAGGGGCCAGGGGGGGCAACCCGGTTTCAGCCGGGATGTCCGGGGTTGCCTCCGGTTCGACCGGAACCGGGCTTTCAGGCTCGGCGCTCTGGAGGTCCCTCAGCCAGCCGGGAAGTTCGGCCTCTGTCTCCGGCGGGGCGGGGGGAGGCGGTTCAACCTCAGCCGCGACCTCTGCTTCGGGTCCGGCTACAATGTCGGCGGCAGGCGGGGCCTCATCCCCGGCATCCTGGAGGTCACGCAACCAGTCCGGCAGCCCCTCTTCTTCTTCGGTGGGGGGCGGCTCCGCAGCGGCGGTCTCAGGTTCGATCATAGCCGGCGCGGCCTCCGGCGTGATGGCGCCGGCGTCCTGGTCGAGTGGCGTCTCAAGCAGGGGCGGGGCCTGCGGGTCGACGCTTTGATGCTGGGCCAACCACTCCGGCAACTCACCTGCGGCTTCAGGTTCGGCCGGACCGGCCTCTTCTGCCATAGCCGTTTCCAGCAAGGGCGGGGCCCCGGCATCGAAGGCCAGATGCCCGGCCAGCCAATCGGGCAAGCCGCTCTCGTCGCCGATTCTGGTTGAGGGCGCGGCGCCGGCTGCCTCGTCGAGGGTTTCCTGGCCTCCCTCCGGCGTCCACTCGGCGGCGCTTTCCTCGACAGATGGCGGCGGTGGCGGCGCGGCGGGTGCAGGTTCAACCGTGGCGGCGCCCTCGTCCGCCGCTTCAGCCTCGGCAGCTCGCAGGCCCGAGAGCCAATCTGGGCCTTCCTCCCCGGCAGCTACAGGCTCAGCGGGTTCGGCAGGGGCGAAGGCGGCCATCCAGTCGGAGGGTTCCTCGCCGGCTGCTTCCGGCTCTGTCGAAATTGGCGGCTCGGCCTCTGCTGCGGTGGATTCCTCGACCTCCGGTTCGATGATTGGCCCGGCGGGTTCGACGGGCGCGAAGGAGGCCAGCCAATCTGCCGCCTCGGGTTCGGTTAAGGGTTGGGTAGGCTGGGTTGTTTCAGGCGGCGCCTCCGCCTCGACCTCCGGCAAAGCCGGTTCGATCTCTGCGGCGACAGGTGGCGTCTCAGCCTGGTCGGAAGGCGGGGGCATATCGGCCAGCCAATCGGGGGGGGGAGGAGCGGGCTCCTCATCCGCCTCTGCAGGCGGGGCGAGCTCGGCCATCCAATCCGGAATCTCCGGGGCTTCGAGCGGCGCAGGCTCAAGTTCCTCCCCTTCCGCGCTGGCCGGGGCCTGCTCTGGCGGTGCAACCATATCGGCCAGCCAATCCGGGGCGCCGGCCTCGGTGGGCGGCGCTTCTTCCGGCGGGGCCGCCGGTTCGGAGGCGGGGGGGGCTTCAACCTGTCCGGAGGGCGGGGCCATGTCGGCCAGCCAGTCGGGCAGCTCCCCTCCCTCCGACGCTTGAAGGGCTTCCTCCCCGGCTGGCGGCGCGACACCGGCCAGCCAGTCTGGGGGTGGCTCCTGGGCCGCCTGGGAGGGGTCAGCCGCAGACTCAGGCTGGGCGGACGAGGTGCGTAAGGCAGACAGCCAGTCGGTTTCACCCTCCGGCCCGGCTTGCGCGTCGGGGCCCGACCAATCGGGAGGCTGTTCGCCGCCTTCCGCTTCAAGCGGCGGGGGAGGAGATGTTGGCGCTTCGCCGGTTTCCTGGCTGGCGAAATCATCGGCGGCTTGCAACCAATCGGGCAAAGATTCTTGCCCCGCCGCCTCAGCCGGGGGCGCCGGCCCCGGTTCCAACTCCCCTGTCTGGCCTTCGATGGCGTCCAGCCAATCGGTTGGCGGCGGCTGGGCCGGGCCCGCGTCCGCCCCAGGCAGATCAGGCGGCTGGGCGGGGCTTTCATCGCCGGTTGCCGGTTCCGCCGGCTCCGGCGGCGGCGCGATTTCAGCCATCCAGTCCGGGACTTCGGCCGGGGGCTCGACGCCCGGCAGCCAATCAGAGGTTTCCGCCGGAGTCTCAGGCTCAGTTGGAGCGGGCTCAAGGGGCGGCGGTTCATCCTGCTGGATCGACTGCAACCAGTCGTCAACCGCCGGTGCGGGCCGCTCCTCCGGCTCCGCCGGGGGGGGTCCCCACTCGACCGAGGTCGCCGGGCGGTCGGCGGGCAGTTCACCCGGCGGCGTTTCGCTCATCTGCTCCAACAGAGCCGACAGCTCCGGGTTTTCATCTTCGTGTTCGGGCACGGCGGCGGCGACCTCGAAAGAGGGTTCAAGGCCCGCCAACCGGCCTTCCGATTGGCCGTGTTTCTGCAAGAGCGCCTTGAGCCAATCGGGTACAGTCTCGGGAATATCGCTTTCGGGCCTGGCCGCGGAAGCTTTATCTATTTCAGCCATTGCTATATACCTTCTTGCCAAAAAGCCAGCCGTCCGGCCGGCGACGGGTCCGTTGCCCGGCAAGCTGGGCGGCGCTGGGAACTTCTGGACGCACCCGCCGGTGACCGGAGTCCAGCCCTAACCGGTAGCCGGTTAACCTCTATCCGCATAAGGTCTATCGACGCCCATTAACACCCGCAGCCCGGTGGCAATCGTGCCCAGGGCGACGCCCAGCAGAATGCCGCGCGCGCCGGCCACGGCCGGGGCATCCAGAATCAAATCTTTAATATCGACCAGTATCTGGCCCAGCGGATCGGGCAACAAATAAACCAGCGTAGCCTGACCCAACAAAACCAGGATGGCCGCCAGGAGGAACAGGAACGTCTCGAAATTGCGGACGCGGAACGCGCGGAATACGGCGGTTACCATCAGGAAGATGAGCAGGGCGAAGAGCGTCGATTCCAGCGGGCGCAACCACACCTCGAAGATATGCCGCCCGGCAGCGGAGGCCGGCCCGCTCCGCCCGGCAACCAGGGTTACCAGTAGGGCCAGCAACAGGATCAGGCTATAAATCCAACCGTCCTGGCGCGCCCGAAGCCGGCTGATATGAACGCGGGCCACGTTCACCAGGCCGAGCATCAAGGCAAAGGCCAGGATGATGGCCGCCCAGCGCACCACCAACAGGCTCATCAGGTTGATGAGAGGGACTTCGAGGAAAAAGTCGAGCAGGACGAACAGCCCCGTTACGATGGCAACCACCGAGGCGGCAATCCGCCCAAAGCGGATGAGCATGATCCCTACCCTATCAATCCAAACGAGCGGAGCAGGATCGCCCCCAGGATAAAGAGGGCGACGATCCAGCGCAAGGTATCCTGGGCCAACAGGCTGCCGACGTGGGCCGGCTTTTGGGAAAGATACGCCCCGGCGGCATACATTTCCTCGCCCAGCAGCATCTCGTCGGTTGAGACGTAGACGAACGGCAACACGCTCGGATCGCTGGCAGCCCCGACCTGGGTAATGTCAGCCCCAAAGCGCGCCCCTGTCTCTCCCATCAACAGGTACTCATCGCCGAATTTGCCGACCATCGCGTTAGCCTGGACGCCTTCGATGTTCAATATGCCCATCACGCCGGCGGCGTATGCGGCCGGTTCCGGCGCGATCCAGCGGACCTGTTCGCTGGACCGCCGGGCGCCAACCAGATCATCGCCGTGGGCGCGCCGCAGGGTGTCCTGGGCCAGCAACATCAAGGTTGGATCGGCCATTGAAACCAGAGGCGGAACGCCTGCGGCCGCTGCCTGCTCGGAGAAGTAATCCAGAACCCACAACCCGGCCAGGCTGTCGGCGGTGGTTTCGGTAGCAATGCCGCCGCTGCCCAACGACAGGTGTAAGGTGCGGCCCGCTTCCACGGCGCGGGCCATCATCTCGCGCAAAACCTGAAACGCCCCAAGCCGGCGCAGTTCGGGCACGCGTCCGGCGCGCGCCCGCTCGGTATAGAAAAGATGCAGGCCGACAAAGGCCAATGCCAGGCCCAATAACAGGCGGTCCACGTTATCCACTGGCCCGCTCCTGTGACTACCCCTCCCCTAGCCCCTCCCCGCCGGCGGGGAGGGGTTGGGGTGGGGTGAAACTTTCACGCTTCGCGTTGGTGTTGTCCCACAAGGGACTGTCCGACTCCTGTGATGGTGGCTGCGGCCCGTCTTGTTGTAACGCGTCAAGGCGGTGGATCAAGCCGTCCACCTGCCTGCGGTCGGCCAGCAAAGCCGCCACCTCGGTGATGAGGCCCGGCGGCAGCAGCATATCCAGCAGAGGCTGCCCCAGCAGCAACGCCTGGCTGGCCACAAAGCTGAAGGGTTTGTGCGCTTCCAACAACAAGATCGCGACTGAGTTGAGCTTCAGCCTCGAAATCTTCCGGGCGGTTTTTTCAATGATCTCGGCTGCCGGCTGAGTCATAACTGCCGCCTCCACACGAGCCGGGTGTAAAAACCCGACAAGGCCGCCAGCCACGACGGCCGGGTGATGGCCCGTTCGGCGCGGAGGGCTGCCTCGGCCACAGCGCCCTCTAAGGCCAGGTCGGTTTGCAAGCGCCGCAAAGCCGGCAGGGCTACTGTCGCCTTCGGGCCGATGCGGCCCACAGCCCAGGCGCTGTTATAGCGCACGACGGGATCGGGATCGGCCAGGGCTGCCACCAGGGCCTGGAGCGCCTTTTCCGCTTTCAAAGCTCCCAGGGCATAAACCGCGCTGCGACGAACCAGGACCGCTCCTTGAACCAGGCGTTCTACCAACGCCTCAACAGCGCGCAGGTCTCCCAGATGGCCCAAGGCCCTGGCTGCGGCTCGCTGTACCCAGACACTCTCATCCTTCAAAAGCGTGACCAGCCCCGCTATGGCCCGGCTGTCGCCACGGCGCGCCAGCGCTTCGGCGGCGCTCTGGCGCACGAAGGGATCATCACTTTCCAGCGCCGCTAACAAGGCGGGGGTCGCCTGTTGAGGCTTAACCCCGCCCTGCCCCAGCGCATCGGCGGCGGCGCACCGGGCCAGGGCCGAGCCGCTTTGCAAGCGCAGTATCTCCAGCAAGCGTTGTTGCCCCCGCAGCGAGGCCGCCAGCGCCTGGCCGGCCTGCCAGCGCACAAAAGGGTGCCCATCGCCCAGGGCGCGAGCCAGGGCCGAAACCACTTTGTCCTCAGCGGTTCGCGCCGCCAGCGCTTCAGCGGCCTGCCAGCGCCAGGCAGGTTGGTCGGACTCAAGCATTTGCAGCCAGTCGGTCATAACCCAATTTGTTTTGACCTGGGAGGCGGGAGATAACATCCCAACCTCCTCCGCTTTACGTAATATTACGTAATGTATAGTATACCACAGTCCGCCAGGGCTGTAAAGAGGATGCAACTACTATATGTGGATATATTAAGATTTCATACCACTAGATATTGTTTGTCATAAAATATGGAAGTAGCAAAAAAACAACCTCCTGGGAAACGAAGTAACCTTCAGTTTGCCTCAGGAGGTCGTTTTTTGTGGCCCAAAACGGAGGGGCCTGTGCCGGGGCGTTAAGGCCCGGCTTTACCTTTTGGTGACCAGCGGCAGGAAACTAACATACGTATACTGTCCCGGGAAGGGGTCATAGGTGTCGGGGATGCCGTCGTTGTCGGAGTCGGTGTCAAGATAATCGGGCGTGCCGTCGCCGTCGGTATCGCCGCTGCCCTCGACGGCATCAGGGATGGTGTCGTCGTCGGAGTCGGTGTCCTGGAAGTCGGGCGTGCCGTCGCCGTCGGTGTCGCCGCTGCCCTCGACGGCATCAGGGATGGTGTCGTTGTCGGAGTCGGTGTCCTGGAAGTCGGGCGTGCCGTCGTTGTCGGTGTCGCCGCTGCCCTCCGTCAGGTCGGGGATGCCGTCGTTGTCGGAGTCGGTGTCTTGATAATCGGGCGTGCCGTCGCCGTCGGTGTCGCCGCTGCCCTCCACGGCGTCAGGGATGCCGTCGTTATCCGAGTCGGTATCCTGGTAGTCGGGCACGCCGTCGTTGTCGGTGTCGGTCGGGTTGCCCAGGTCCGGCCCGATTTCGTCGTCGTTGGAGATGCCGTCGTCGTCCATATCCAGGTCCAGCTTCAGGATGACGTCGTCCACGTACCAGCCATCCGCATAGCCCGAACCGTTGGCGTCCATCAGGAACCTGAACTCTATAGAGCTGGCGCCGCTGGTTGGGCTGAGGAGGGATAGCTCCCTGAACAACCAGCCGTTCGAATCGCCGATGGCGGTGGCTTTGTTGAGCGTGTTCCAGGCTCCGCCGTCCGCGCTGACCTGCAACTCGCCCTGGTCGCCGTCGGGGTTGATGTTGTAGCAGGTTTGGAAGGAGAGGATCGGCTCCGCGCCCCTGGGCAGGGCGACGCTGTTGCTGGTTAACATTGTGTCGGTGGAGGTGTAGTCGCCGTCGGGGCTGTCCGTCCAGGAATGGACCGGGCTGTAGGAGGCGCCGGCTATCAGCTCCCAACTGGTTTCGCCCAGGTTCCAATTGCCGCTGCCGTTTTCCATACCATCGTTTAAGATTATGTTGCCGCTCAGGCTGTTATCGAACTGGTCGAAGCTGTAGGCTGCTGTTTCATAGGCCACATTGACTTCATTGATGATCTGGTAAGCGAACGTGCCGAACAGCAGCTTCAGCCCCGTCAGCTTGTAGGGACCATTTGCCCGGAAATTGTTGATCGTTGAGCCGTCAAATGACAGTAACAGATTTTGCGAGCCGGGAGTCAGGTGTACCGGGCCGCTCGTCTGCCAGGCGATCAAGGCCCCGTTGTTGCCCTCCAACCAGCCTTCCAGCCGGTAATCCCCCTCGACGGCGATGACGGCGTTCACGGTGAAGTCAAGACTGTCGAAATCGCCGTCCTGGTCGAGGTCGGGCGTGGCGACGTTGACCACGGTGGGGGTCACGGATTGGGCGCTTTCGATGGCAGTCAGGCCCAGATTGTACAACGGCCCCGTTGAGTAAACCCCGGTATTCAGGAGGCTATTGCCGGTCGTCGAATCGATCAGGCCGCCATCTGCATCGTATAAGCGCAGGGACTGCAAATGATAGGCCGTCACGTCGCCGAGCAGGGCTTCGAATTGCAGCGCTACCTGGCCGTCTGAACCGGTCCAACTGGCGGTAGCCACAACTTCGCCCTTGCCGTCCGCCAGCGCACCTTCGACGCGATAGGTCCCGCCCTCGGTAATATCGAGGCCGGTGTTGATGACCAGAGTGTCGAAATAACCGTCCTTGTCGGTATCGTAGGCCTGGTGGCTGTAGTCATTGGACAGGGAAGCGCCCAGGTTCTCAAAGTCGCTGCGTTGGTAGGCGGCGGTCGTGTAGTCCGGCTCGGCGGTATCGATGCGGTTGTTCATCAGATCGAGCGTGTTGGCTTCAAGCGTCAGATCGGACACCCACAGGTGGGTCACCTGGAAGGGGCCGTTGACCCTGGCCTGTGAAATCGTCTGGCCGTTAAAGGTCAGTTGGATGACCTGTGGACCGGCTTCCAGATGGACTTCGGTCACGGCGGTGGCCAGACCTTTGACGCGGGTATAATCCTCAAATTCATCGTTGTCGATCAGGCCGCCGAAGGTGTAATCGCCCGGCTGGTTGACGTTGACGGCGACGTCAATAACCAGTTGGTCGAGGCGGCCATCGCCGTCCAGGTCGCGGCCAGAGTCGGCGATGACCTGGCCCAGCTCGACGGCGGGGGGTTGCAGGCTCTTGGCGATGACCGGCAGATAAGGGCCGGCCGGCGCGTTCGAGGAGGTGGGGGCAGATGACGTCGAGGCGGCGCTGCCCGCCTCTGGGGTTGCGGTGGGGGTGTGGGTCGGGGCCAGCCCCAGGAAGGAGCCGCTGGCTCCGCCGCCGTTGCCGCCACCGCCGCCGCCGTTGGATGTGGCCGTCGGCGTGGGCGTGTTGGTGGGCGTCGGGGTTGGGGTTGGGGTGTCGGTCGGCGTCGGGGTTGGGGTCGGGGTATTGGCCGGCCACTGGATCCAGTCAATCATCGGGTCGCCCACGTCGGTCGGTTCCTGGCTCCAGTTCCAGAAGGGCACGGCCTCGGTATCGACCCAGTCCCACTTGATCATGATCGTTTTATTGTAATTGGGCACGGTGAAGTCACGTTCTTTGGGTTGATCCCAATTGGTGTTCAACTGGCTCATATCCCAATTGGAATTACCGGCCACGATCATATCGGCCGAGGACTGGTCGTAAAAGTATTGGTTGAGGTTCCTGGGCCAGACGATGCCGCCTTGCAGCACCACCTCCTCACCGTTTTGAACCTCGTAGACGGCATAGGCCCGCAGGACCTTCCAGCCGTTCTCGGTCAAAACTTCGGTGGAGTAATCAAACAGGTCATACGGCGCGACCCAGTTATCCCAGTCCGCCCCGGCGGGCCGGGCCGCAATTCCGGCGGAGCGAGCGAAGCCGGTCAGGACGTTGGCGTGGGTCGAGCATTGGGCCCACTTTCTAGGAGTGTTTGGATCCGCCGGTAGAGCGTCCTTCATATTGTACCGGATGGACTCGTCCTCAAAATACAGGTTGGCGTCTGCTTTCTTCGCCAATTGTATCGCCGCCCACTCCCGGGCCGGTATACCCCACTTGTCTTGCACGCCGTTGATGGCATCCATCACATAGGTTTCAAGAATATACTGCTCGTATTGATCGGTCTCGAAGGCAAAGCCGTAACCGTTGGACTGGTGCCAGGGCTCGTACAGCTCCCAGGGCCAATCGGAGGTGGTATAAAAGATGGAGTACTCATCTCGCGTGTTGCTGGGGTCGTTGCTGTAAGCAAAGGCTTCCAGGTCGGCCTGGTTGAGACCGGTCGGCATGTCGAAGATGACGTTCAGGTTCAGGCTCTTGCTCCAGCTTCCGCGTTGCAGCGTGATCCTATATTTGCCAACGGTGGCATTGCTGGGGATGGTGATTCGCCAGCGGCCTGCCCCGCACACGTGTTGTTCCGGGGACAAATCCGTCAGATCGCAGAAGGGATTAGAGGAATCACAGCTGTTGGGATCGATCAGCTCATCGATCTGGATGGTGGCATCGGCCGGGCCGCCGACGTAAAACGAAGACCCCCGGCGCACAACCACCGAATTGT
>JBHHXL010000059.1:0-16746 GCA_046757065.1 Anaerolineae bacterium
TCGGGTTTTGGTCAAGTTTAGGCGATTATTCCGGCTGGTCAAGTTGGCGGCGACTTGCTCAGGGCAAGGTTGATAAAATGTGGCGATGAGAGTATGATAGAAATCACGGAGCCTTTCAAGGAGGCAGCGCTTTCATGAGCCACCGAATAGCCGAGGCATTGCGCATTCTGGCCCGCTTCTGGCTGGCCGAGGTCGGAGTGGACGAGACCCGGCTGATCGCCGCCCTGCCGCAATTAGCCCCAACGCTGCCGGCCATCGACGCCGGGGCCATCACCGCTCTGGCGGTGGAGTACCAGCGGCTATTTGGCTTCAACCTGCCGCTTTACGAGAGCGTCTTTGTCGATCCCTCGGCTATGCTGGATGCGCCGGCCACAGGCCGGGTTCAAGACCTCTACCGGCAGGCGGGCTGGACGCCGCCCAAGGGCCTGCGCTTTGGCGCGCTCGATCACCTGGGGCTGGAGTTGCTGGCCCTGGCCGCTTGGATCGAGTCGCCGGATGGGGAACGGGCCCAATTTGCGCATCAAATGCAGACCCGGCATCTGGCCTTGTGGGTCCCGGCCTGCATCCAGGCTCTGGGGCAACTGTCGCCCCATCCCTTTTACGCCAGGCTCGGCGACCTGACTTTGGACCTGATCCTGGCGACGTTACCCGCCGAGCCTGTTGGCTCGGATGGCGATCCTTTTCCCGTTTTGCCTCCGCCGCCTGTCTACAGAGACAGCGGGCTGCCCTCGCCGCCGGACGAGAGCGACGACGGAGGCCCCGGCTGGGCGGGGGTCACCGGCCTTCTCCTGGTGCCCTGCCGGGCAGGTATGTACCTGACGCGAGAAAGCGTGGCCCAAATCACGCGCACCCTCGATCTGCCGCTGGCCGTGGGCGGGCGGGCGCGCATGTTGCAAACGCTGTTCCGGCTGGCCGGCCGGTATGATCTTTTACCGGCGCTTCTGGAGCGGCTGGCGGGGGCGTTCAACGAGGCTGAGGCCGGCTACCGGGCCTGGGCCGCCCAATACCCCGCCTGGACGCCCTACGCCAACGCCTGGCGTCAACGATTGGTATCCACCCGAACTGCCTTAGCAAAACCCTTACTCCAGATTTGACAAAGGCGACATTTTACATTAGAATTCGCGCCCTCACTAATTCTTGATAAAAACCATCATATTAGTCTTATTTGCCCTGTTTGCGAAGCTGCAAACAGCTTTAGGGTTGTCTAAATGTGACCAATCAGGTCAAGTTTATCACCAATCAAACGATGTACGGGGGGAAATCTTGCAACTAAGCAGGCGTGCCGACTATGGGATGAGAGTAATTCTGGATCTGGCCGCACTGGCTGAAGGTGAACGAACGTCGAGCCGGGAAATTGCCAGGCGGCAGATCATTCCGTTGCCATTTCTCAGTAAAATCATCGCTCAACTGGCCGTGGCCGGGTTGGTAGAAACTCAGCGTGGTGTGCAGGGGGGTATTCGGCTGGCTCGCCCTGCCAGCGAAATTTCGATGAAGGACGTCTTTGAAGCCCTGGAAGGTCCAATCGTTCTTAACCGTTGCCTGATACGTCCCGAAGAGTGTCCTCTGCATGTCTTATGCGCCGTCCACGATGTCTGGGAGGATATTCAAATTCAAATCAACACGATCCTGAGTGAAACCACTTTTGATGAACTGCTGCGCCGGAAACGGACTAAGCGACATTCCTTAATGAAGGAGGTGAGCGCTGATCTAAACAACGAACCTTGATTTGAGACCAACGACAACACATTGCAGAAACAGTAGCACCTACAAAACAAAAGGAGGTAGATAAATAACATGGCATTAATCAAAGCGTTGATTTTTGGAATCGTGGGGTTCCTGATCGGAGCGGGGATAACTATGCCCTTCGGCGCAAGTAGCAACGTGGTGATCAGCGTTGGCTATCTGTTGGGGCTCGTCGGTTGGCTGCTGGGGGTTGGCGTTTGGGACCACTGGGCCCGGGGCTGGCTGGGTCTGGAGAACAAGCCTTTGCCTACGCAGGCTTCCCACGGGGCCAGGCGCTACTTCGCTTTCTGCGGCGACCACAAGGTCATCGGGGTGCAGTACCTCGTCACTATGCTTGTCCTGTTCTTGCTGGCCGGCCTTATGAGTGTGCTAATACGCATTGAGCTGATGAACCCCGGCCAGGATCTGATGGGGCCCGGCACGTACAACACGGTGATGAGCTGGCACGGCATCGTGATGATCGCTGTGGCCGTGGCGGCCCTTCTGGGCGGGTTTGGAAACTTCGCCGTCCCCCTGCTCATCGGGGCCGAGGATATGGCCTTCCCCCGCCTGAACGCCTTGAGCTACTGGCTGGTGCCGCCGGTAGGGGTGCTGATGGTTCTGGCCCTCTTTATGCCGGGCGGGTTTGACTTCGGCTGGACGGCCTATCCGCCCCTGAGCGTGCAGCCCGGCGTCGGAAAAATGCTCTTCCTGCTGGCCTTCATCACGTTCGGCCTGTCGTCCATCATCGGCGGCCTCAACTTCCTGACCACCATCGCCACCATGCGCGCGCCGGGGATGACCTGGGGACGGCTGCCTATCTTCGTCTGGGGCGCCTTCTGCGGTTCGATCCTCAGCCTGATCTTCACCCAGTTCGTGGCTGCGGCGCTGATCATGGTGGTGTTGGACCGGGTCATCGGGACCGCCTTCTTTGGGCCCACCCAGGGCGGTGGGGCTCTCCTGTACGAACATATCTTTTGGATCTATTCCCATCCGGCTGTCTACGTGATGATCATACCGGGCTTCGCCCTGATGTTGGAGGCCCTGCCCCACTTCGCCCGCAAACCCCTCTTCGGCTACAAATGGGCGGTCGGGGGTATGCTGGGCATCGTCGGCCTGAGCGGCATCGTCTGGGCGCACCATATGTTCACCAGCGGCATGTCGGATTGGCTGAACGCGCCATTTTTAATAGCAACAGAACTGATCTCCATCCCCACCGGCCTGATCTTCCTGGCCGCCGTGGGCACCATCTGGATGGGGAGATTGCGGCTGACCGTGCCTATGCTCTTTGCCCTGGGTGAGCTTTTCAACTTCACTATCGGCGGCCTGACCGGTATCTTCCTGGCCGATGCCCCGACCGACTTCCATCTGCACGACTCTTACTTTGTGGTCGCTCACTTCCACTACACGATCATGGGGGGTGAGATCTTCGCCCTCTTCATCGGCATCTACTATTGGTTCCCCAAGATCACCGGGCGTATGTACAACGAAGCCCTGGGCAAGCTCCACTTCTGGTGGATGTTCCTGGCCTTCAACGTTACTTTCTTGTCGATGTTCATGATGGGCTACAACGGTATGAACCGGCGCATCGCCGACTACTCGTCCGAGTTGGCTGCAAACAATATGTTTACCAGCCTCGTAGCTTTCATCCTGGCCGCATCTTTCCTGGTGTTCGTCTACAACATCGTCGTCTCCTGGATCCGGGGCCCCAAAGCAGCGACCAACCCCTGGCAGCTTCGAACGCTAGAGTGGAGTGTGCCCTCCCCGGCGCCGGAACACAATTTCCCCGAGGTGCCGCAGGTGACGGGCCATCCCTACGACTACGGCGTGCCTGACTCGGTGCACGCGGTCGTCGGTGCGCCCGCTATTGCCGCGGCTGGCGGGGGGGGAGACTAAGCATTTTACAATTTTAGATTTTAGTTTCTGGATTTTGGAATGGTTATCTAAAATCCAAAATCTAAAATCTAAAATCCAAAATCGAGGAGATAATCCTATGCAAGAATCTAAGGCGGCGTTGTTGCGCCGGGGAGAGTTGGTGTTTGGAGGGTTGATAGCCTTGACCATCCTGGAATTCCTGGTCAGTGTTTATCTCAACTCGCTGACGTTGCTGGCGCTGACCGCTGCGCCGAAAGCGGTCCTGATAGTGGAATATTATATGCACCTGCGTCGTGTTGGACAGGCGGAAGAGGAGGGAGGTCACTGATGACGGCTGCGACTTCACCACTGGTTGAATCTAAACAACGGATTGCCATCAGACGGCTGGGTCTGTGGTTGTTCATCGCCTCGGAAAGCTGTCTCTTCCTGGGGATCCTGATCGCCCGTTACTATATGCAGGGGCTACACCGCCCGGCAGAGGTGAACCAGATTCTGGGCCTGGCGATCACAATCATTCTGCTGACCAGTAGCTTTTTTGCGAACCGGGCCGAGGTGTCGATCAGTCGTGGCGACCAACCCGCCTTTTTGCGCCACCTGCTGGTCACCATCGGGCTGGGGGTCCTGTTCCTCGTGGGGGTGGTGGTCTTCGAGTGGCCGGAGGCCCTGCACTTCGCGCCCCCCTCCACCGGCTATGGCACGGCCTTGTTTTCCCTGACCGGCTTGCACGCCTTTCACGTCCTGACCGGGGTCATCGTCCTGGTGGTCGTCTATCTACAGGGGCGGCGGGGACACTACTCCGCCGAGAATCACTGGGATGTGGAAGGTGGCGTTGTCTACTGGCACTTTGTGGACGTGGCCTGGGTTGTCATCTACCCCACCCTGTATCTGGTTGGGTCATAGAGGAGGAAGGATAATATGCGAAGACATTATGTGAGAGTTGGTATTCTGTGGTTCGTCCTCACCTTTATCGCGGAGTTCCTGGCTCAGATCTATGTCCTCCCGCCACAGCTTTCTGATACGGCGGAACACGTTGACAGTGCCTTTCGGGTGTTGGTGATCTTGGGCCTGCCTGTCTTTACCTTCATCGTGGCGGTGATGGCCTATACATTGTTCAATTTTCGGGCCCGGGGCGACAACCTGGAGGCCGGGGAAACCATTCACGGGAACAATGTGTTTTCCCTGATGTGGACCGTGATCACCGGTACCCTGTGCATCATTGTGATCATCCACCCTGGACTGACCGGCCTGGCCGCCCTGGCGGCAGAACCCAATGAGACCGACCTGGTAGTGCAGGTGACCGGCTCCCAGTGGGCCTGGCGGGCTGTCTACCCGCAATATGGCGGCAAGTCCGTCTTCCGGGCGGCGGGTGGCGTCACCGACGAAGCAATGGTGCTACCGGTCGACCGCCGGGTGCGCTTTGAACTGACGACCGTTGATGCAGATGTTTTACATTCCTTCTGGATCCCGGCTTTTCGCCTGAAGAAGGATGCCATGCCGGGCAGGATCACCACAATGTACGTGACCCCCACCGAAATGGGCAGCTACCAGGAAAATCCTATGTTGCGGGTGCAATGCGCCGAAATGTGCGGCTTGCGGCACGCCGATATGATGCTGCCCATCCGCATCGTGGATCAGGCCGAGTTTGACGCCTGGGTCGGGGCGCCGACAGCCGAGGCCCAGGCTGAGGCTCCAGAAGCGGCCGAGGCCACCCCGGCCGAGCGAGGCCAGAAGTTAGCTGAGGAGAACGCCTGTCTAGGATGTCACTCAACCGACGGCAGTGTGCTGGTGGGGCCGAGCTGGCTCGGGGTGTACGGCTCCCAGGAGACTTTGGCGGATGGCACGACTGTCATCGTGGATGAGGAATATTTACGTCGCTCGATCCTCGATCCCAACGCCCAAATCGTGCAGGGCTTCCAACCTAATCTGATGGTCCAGACCTTCGGAGATACCCTGACCGAGGACCAGATCAACGACTTGATTGCCTACATCAAGAGTCTGGCCAAGTAGGGAAGCCAAGAATGTTTTTGACTCGTAGTGACGACTTGAGTCACTATTACCGTTTGGAACGACTAAAGTCGTCACTACAAACCCAATCGATCAGTAAGTGGCGTTTGCTGCAATCATCCTCATCTGGTGGTGCGTGATGCTTCGCGGTAGTTCACGTAACGCGTAACACGTTTCACGGACTTGTTAACGAAGACGCCCCGAATTTGTACAGCAGTTTTCAGGCAAAACGAACTAGCAGCCTGTCGGAGAAGTCAATTTCCTGGGGAAAAACACCCCACCTATCCCTATCATTGCGCTCAATGTGGGTAGCAGAGGCACGCTTCCAATTGTCTTCGCTAACGATCTTATTCAACCGTCAATGGTGGCGGTCCACCCTACTGGTGCTGGCTGCTATGGTCGTTATGGTCCGGTTGGGGTTCTGGCAGTTGGCCCGGCTGGAAGAGCGACGGGCCTTCAACGCCGAAGTTACCGCCCGCTTAGAACAAGCGCCCTTGACGCTGACCGGCGAGACAGTTATCGACGCAGAGCGTGTGGCCGAGCTTAAATACCGCTCTGCAAAGGTAAGGGGCGAGTACGACCATACCCAGGAGATCGTTCTTAAGAACCAGAACTGGCGGGGACACCCCGGCCTCCATTTAATTACCCCCCTGGTTATCGCAGGGAGCGACCGGGCCATGTTGATCGATCGGGGCTGGATACCTTACGAAGCGGCAGCCCCTGAAAACTGGGGAAAGTATGCGGAACCTGGCGTGGTCGAAGTCACGGGGATGGTTCACCTGACCCAGGCGACACCGGGGGCCGAAACGTCCCCGCCCCAGGATTGGCAAAAGGCCTGGTTTCGGGTGGATATTGACCGGCTTCAAAAACAAATCTCATATCCCCTGTTGCCCATTTATCTTCAGCAAGCGCCGGGGCCAGGCCAGGTAGCCGAGAGGATGCCGTATCGAGCAGAAGAGCAGATTGTCCTGAGCGAGGGTTCGCATCTGAGTTACGCCATTCAGTGGTTTTCATTCACGTTGATAGCGGGGGTTGGCTACATACACTTCGTTAGAAAGAACACGGCCAAGGGTTCCGAAAATGACCGTCGACCGCTGACCGCTGACCGCCGAAACAATTTACCCTGACAATATTTTGCGGCGGCCGAGATACAAAGGAGAGGCTATGTCTGTTTCAGGGATAAAAGCACTTTTTAATCGTTATGATCAGATCGGCGCTCCGGCTGGCGCATTACCTGCATCGGAAAGGGCCAGAGTTGCGGCCGGCCCTGCTATGCTTCGAAATATCGTGGTGCTGTTTAAGTTGCGCATTGTGGCCCTGCTGCTCTTTGCAGGGATCGCGGGCGCTTTTCTGGGTGCAGGGGGCTGGCCGGGCATCGGTTCGTTGATCTGGCTGGCTTTTAGCGGCGGGTTTGCGGCCTCCGGGGCCTCGGCCCTTAATCAATACCTGGAGCGGGCCCAAGATGCGGGGATGAGGCGTACCCGCCGCCGCCCCCTGGTAACGGGCGATATCGCTCAACCGGCGTGGGTGCCGGTGGTGGGACTGGCCCTGATTGTGTTGCCAGCCTTGATTGTCTTGCCCTTTAATTTACCCCTAGCCTTTTGGTCGAGCCTGGGGGCGGCTGTTTACGTGGGAGTGTATACCCTGTGGCTCAAACCGCGTACAACGCTAAATATAGTTATTGGCGGGCTGGCCGGTAGTTGCGCTGTCCTCAGCGGTGGCGCAGCGGTAGGAGCCTGGAGTGATCCGGGCGTTGTCGGCCTGGCTTCGCTCATTTTCTTGTGGACACCAACCCATTTCTGGAGTCTGGCCATCGTGTACCGGGACGATTACCTCAACACGAACGTGCCTATGCTTCCGGCCCGCACCACGCTCCGCCGGTCAACCGGGTGGGTGCTATTCCACGCCGTTGCGACCGGCCTGGTGGCGCTGGGGCTAGGCTTTCATTCTGCGCTGGGTCTTATCTACCTGTGCATCACCATCCCGGCTACTGTCGAGTTGCTGTTGCGCGGCTACCGTCTGCTTGTTCGGCCATCTCCCAAGAAAGCTAGAGATTTGTTTGGGGTCTCCAACATCTATCTGGTTCTGGTCTTATCGGCGGCATGCCTCGATGCGATCATCACTATCCTGTAATTGTAATCGGGGGTGTCCGACATTTTAGGAGGACTGGGGGGTGTGCGACCGAAGGGAGTGTGTCCCCCCGCTTCGCGTCCCCCCTGTGCTTTCCAAAAAATTTGGACGCACCCTTGTAATCGCACAACATAACAGAGTCGCAAAAGCGCATCTTTTTCACCCTATAATTTTCGCAGATTGGGCAAACGTTGTAGACTTAGGTTATAGGGAGAAAAAGCTATGAGTCCAATAACTACTAACGCGTCACCCCACGCTCGAACCCGTACCCGACCTTTGCTTGCCATCCTGGCCGTCGCGGCCTTCATCAGCATCCTGTTCCTGATTGTAGTGGGCAGCTTTGTGCCCACCCCCGGCTATGGTCTGGGCTGCTCGGATTGGCCGTTATGTCACGGTCAGGTCGTCCCTCCCCTGAAACTTGCAATTTGGGTTGAGTTCACCCACCGCTTGATCGGCGCGGCGACAAACCTACAAAGTGATAGGAGTCTTCTCGATGGAACAAGAAAAATCAACCTACGTGTGTCTCAATTGCAACCGCCCGGAAACAGCGATCCCGCTGGTCAACCTGCGCTACGCCCACGACCAGAACTGGATTTGCACGCAATGTTTGCCGGTGCTGATCCACCATCCCCAGCAATTGGCCGGCAAGCTGGCCGGAGCGGACAGGATCACCCCCGTCGCGCCGCATAAAGATTAGGTAACCACTCAGGCTATAGGTGACCGACACTTATAAAGGTCACTTTTAGCAGCGAGACTATCAAGATTATGGGCGAATCTTACCCTTGAAGCGCCTAACCCCTACGGGAGTGCCGGTCACCTGTTTTTGCCAGGTGGTTGAGTAGTTACAAGATTAGATTAGTTTCTGGTGCGAAACCCCGTAGGTGGGGCACGCTTCGCGCATACCCTACCGCCGGGCTTGCTATTTGCGACCTGCTACTCTCCGGTCTAAAATTTCCCTGGTTATCGGAGACCCTCCGTCAAATTTGAGAGGTATCTGTTAGCAAGGATTAGACTTAACCTAACTTTAAGGTCCTCGTAAACTGAATTTAACCACAGAGGGAGCTGTTTTCCTTATCATCTGAAGGCGGTCGCTACCGCGAGAGAGTTGGTATGAATTGGTCCCGATGGTGGAAACGAAACGATAGCCGGCGCGACGTGCTGACCGCCGGCTGGGTCGTGCCAGAGACGATACGCTGCGTGCAGTGCGGCATTTGCTCTTACAATTGCCCGATTGGCATCGACGTTCGCCAGCACGTCTGGGTTGGCCAGCCCGTTAAGGACAGCCATTGCCTGACGTGCGGTGAATGCGTGGCGCGCTGCCCGCGGGGGGTCCTGCGCTTCGAGCGGACGACCCTGTTCGAAACTGAAGCCCCGGGCCGGAGGGACGGTTGACGTGGCCCGCCGCTATGTCATCGTTGGCTCCGGCCCGGCCGGCATCGCCGCCGCCGAGGCCATTAGCGAGCAGGACCCAGGCGGGGACATCTTGCTCGTCGGCGAGGAGCCGCACGGCTTTTATTCGCGGCCCGGCCTGGCTTATTATCTGACCGGCGAGCTCCCCGAAAAACAGTTGTTTCTGCCCCAGGCGGAGCCGTTCCAGCGGATCAGGGCCAGGGCCACAACCCTCGCTCCGTCAGAGCACCGGCTAACCCTGGACGACGGCCGCAGCCTGATTTATGACCGCCTGCTGGTCGCCACCGGCTCGCTGGCCGCCAGGCTATCCCTCCCCGGCGCGGACCTGGCGGGTGTGGTCAAACTGGATAACCTGGACGACGCCCGCCACATCCTCAAGCTGGCCCGCCGGGGGAAAGGGGCGGTCGTGGTTGGTGGGGGCATCACCGCCCTGGAGATTGTCGAGGGCCTGGCCTCACGCGGGATGAAAACCCACTACTTCCTCCGGGGGGATCGTTACTGGCGCAATGTGCTGGACGAAACCGAGTCGGGCATTGTCGAGCGGCGGCTGCAGGACAAGGGCGTGCGTTTGCACTATCGTACCCAACTGGCGCAAATCCTGGGCAAACGAGGGCGGGTGGCAGGGGTGCAGACCGCCGCCGGTGAGCATCTCCTATGCAGCCTGGTGGCCGTTGCCGTCGGGGTGCGGCCTCGCCTGGAACTGGCCGCGGCCGCCGGGCTTGAAACCGGGCGCGGCATCCTGACCGACGAGTTTTTGCAAACCAGCGCCCCCGACGTTTTCGCCGCCGGAGACGTGGCCCAGGTGTTTGACCCTTTCTCCGGCCAGACGGTGTTGGACACTTTGTGGAGCGCGGCCAGGGCCCAGGGCCGGGCGGCCGGGCAAAATATGGCCGGGCGGCGCGCGCCGTATGTCAAAGACGTGCCCTTCAACGTTACCCGCCTGGCCGGATTGACGACGACGATCATCGGCACCGTCGGGCGCGGGCCGGATGACGACCTGCTGAGCATCGCTCGCGGGGATAGCGAAACCTGGCGGCAACTGCCCGATGTGATCGCGGCCCAGACCGCCTTCGATGTCAATCGCCTCCGCCTGGCCCTTGGCCCAAAGACCATTGTGGGGGCCGTGGTCATGGGCGACCAGACCCTCTCGCGCCCCCTCTATCACCTGATCGCCGGCCAGGTTGACATCACCCCTATCCGCGCCCAATTGCTGGATTCGCAGCCCCCCCTGGCCGATGTGCTTACCGATTTTTGGCTTACCTGGAGCGAGCGCCATGCGTCATCGTAGCTATGAACTTTGGTATGCCCTGATGGCGATTGTGCTGATCACGTTTGTCTACGGCTGGGTCGTTATCCGTCTGAGCGCCGTGCCGGCCTCGAGTGGTCTATTCGGGCATCTATTGGGCGTGGCCGGTTTCGTGTTGATGCTCATGACCGAAACGCTCTACTCGCTGCGCAAGCGTTCTCACCGAGCACGATGGGGTCGCATGGCCGTTTGGCTTCAATTCCACATTTTCACCGGCCTGGTTGGGCCGTATATGGTGCTTCTGCACACGGCCTGGCAGTTTAAGGGCCTGGCCGGGCTGGTGGCGCTATTGACCGGCGTGGTAGTGCTCAGCGGTTTTATCGGACGGTACATCTACACCGCCGTGCCCCGCACCGCCGATGGCGTCGAGCTGGCCGCCGAAGAACTGGATCGGCAAATTGCGGCAGCCGAGGCCGAGCTCCAGCGCCGCCTGGCCGCCAGCCCGGAAGCCAGCCGCGCCCTGCCCGAATCGCTGGTCAGTTGGCCGCAGGTGTCATCCCGAAGCGCGTGGTCGCTGGTGCTGGGTCGAGCCGTGATGGAGTGGAGCCAGCGCTGGCAGTGGTGGCGCGAAAAGGGGCGCCTGGACGGAGAGGCTCGCGCTCAGGCTAAGGCCCTGAAAAAGCTGCTGGACCGCCGCCGCCTCCTGCGCCGGCAGCGCGCTTCCCTGGCGATGACGCGCCGGTTGCTGGCCCTGTGGCACGCTGTTCACGTGCCCCTGGGCATGGTCTTGTTCACCGCTGCCTTTATTCATATCGGGGCGGCGATCTTCTACGCCACGTTGCTCAGATAGTTAGAGAGGAAGCTCGATGAACAAACGACCCGGTTGTTTTGCCTGGAGCGGCCTCCTGGCCGCGCTTGCTACCATCCTTATCGTCATCGGCGTGGTCTTTTTCACCGGCGGGGCGATCTTCAGCCCTGGCCCGCTCAGCACCAAAGCCGGACCAGCCCCGCTGGGGGATGTTTCCTCTCACGCCGATCTCGCCGATCAGTGCGCGGCCTGTCACGCCGCCCCCTGGAGTTCGAGGCCGATGGCCAATCGCTGCCTGGTCTGCCACACCGACGTCGCCGGCCAACTGCGGATGGACCAAAGCCTTCACGGCCAGCTCCTGCCGCCCACCGAACCCCTGACTTGCCGGGGGTGTCACACCGAACACGGCGGAACCGAGGCCGCCCTGACCGTGGTCGATCCAGGACGTTTTCCCCACGGGATGGTCGGTTTTGTCCTGGAGGGCCATCAAAGCCTGGCCGATGGCCAGCCGTTCACCTGCGATAGCTGCCACCGGCAAGACCTGACTCGTTTTGAGGTGGGGACTTGCGCCGACTGCCATCGAGACCTGGACACGGCGTTTATGCAAGCCCACCTGGAGACTTTTGGCCAGGCGTGTCTGGCCTGCCACGATGGGCTGGACACCTACGGCCCGGCTTTTGACCACAACCTGGTGGCTTTTCCTCTACAGAGCAGCCACGCCCCTCTGGCCTGTATTGATTGCCACCAGGGGGCGCAAACCATCACCGACCTGCAGGCCACGCCCCAGGACTGTTTGGCCTGTCACGGGCAGGATGATCCCCACCAGGGCCGCTTCGGCGGGGACTGCGCCCAATGCCATACCGTTGATGGCTGGCAGGACGCGACGTTCGACCATGCCCTGACTATGTTCCCGCTGACGGGGGCGCACGCCGGGGTGGAATGTGTGGCCTGCCATATCGACAATGCCTTCGCCGGCACGCCCCAGGACTGTTTGGCCTGTCACGGGCAGGATGATCCCCACCAGGGCCGCTTCGGCGGGGACTGCGCCCAATGCCATACCGTTGATGGCTGGCAGGACGCGACGTTCGACCATGCCCTGACTATGTTCCCGCTGACGGGGGCGCACGCCGGGGTGGAATGTGTGGCCTGCCATATCGACAATGCCTTCGCCGGCACGCCGCAGGAGTGCGCCGCCTGTCACGCCGAACCCGAGGTCCACGCTGGCCTGTTTGGCCCGGATTGCCTCAGTTGCCACACGGTCCAGGCCTGGACCCCGGCCCAATTCACCGGCCCCCACACCTTCCCGATGGACCACGGCGAGGAAGGACTCATCGCCTGCCAAACCTGCCACCCTGACAGCCTGCAAACCTACACCTGCTACAATTGCCACGAGCACAGGCCGGACAAGATCGAAAAGAAGCACCGCAAAGAGGGCATCAGCGATTTTCAGAACTGCGTGCAATGCCATCCCACCGGGCGCGAAGAGGAGGGCGAACGACGCGAACACGACGATGACGATGATGACTGATTGCCCCAGGTGTTGGATGGCGCCGCCCGCTTCCAGGCAGCGCCATCCGGGGTGGAGATGCAAGCAGCAACGACTCGCTTGAATATGAAACCGCTGTTTGTCCAAACCTCATTAATCGTTGAAGCCCTCAAAACAGGCAGGACTTTGGTCCTGCTTGTTTTTTTGGACAAATCTATTACCGGCTAATTTAATCAAGATTTAAGGCGTCCCTAAATCGGGGTTAACCCTCAGGTGGGGCATCTCCGGTATGATGTCAAGGGCGGTTGAAGACGCTTTCAACCGCATCAAAGCACGATTAACAATTTCAGAGGAAGTTTTGATGGCGATAAAAATACCGTTTCCAAGTTTTACGCATCGGGGGGCAGGGACAACCGTACCTTCCCTTGAAACGCGCCTTGAAGGGACCCGCCTGACCCGAATTATGGCTGAGTTTGTGGGTAGCAGCGCCCTCTTTCCTATCCTGGATGGCATCCGCAGCATCAGCGAGAGCGGCTGGCAGGTATATCTTCAGGAGTCGGCCCACTACGTGTTGCTGATTGCCTGTTTGATCCAGGCCTGGTACCTGGGCAGCTACTATCAGGCATCGTGGTTCAAGAAAGTTTTGGGGAACCTGATCGGCGTTTCCCTTTACACCGTTGTCGAGGTTGCCTTAGAGGGCACCCACTTCTTTGCAGAGCCTTACCACTGGGTCTTTTGGGGTTATAGCCTTACCCTGGCCGTCTTGAGCGGCTGGCAGCGGTTGGGAAAGGTCCCCTCCATCTTACCGGCGGTTTTCCTCAACCTGGCACGAGTGAGCTTGCTACCGGCCATTTACTTCGTCATCGAAATCGGCCAGCAGACAACGGTCTTCTCGCTATCGGCAAAGGTGTTCAGTGATTTTATGAGCTCAACGGCCCATCAGTTTGTCGTTTACGGCATCCTATTCTTTGGCCTGTTAATGGGCCTGGCCGAGGCCCAGATTCTGGATTACGCAGCTTTCCTGCGTCATGCAGCCAGGAGACTGAAAAAATATTCGGAATGGTCGCTGGAGTCACGCTTGATCGATAGCTCTTTTCACAACCCCAACGCTATGAGCTTACAACGGGTACAGCGCACGGTACTTTTTATGGACATTCGCGGCTTTACCGCCTGGGCGGAAAAGACCGATCCGGCCCGGGTAGTGCAAATTCTCAACCGGTATTACAACCTGGCCGAAGAAATCATTCACCAATTCCAGGGGCACAAGCCGGGCTTTGCCGCCGATGAGGTGATGACGCGTTTTGCGGACCCGGAGCAGGCCGTGGCAGCCGCCCGCGCTTTACAGCGAAAGATCGGCCTATTCTTAGCCCCCTTTGATCTGGCGGTCGGCATTGGCCTCAACACCGGCGAGGCAATGGAAGGCTTGCTCGGCTCCGACACCACGAAGCAATTTGACATCATCGGCGATGCGGTCAATACGGCCAAGCGTCTGGAAAGCGCCGCCGGCCTGGGTGAGATTCTTGTCTCCGCCGAGACGCGCGCAGCCCTGCCTGTCCACATCCGGGTTGGACCGGCCCGCTACCTTGCTTTGAAGGGCAAAGCGCAAGCCGTGGCCGCATTTCCCATACTTGTTTCCGCCAGCGTCCCCAATTAACCCGACCTTAACTTAAATTTAAGCAACGTTTAAGGGTTTGCCCGTATCCGGGCAACGATTTTCTCGACTTTTCTTATGGTGAAGGTGCACGCGGGTGCGCCCGCGCACGTTGACAGCTGGCACAAAGTCCGTTGGTGACAGGAAAGGAGGCACGACGGTCATTCAAACAATGTACCACACAGCAGAGGTCGTATTAAGGGCTTTAGCCCTTTGCGGCGGGTAAGGGCTGAAGCCCTCAATACCACAGATGGCTATTTCCACTGGAGTTCGACAGTCCCTGCGGGACGACAACGACGCGAAGCTTGAAACTTTGGCCCTCACCCCCCGGCCCCCTCTCCCCAAAATGGGAGAGGGGGGGTCGCGGAGCGACGAGGGTGAGGGCTATTTTTGAAGGAGATAAAAAATGAAACAACACTTAAAACAGACTGGGTTCGCAATAATCCTTATCCTGGTTTCGCTAACCCCCCTGGCGGCCCGGGCCGACGACGGTCCCGAATGGACCGGTACGCTCACCAGCCGCCCGGCCGGGGTAACCGGAACCTGGGTGATTGGCGGCCTATCGTTTGAAGCCAACGCCGGTACCCTGATTGAGGAAGAGCACGGCCCGTTGAACACGGGCGCGTGCGCAGAAGTGAAGTATTACACCAGCGGTGGAACTAACATCGCTACCAAGATTGAAAGCCAAGAATCATATAAGTGCAATGGCGGCGGTGGCGGTGGCGGTCCGAGCTTGAAGGTGTACGCCACGGTGAATAGCTTCCCATCCGGGCTGATCGGGGATTGGGTCATCGGCGGCGTAACCTACACGGCCGACGGCAATACCCGCTTTGAGCAGAAACACGGCTCCTTCCGCGTCGGGGCGTGTGTTGAGGTGAAATATGTGTCGGGGTCTAACCAGGCCCTGGAAATCGAAACCGAATCTGCCTACAAATGCAGCGGCAGTGGCGGCGGCGGGGGCGGCGTCCCGCACAGCCAGGTTTACGGCGCGCTGGATAGCTTCCCGCCCGGCTTGATTGGAGATTGGGTTGTGGCCGGCGTGACTTATACCGCCGATGCCAACACTCGCTTCGAGCAGGAACACGGCCCCTTTTTCCAGGGAGGGTGTGTTGAGGTCAAGTATCAAAGCGGCACGAACGTGGCCGTTGAAATCAGCACCGAAGAGCCGTACAAATGCGGCGGCACCGGCTCGGTTGAGAGCAAGTTCTACGGCCTGATCGATGCCATTCCGGCCAACCCCCAGAACGGCACCTGGACCATCGGCGGGGGCGTTTTTGTCAGCACGCCGGCCACGCAATTGAAGCAAGAGCACGGCGCGTTTGCCAACGGGGCTTGCGCCGAGGTTGAATATTACGATGACACCAGCGGGGGTCACATCGCCACCAAGATCGAAACCCAAGAGCCATACAAATGCAACACTAGCACCTACACCAACCAAATCTACGGCACGATTAGCAGCTTCCCGGTAGGGCTGTACGGCTCGTGGGTCATCGGCAATGAGACCTACAATGCCAGCGCAGCCACCAAGTTCGAGCAGGAGCACGGGGCGTTTGCCGCTGGCGCTTGCGTCAAGGTCAAATACTACGTGCAGAACGGCGTCAACCACGCCACCAAGATTGAAACCGAGTCGAGCAGCCATTGTGGCGGTAGTGGCCCGCCCTCCCTGCCCGCAGACAGCAAGGTATACGCCACCATCGATAGTTTTCCGGCCAGCCCCTACATCGGAACCTGGGTCATCGGTGGGGTCAGCTATGAAGCCACGGCTGCCACCAAATTCGAGCAGGAGCACGGCCTGTTTGCAGCGGGCGCTTGCGTCAAGGCCAAATACACGGCGGCCAATGGCGTCAACACCCTGAGCGAGGTGGAAACCGAGGAGGCCTACAAATGCCAGCAGGCAGGCGGCGGCGGGCCCGAATTCAAGAGCTACGGGGTGATCGAAGCCCTGCCGCCCCTCTTCTCCTCCGGCATCCTGACCGGCACCTGGCAGATCAGCGGCGTCAGTTACGAGGCCGACGGCAGCACCAGGTTCGAGCAGGAGCACGGCTTCTTCACTTTGGGGGCCTATGTCGAGGTCAAGTATACCCGCAGCGGCGGCATAAATACCGCCCTGAGCATCGAAACCCACGTCGCCCCCAGCGCAGGTTTGAATATGCTGGTCGGCACCTTACAGTCTCACGACAGCAACGACGACTGGACCGATTGGGTTGTCGATGGGGTCACCTACAAAGCCGATCCGGCCATCGAGGTCGGCGCGTCCGGCCAGATGCCGGTGGCAGGTGAGCCTGTCCTACTGAGCACCTACCGCGGCCTCGACGGCAGCGCCTATGTGACCTCGGCGGCGCTGGCCCAGCAGGTCTTTCTGCCGGCCATATTTCAATGACATCACCGCTCAGTTACAGTACTTACGCGCTTAA
>JBHHXL010000060.1:0-16560 GCA_046757065.1 Anaerolineae bacterium
CTACTCTCTATTCTTTCCCTGCATAAAGCAACTCTCAAGCGTTTCGGTTCGTTGAAAGCTCAACTTTGCCACAGTGGCCAACTGCTACCAGATTTTGATCTACTCATCGCCAGTGTTGCCCTGGTTGAAAACAGAATACTGGTGACAAATAACACTCGCCACTATCGGCGCATCCCAGAATTACATTTGGAAAATTGGGTGGCCGAGGTGTAACCACCAAATAGACGGCGATGAAATTCGGAGATTTTGCATTTGAACCCCTGTGTCCTATTTTTGCTGCGACCGGTGTTTATTGAGTAGAAATGCGGAGGTTCGCCGCGAACGAGGAGTCTGGCCAGACGATGCTATCCGATGCCAAATTGCTGACCCAATTGCAGGCCGGCGATGAGGCTTCATTCGAAGCCCTGTTTCTGAGGCACTACGAGCGGATTTACGGCGTGCTGTTTCGCCTGTTGGGCGACCGGGCCGAGGCCGAGGACGTGGCCCAAAACGTCTTCCTGAAGCTCTACCGCTCCCCGCAGCGGATACGGGTGCGCGGCGACGAAACCAACGTCGTCGGCTGGCTGTACCGGGTGGCGGTCAACGAGGGCTACAACACGCTCCGCAGCCGCCGCCGCCGGGCCGCCTGGGCGGCCAGGGTGGGCCGGCTATGGCCGTTCGAGTCTGAAATCGGCGACCCGGACCGGAGCGTCGAGCGCCGCGAGGTCCAGGCCAGAGTGCGCCGGGTTCTGGCCGGGATGAAGCCGCGCCAGGCCAAGCTGCTGTTGCTGCGGCAGACCGGCCTGTCTTACCAGGAGCTGGCCGCCGTGCTGAACGTGGCCCCCGGCTCGGTCGGATCGTTGCTGACCCGCGCCGGGCGCGCCTTCGGCCACAAGTACGGCCAGATGTACCCGGAAGAGGAGTGAGCGACAATGTTAGACGAAGGAAAACTCAGGGCCTACCTCGATAACGAGTTGCCGGAGGCCGGGCGGAAACAGGTCGAAGCGGAACTGGCCGGGTCTGCCGGGGCGCGGGCGGCCCTGGCCGGCCTGCGCCGGGAGGCCGCCGGCATCGAGCCGCGCCTGGCAAGCCTGGCCCCGACCTCCGCCAATCTGTCGCCGGCCCCGGCGGCCTGGCGCCGATTTCGGGCCCGCCTGGCCGGACCCTCGATCTCACCGGTTGGAACAGCAGAAAGGATGAAAGCGATGTTTACCCCAACGTTTCTGAAACGACACCAGACGGCGATCACGGCCCTGGTGCTGGCCGCTCTGGTGGCGACGGCCTTTAGCTTCGCCCCCGTGCGGGTTGTGGCCGGGAATTTGCTGAAGGTTTTCCGCGTGCAGGAAGTGAAGTTCGTGCCGGTCGATGTCGGTCGCATTGAAAGTAACGAAGAGCTGGCCGAGTTGCTGCGGCAGTTCTCGCCGGACAGCGAGGTCGTTGTTGACGGCGGCGAGCCGCAGGAGGTGGGCTCGCTGTCCGAGGCCGCCTCGCGGGTTGATTTTCCGGTGGCCGGCGTCAGCCGGGTGCCCGGCGGTGCGGGCCAGGAAAGCAAAGTTCTGGTCCAGGGCCGGTCGGTGGCCAATATTTTCATCGACAAAGACGTGGCCGAGTCCATCTTCGACGCCGCCGGGGTCGAGGTCAGCCTGCCCGATTCCCTGAGCGACACGCCGGTCGTCATCACCAGGCCGGCGACAGTCATCCAGCTTTGGGGTGCAGAGGAAGCGCCAACCCTGGTCTTCACCCAGATGCGGTCGCCCGAAATCGAATATCCGAACGACCTCGATTTGCCCGCGGTGGTCGAGGCCGCCCTGCAAGTGGGCGGAATGTCCGAGGCGGAGGCGAAGGCGTTTGTGGCCAGCGTCGACCTGTCGACCACGCTGCTGCTGCCCGTGCCCAAGGACGAGGGTATTGAACTGGCCGAGGTGTCCATCAATGGGGCCAGAGGACACGTCTTCCGGCACCCAGGCGAGGACGAAGCGGCGGTGTTGTGGCAGAAGGATGGCCTGACCTACCTGCTGACCGGTGCTTTCCCGGCGGAGCAGCTGTTGGATGCGGCCAAGTCGGTACAGTAGCCTGAATCGATGCAGTTAAGCCGGCGCAAGTTTCTGAAAGCTTTCGGGCAGGTGGCGCTGGGCTACGGGCTGGCCGCCGTGGGGGGCTACGAGTACAGCGCCCGGATTGAGACGACCTGGCTCCAGGTGGAGCGGGTGACCGTCCCGCTCAAGGGCCTCAGGTCCGGCCTGGAAGGCTTCAAGATCGTCCACCTGAGCGACATCCACCTGCATCCCTTCATCCAGATCGACCTGGTGCGGGAGGCGGTGGACATCGCCAACGGCCTGCAACCGGACCTGGTGGTCCTGACCGGCGACTACGTGCTGGAACGGGCCGGGTCGATCTTCGAGCTGGCTCCGGCGCTGGCCCGGCTCAACGCCAGATACGGGGTGTTTGCCGCCCTGGGCAACCACGACCTGTGGACCGACGCCTCGCTGGTGCAGGCCGGGCTGGTCGAGGCGGGGCTGCCGGTCTTGAGAAATTCCGGCCTGGCGCTGGGCGTGGGCCAGGAGCAGTTGTATCTGGCCGGGCTGGACGACGCCTGGAGCGGCCGGCCCGATCTGCCGGCGGCCCTGGCCGGCTTGCCGCCGGATGCGCCGGCCATCCTGCTCGTCCACGAACCCGATTTTGCAGATGAATTCTCGCGCGACGGCCGGGTGGCCCTGCAACTGTCGGGGCACAGCCACGGCGGGCAGGTGCGCCTGCCGCTCATCGGGGCGCCCGTCCTGCCGATGTATGGCCGGAAGTACGATATGGGTCTTTATCGAGTCAACAATATGTGGCTCTACACCAACCGGGGGCTGGGGATGGTCGGCCCCCCGCTGCGCTTCAACTGCCGGCCCGAGATCACCGAGCTGACGCTGGTGGGGGCGGCCTGAGCGATGACCGACCTGGTGATTGAAACCGCCGGCCTGCGCAAGGTCTACGGCTCCAAGGCGGTGGTCCAGGACCTGGATTTGCAGGTGCCCCGGGGAGAGGTGTTCGGCTTTTTGGGTCCCAACGGCGCGGGCAAATCGACCACGGTCAAGATGCTGCTGGGGCTGGTCCGCCCGACGGTGGGCCAGGTCAGGCTCTTTGGCCGACCGCCGGGGGAGCCGCAGGTGCGGGCCAGGATCGGCTTCCTGCCGGAGCATTTCCGCTTCCACGAGTGGCTCAAGGCCAGCGAGTTCCTGGCCTTTCACGGCAGGCTCTACGGCCTGTCAACGGCTACGCTCAGGCAGCGCATCCCGGAACTTTTGGAACTGGTCGGTCTGGCCGATAGCGCCGGGGCCAGGTTGAGCGGCTTCTCCAAGGGGATGTTGCAGCGCATCGGGCTGGCCCAGGCTATGCTCAACGAGCCGGACCTGATCTTCCTCGATGAGCCGACCTCGGGTCTGGACCCGCTGGGCCTGCGTCTGGTCAGGGAGGTGATGCGCCGCCTCAAAAACGCGGGCACGACCGTCTTCCTGAACTCCCACCTGTTGAGCGAGGTTGAGGTCACCTGCGACCGGGTGACCTTCATCAAGGAGGGGCGCGTGGTTCAAACGGACCGGATGGCCGACCTGGTGCAGCGGACGACGGAGGTGGTCTTGCGGGCCGAGCCGTTGACCGCTGGCCTGATCGAGGCTCTCAAGGGTCTGGGCAACCGGGTCCAAACCAACGGCGCTTGCCTGTCGATGATGATCGACAGTGAGGAGGCGCTGCCGCAGATCGCCGAGGCCGTTTTTCAGCAGGGGGCCAGGCTGTACGAACTCAGCCCCAGGCAGGCCTCGTTGGAGGAGATTTTCGTCAGGATCATCGGCGAGAGCGAGGGCGACGGGCGATGAACATCCTGACCATTGCCAACCTCACCTTTCGCGAGGCCTGGCGTAAGAAGCTGGTCTGGGTGGCTCTGGGATTGGGGCTGGCCTTTCTGTTCCTGTTCGCCACCGGTTTTCACTTTGCGGTGCAGGACATCCGCCAGAATAGCCGGGCCGCGTCGGAAAGCCCCGTTGCCCTCAATCTGCTGATCAACGAGGTCAGCGGCGTGCTGCTCATTATGGGCCTGTTCGCCGTCAATTTCTTAATCGTCATGATGACCGCCCTGACCAGCGTGGCCACCATCGCCGGCGAGATTTCGTCGCACACCATTCAGGCCATTGCCAGCAAGCCGGTCCATCGCCGGGACATCATCCTGGGCAAGTGGCTGGGGCATGGCCTGATGCTGGTCATCTACGTCATCTTTATGGTGGGCGGCATTACCCTGGTCCCCTTCATCATTTCCGGTTATACCCCGCCGAACTTCTGGCCGGGGCTGGCCCTGCTGGTGCTGGAGGGCCTGATCGTGCTCAGCCTGACCCTGTTCGGAGGGACGTTCCTGTCGACCCAGGCCAACGGGGTGCTGGTCTTTATGCTGTACGGCATCGCTTTCGTCGGGAGCTGGGTCGAGCAGATCGGGGCCGCCCTGGAGAGCGAAACGGCGGTCCAGGTGGGCATTGTGGCCAGCCTGATTATGCCCAGCGAGGCTATGTGGCGCAAGGTCTCCGACCTGATGCAGCCGGCCTTTGTGCGGAGCATCGGCGCTTCCCCAATCACCGTCTTCAGCCAGCCCAGCAACGCTATGGTCGTCTACGCCGTGCTCTATATGGTCTTAATGCTGGGCGGGGCGTTGTGGCAGTTCCAGCGCCGGGATTTGTAGAGCATCAACCCCTCTGGCTCTTGACGGTTATGACGCAGTGTGTTATATTGGGGCTGTGACGCACTGCGTTATGGAGTTGTCCGGGATCAATGCAATCCGGTATGCGAATCTGGAGGAAATCCGATGGTCACCAAAGTAAAAGAAGCGGCAAGCGGAGTTAAAGAGACGGCCAGGAAAGCGGCCAGCGAAATGGAGGGCAGCCCGATGCTGGAGGCTGCGCACAAGGTGCTGTTAGCCGGCATCGGGGCGGTGGCCCTGGCCCAGGATGAGATCGAGGATTTTGTCGATAAGCTCATCGAGCGGGGCGAGATCGCCGAAAAAGACGGGCGCAAGATGCTGAAAGACGTGCTGGAGCGGCGCCGCAAACAGGCCAAAAAGGCCGAAGGCCGGGTCGAGAAGCGGCTCGAGGAGCTTCTGGGCCGGATGAACGTTCCGTCCAAAGCCGACATCGACGCTCTGGAGGCCAGGGTCGCCGAGTTGACCAAGAAGGTGGAGGAACTGAAGAAGGGCGGGGCTTAGGGGGTGGAGAGCGGCGTATGCCCCTTATCAAGCGTTATCCAAACCGCAAGCTATATAACACCGAGACGAAACGCTACATCACCCTGGACGGCATCGCCGCCCTCATTCGCCAGGGCCACGAGGTGCAGGTCATCGACCACACCACCGGCGAGGACTTGACGGCTCTGACCCTGTCGCAGATCATCTTCGAGCAGGAAAAGAAGCGGGGCGGCTTCTTGCCGCACACCGTGCTGGCCGGCCTGGTCCGGGCCGGCGGCGAGACGGCGCATGCCCTGCGGCGGGCGCTGGCCCACCCCCTCGATTTTTGGCGTCACGTCGATGAGGAGATCGAGCGGCGCATAGAGGTCCTCATCCGGCGCGGCGATCTGGCCGAAGATGAGGGCCTGCGCCTGCGGGATTTGCTGCTGGCCTTAACCCGCCGTCCGGGCGACCGGCCCTGGCCTGGCGAGCAGGACCTGGCCCGGATGCTGGCCGAGCGGGGCGTGCCGACTCGCGAGGACCTGCAACACCTCAGCCAACAGGTTGAGGCCCTGGCGGCCAGGCTGGAGGGCCTCGGCCAGCATCCGGGGTCGGATTGAATCTGGGGCGAATTGCGCCTGCCCGCCGGACTAATCTTTCGCCGCCCACAAAAGCAGATAGCGAGACACCGCCGGGATCGGGCCGGATTGCAGGTCTCGTTCCATCCGGTCGAGGCCGCGCCGGAAGGCTTCGGCGGGAATAACGTGCAACGCGGAGAAGGCCCGGTCGCGGTAGGGCTGAATATCGGTCAGAGAGTAGGGTAGTTCCACCGTCTCTGGGGTGATTTGCCTGAACCCGGCCCTGGCGGCCAGATCGCGCAGGACGGCGATGCGGGGGTAGCGCCTGAGCTCGACCTCGACCGTCTCCGGAAAGTAGGCGGCCAGCGGCTGGCGGTGGCGGATGATCCACTCGGAGTCGGTCACGGTGCACAACTTCCTCCCCGGCTTCAACACGCGATGCGCCTCCCGGAAATAGGCCGGGTGGCGTTCGACGTGATGGATCACGTCCACCGAAAACACCAGATCGAAGGAGTTCGCCGCAAAATCGAGGGCTTCGGCCCGGCCTTGTTGAAAATCGATTGCGTCCGAGCGATTTTGGGCCCGGGCCAGCATTTCCTGCGAGGGGTCGAGCCCCCAGCAGGCGCATCCTGCCAGGGCGTTGAGGGCAATGATATAGTTGCCGGTGCCGCAGCCCACTTCGAGCACCTGGCTGGCTGCGTCGATGCCACCCGCCGCCAGCAGAGCCTCCAGAACCCCGGGGTGAAGCTGGCGGTGCTGGGCGTATTCCCGGGCGATTTTGTCGTAGTCGATCATCGGCGCTCCTCGATTCCGGCGTGGTAGCCTCTGAGAGACGGTCTGAAAAGTCGGATTTCAGGTGACCGGCACTTAAAAACGTTCAAACCCGGGATAGCATAGGGCCGAATTTCACGAATTTCACCGCAAAAGTGCCGGTCACCTGCCCTGTCAAATACTTTTCAGACAGCTTCTGAAGGTGTAGCCTGGCCGTCGAGCGGGGAGTATATCACCGGCCTGTTATCCGGGCAACACCTGCATCGGGCCGAGGTTTTGGGCGGCGAGGTTGCCTTTTTTTTCGTCCACGGGTATAGTTGCCTCGATTTGGCCCGACAAGTGTTTTGAGGTTCCTCGTCTGCGGAAGTGACCGTGTCAGAGCTTAACAGCCGGCAACAACCGATCAATGCCGGGCAGGCCTGGCTGCTGGCCGCCCGTCCCAAAACCCTGCCGGCGGCGGCGGCCCCGGTCATCGTCGGCACGGCGGCAGCCGTCAGCGACGGGGCCTTCCGCTTTGGGCCGGCCCTGGCCGCCTTGCTCGGGGCGCTGCTCATTCAAATCGGCACCAACTTCGCCAACGATGTCTTCGATTATAAAAAGGGCGCTGATACGGCACGACGGCTGGGGCCGCTGCGGGTGACGCAGGCGGGTCTGCTGACGCCGGGCCAGGTTCTGGCCGGGATGTGGTTGACCTTCGGCCTGGCGGCGCTGGTGGGAATCTATTTGATCTTCGCCGGAGGCTGGCCCATCGTGGTCATCGGCCTGCTGTCGATTGCCTCCGGCATTGCCTATACGGGCGGCCCCTTTCCGCTGGGCTATCACGGCCTGGGCGATTTGTTCGTCTTCATCTTTTTCGGCCTGGTCGCGGTTTGCGGCACCTATTACGTCCAGGCCGGAACGGTCAACCCCGGCGCCGTGTGGGCCGCCGTCCCGATGGGGGCGCTGGCGACGGCCATCCTGGCTGTGAACAACTTGCGCGACATCGAGACGGATCGGGCGGCGGGAAAGAAGACGCTGGCGGTTCGTTTAGGGGCGACGGGCGCCCGGCTGGAGTATCTGCTGCTGTTGGGAGTGGCTTATGTGGTCCCTCTATTGATGTGGGGCCTGGGCCTGAGCGCGGTTGGGGTGCTGCTGGCCTGGCTTTCTCTGCCGCTGGCCGTGCCGGTGGCGCGGGTCGTCTGGCGCGGGAGGGGGCCCGTGCTCAACCCGGCGCTGGCGGGCACGGCCCGGCTAGAATTGGTTTATAGCCTGTTGCTCTCGCTGGGGATGGTTGTTGGTAGATTTTTCTAAAGAGGTCTGAATTACGAGGTCAGGCGGGCGTAGACCATCACCTGCCAGATGCCGGCCCGGCGGTGGTAACGTTGCTCGAAGCCGTTGCTCCGGATGAGGGCATCGACCGCTTCGGTCGGGTGCAGGAAAACGCGGAAAGGGTGCCGCCGCACCCGGAAAAAGGCGTTGAAGATGGGCTGGAAGACCTTCATCCACCACGTGTCGCGGGGGAAGATGAGGGCGTACAGCGCCCCGGCCTGGGCCGACGAGAGCCGGACCAGGGCCTCCATATCGTGGTAGCAGCAGATCACCTTGTCCAGGGTGACGATATCGACCGGCTCAAGGCGCTCCGCCAGATCAACAAAATCGCCGTGATGATAGCTGGCCTGCTCGACATAACCCTGCCGTTCGGCTTCGGCCCGGGCTGCCGCCAGATAGGCGCTCGAGGCATCAACGTTAGTGATGTGGCTCAGGCCGGCCGGCCACAGCTCGTGCTGGATCGCGCCCACCCCGCCCCCGATGTCCAGCAAGGTCTTGCCGTCCAGGCCATTTGCCCGAACCGCCTCAAGCAGCAGGCGGGTCGTCTTAGACGGCCCCTTCTGGCGATAGTGTTCCAGCTCTTTGAGTGCGGTTTTGTCATCAAAGAGCATTTCGATGCCCTGGCATTGGCAACATTTCATCACACAGCCTCCTGATTCTTACTGCCGGCGGTCTTGTTGAGAGTATCGGTAGATGAGAATTTGAGGAGCCAGCACCCCTGGGTGCGGCTCCGCGCTGGCGGAGCACGTGGGCGTGCCTGGCTCCTCCGTTTTCTCAAGTACTGAGTATAGCGAGAAGGCAGGCGGGGCGCAAACTGGACGCAGAAGCGGGGGGTAAATGGGATCACGTTTTGGCCCAATTTGCCCAATTAAAGTTCTTGTGTATAATGTTGTACCTCCTTGTGTGAAAGGAAATACAAACAAAAAGGAGTTCGCGTATGAGCGATCAGATTGAGAAAACAACTTCCGAAGCCACCCAACCCCCAGCGACCGAGGCCAAGCCGGCTCGCGCCCCGGCGGGCAAAGCGCCTCGAAAGGGGGCTGCCGGAGGCGGCAAGATAGGCCGGGCCAGGGGACGGGCTGCCGGTTCCGGCAAGCAGCCGGCCGAGGAACCCGCTACGCCTGAAGGCCTGACCCGTCGCGAGTTTTTGAACTACATCTGGACCGCGACCATGGCCCTCTTGCTGGTTGAAACGACCGGAATCAGTATTCTTTTCAGTTTTCCCCGCTTTAAGGAAGGTGAATTCGGGGGTGTTTTCAGCCTGGGGGTGGCCGATCAAGTCCTGCCGGATATGGATGACCCCCCGGAGCCGAACGATGTCGGCAAATACTGGTTAACCCAAAACGAGGAGGGGGTGCTGGCCCTGTACAAGGTTTGCACGCACCTGGGTTGCCTTTACAAATGGGTCGATCAGACCAACCGCTTCGAGTGCCCCTGCCACGGGTCCAAATTCACCAAGAAGGGTGAATACATTGAGGGTCCGGCACCACGCAACCTGGACCGGTTCGTGGTTGAAGCGGTTGACGAGGCGGGCAATGTGGTGGCCTCAACGGATGCCCAGGGCGATCCGCTGCCGTTGCCCAGCCAGGATTTGACGTTGCAGGTCGATACCGGCAGGCGGATTAGCGGCAAACCGCACGCTTAGACTTTGTGTTTATCCGACTGTGTAGTGATCTTTATCTGATCGTATAAGTGTCGTAAACCCATCTTAGGAGGAGAGATAGATGGATTTTATTGGCCTCACTTTTCTGCGAAATGCGCGTGAGAAAGGATTGCGCCAGGCCATCATCGACAAATATGATGAAACGACGAGAGCGGTGCTGGCGGGCATTGGCCCCAAGGAACTGCGGGCCATTTTGCGGGGTGACGCCCCAACCGAGAAACCCAACCCTCGCTACCGGGCTCAGATAAAATCGTTCTGGTTGCACGTTCGCCCCAAGTTCTATCAGGAAGGCTCAACCTGGTTTACCCACACCTTTCGTCTGGGTTTTTTGAGCACCTTTTTCTTCATCGTCGAAACCATCACCGGCTTAATCCTGATGGTTTATTACGCCCCCTCGCCGAATAGGGCCTATGGCGATATGCTCATCATCATGAGCAATGTGACCTACGGCCAGTTCTTGCGCGATTTGCATCGCTGGGGAGCGGAGTTAATGGTCGCGGCGGTGTTCTTACATATGGTCCGGGTCTATTTTACCGGCTCGTACAAACACCCGCGTCAATTTACCTGGTTAACGGGGGTGGTCTTGTTGCTGGTCACCCTCTTCCTGAGCTTCAGCGGCTACCTCTTGCCGTGGGACCAGCTGGCGTATTGGGCGGTGACCATCGGCACCAGTATGGCCGAGGCCGCGCCCCTGTTCGGCAACGAGGTCAACTTGCTGCTACGGGGCTCGCAGGACATCGGGGCCGGGGGTCTGTTACGTTTTTACCTCTTACATATCTTCTTCTTGCCGTTATTGGCCATTGTGTTTCTCAGCGTGCATTACTACAAAGTCTCGCGCGAACACAGCATCTCCCTGCCGGCCAGCATCGAGGAGGGTCTGGCCCCGCCGGAAAAGGTCAAAGCAGCCAAGAAACGCATCGATCTTATCCCGGATTTGATGACCAGCGAGTTGACCTGGATGGCCGTAACTACCGCCGCTATGGTTATTTGGGTGACCTTCTTCTGGCACGCCAAGCTGGAGCACCATTCCGATCCACTCAAGACACCTTTGCACACGACAGCGCCCTGGTATTTCTTGTGGTTACAGGGTATGCTCAAAGTCGATCCGGCAGCCATCCTGGAAAAGATGTTGTTCAACACGGTGGAGTTGAGCTTTTTGCTCAGCAGTAAAGTGATCATGGGTGTCATCCTGCCCACGATGGTTTTCCTGTTGCTCTTCGCCGTGCCCTACATCGATCCCAACCCGAGCCGGTTGGCCAAAAATCGCAAGGTGGCCTTGAACATCGGTATCATCTTCCTCATCACTTTGGTGCTCTTGACTTACATGGGCACGCCGTTTTACGGCGTGGCCGCTCCACCGGCGGTGGAGGTGATCCAGGAGTTTATCCCGGAGGAAGGTATCGGTGAGGTCAGGGCCATTCCCTACGAGAACTTACCGGTTGGCAGTTTCGACACGTCAGAACTCTCCCTGGCAAACGCGCCAGCGGGTGATTTAGGGCAGGTCCTATTCCACATTAAGGAACGGGTGGAGGCTGAGGAATTACTGCCCAATGGCCGGGTAGTGATGGTTATTGAGGACTGGCAGGAAAATTTGAAGAAAATAACGATGCGCGTGGTCTGGCAGGAAGGGGACGAGGAGCAAACCTTCGACAAGACGGTTTACCGCCATCGATTATCGTTGTACGAGGCTGAGTGACGATGATTAACACCCGGATTATCATTGGGTTAGTGTCTACGGTAATTGCCGTCAGCGTGATGCTGTGGCTGGGGATCAACGAGCCGGCCCGGATGGCGGAAACCGAGCGGGCCCAGTTGGCCCGGTCCATCGAGAGCGGCGCGAGCATCTTCGAGGAGACCTGTATCGGCTGCCACGGCAAACAGGGCGAAGGTATCCCCGGCGTGGCCCCGCGCCTCAATCACCAGGATTTCTTCCAGAACCGTGTGACCGAAATAGGCTACGCCGGCACCCTGGAGGACTATGTCCGGCTGACCATTGCCGGTGGCCGTCCCGTCAAAACTGATGACCGTTGGCCCCAGAATATGCCCACCTGGAGCGAAGAGTTTGGCGGTCCGTTGCGCGATGATGAGATCAACGATCTGGTTAACTTTATTATGAACTGGGAGAGCACGGCCCCCGCCGGCGAACCGGCTCCGGTGGTGGTAGCCAGCGACGACCCGGTAGCGCAGGGTGAAGCCCTCTTCCAGAGTATGGGTTGTTTTGGTTGCCACGCGCTCGAAGGTGTTAGCCAGGCAGCGGTGGGTCCGAATCTGACCAACGTCTACGCCGAGAAAGGACCGGAGTACATTCGTGAGTCAATCGTCAACCCCAATGCGGTGGTTGCCGAAGGCTTCCCGCCCGGGGTTATGCCGCAAGACTTCGGCGAACGCCTGAGCGATGAGGACATCGACGGTCTGATCGAATACCTGAAGAGCTTTTCGGAGTAGCCTGCTTCTGTAAGAAGCTGGCAAGCCGATCAACAATAAATGTGGGGGAAGAGGAGCGTTTATGTCAAAGCGAAGTCTGGCGCTGCTTATAGCATTTCTACTGGCCTTTGTCGCCTTTGGCGTGGGGCTTGTTCAGGCGCAGGCTCCCGATCCCGAGCGCGGCGCGCGTCTTTTTGCCGACAATTGCGCTGTTTGCCACGGCGCTGATGGCACCGGACGGGTTGGCGCTAACCTGTCGGACGCTTTTCCCAGCATCGATCCCAATGCCTTTGCCCGGAATGTTATTGCCAATGGCGTGCCCGGTTCGCCGATGATCGCCTGGAGCAAGGAGCAAGGGGGGCCTTTTGAAGCGCAAGATATAGACGACATCGTCGCCTTCATCGAGAGTTTGCGGGGCGGCACCGGCCTGGTGGCGCCAACGTCCACGCCGATGCCGGTGGCTGCCATCCCGACCGTGGCCGGAGTCAGCGGCGATCCAACGCTGGGAGCCCAGATTTACGCCCAAAACTGCGAGGTCTGTCACGGCCAGGACGGTGTGGGCCGGGTTGGGGTCAACCTGACCGAGCCAATCGCCAGCGCCCAGCCCGCAGCCTTCGTGCGCCAGGTGGTGGCAAATGGGGTCGAAGGCTCGCCGATGCCGGCCTGGGGTCAGGCGCAAGGCGGGCCGCTGAATGACTCCGACATCGAAAATGTGACGGCGTTTGTTCTTTCGTTGCAAAGCGACGGCTCTGCGGCCCCGCCGTCCGCGGGGCCGGTCCGGGGCAGCCCCTGGATATTGGGCGTGTTGATCGTCGTGGCTGTAGCGGTCATCATCGGCGGGATTGTTGGCGGACGGCGGGGCCAACGCCCTGCCGGGTCTGAATAATCCTTGTTGCCAGGCGGAGGGTTGTGCCTGGTGCTAGCTCGATAGATTGGGCGAAACCGGCGACGGTCAGCTTTCGACCGTCGCCAGTTTGATTCTGCCACGGAGTCTAAAACCCCGCCATCACCTCGGCCAGGGCCTGGCGGGAGGGCCGGAGCTTTTCGGGGGGCAGGCCGGCCAGCGGCTCAGGGATGAGATGGTTGACCTCTACGAAATCTGGACGTTCCTGGTTGATGTAGATCAAGCCTGTGATGAACTGCTCCTCGGCCCTGGCCCGTTCCAATGTCTCAATCGCCAGAGAACGGTCGGTCGGGTCGTAATCCTCCGCCAGCTTGCGCAGGCGGATAACCGAGCCATCGTGTAGTTGCACGTCTTGGATAGCGCCCGGCTCATAGTCCACCGTGATTTCTTCGGCTTCGGGCACGAATGTTAATTCGTGCAGGGGGGCTTCGTACGCTTTGCCGTAGGGGTAGCTTTTGCTGGCCGCCGGATCGTTGTTGAACGTAACACAGGGGCTGATGATGTCGAGGACTGCCGCGCCGCGATAGCTGAAGGCCGCTTTGAGCAAGGTTTGCACCTGCCGGGCATCCCCGGAGAAGGAACGGGCCACAAAGCCGCAACCGGCAACCAGGGCCTCCATGCAGATGTCAACCGGCGGCAATTCGTTATGACCGGCGTATTTCAACGTTTGATCCTGGTCGGCGGTCGCCGAGAATTGGCCTTTGGTCAGGCCGTAGACGCCGTTATTCTCAACGATGTAGACCAGAGGGATGTTGCGGCGGACCATATGCTTGAACTGGCCCAGGCCGATGCTGGCCGTATCGCCATCACCGCTGACGCCCACAGCGATCAAGTCTCGGTTGGCCAGCAACGCGCCGGTGGCCAGCGAAGGCATCCGTCCGTGAACTGAGTTGAACCCGGAAGAATGGCCCAGGAAGTAGGCCGGCGTCTTGCTGGAGCATCCAATGCCGCTAAATTTTGCCAGCCGGTGCGGGGGCAGCCCCAATTCGAAGCAAGCGGCGATAATTTGATTTGAGATGGAATTGTGGCCGCAGCCGGGGCACAAGGTGGAGGGTTTGCCGGTGTAGCTGGTCCTGGCCAGACCCAGGGTGTTGACTTTCGCTTTCTTGGGGTTAACTGACATCGCTCATAACTCCTGTTCCAGGACAGACTCAAAAACCCAGCGGGCGGTGAGGGGCAGCCCGTCGCTGTGCGCCAGCGAGATCAGGCGAGAGGCATCGTCGGGTAGCTCCATCCGTAGCAACTGAGCCATCTGCCCGTCGAAGTTGTTTTCTACAACATAGACCCGGTCGTGCCGGTTCACAAACGCGCGCACCTCTCCGTTCAGCGGCAGGGCTCGCAGCCGCAAGTAACTGCTGTCTATGCCTTGCTTGTGCAGCCAGGCCCGAGCCTCAACGATGGCCGGGTCTGTGCTGCCGTAGGCGATGAAGCCAATGCGGGCCCCGGCGTTGCAGTCGATGGCCGGCCCCGGCACCAGATTGCGGGCGGTTTCAAACTTGCGGGCCAGGCGAGCCAGGTTGTTTTGCCAGTCCTCGGCGCGTTCGCTGTATTCGGCGTTTTCATTGTGGCCGCTGCCGCGCGCCAGAACCCCGGCCAGGGGATGGTCGGTGCCCGGCAGGGTGCGGTAGGGAATACCGTCTCCGTCCACATCGCCGAAGCGGGCAAACTGTTTCAGGTCGCCCAGGTCCTTGGCCGACAGAACTTTGCCCCGGTCCAGAGGATTTTCGGGGTAATCGAACGGGTCGGTCATCCACAGGTTCATCCCCAGGTCGAGGTCGCTGAGGACAAACACCGGGGTCTGGAGGCGCTCGGCCAGGTCGAAAGCGATGCTGCCAAACTCGAAGCACTCTTTGACGGAGCCGGGCAAAAGGCAGACGTGGCGCGTGTCACCGTGCCCCAGGAAGTAAGCCGCCAGAACATCCCCCTGCGAGGTCCGCGTTGGCAGGCCGGTGCTGGGTCCGACGCGCATCACATCCCAAATGACGGCGGGAACTTCGGCAAAATACCCCAAACCGGCGAACTCGGTCATCAGCGACAGCCCGGGGCCGGAGGTGGCGGTCATCGCCCGCGCCCCGGCCCAGCCCGCCCCAACGATCATGCCGGCGGCGGCCAGTTCATCTTCGGCTTGAACCACGGCGCAGGTCGCCTGGCCGGTGTTCGGGTCCTGGCGCAGTTTGGGCAGGTATTTGCGCAGGGCGTCCACCAGGCCCGTCGAGGGGGTGATGGGGTACCAGGCCACCACCGAAACGCCGCCAAAGATAGCCCCCAGGGCCGCGGCCGTGTTGCCGTCGATCAGGATTTTCCCTTCGGTGGCCTCCATTGGGGCCACGCGGTAGGGGTCCGCTTTGCGGAGACGCTCCCGTGCCCATTCCGCGGCAGCTTCGACCGTGCCGAAGTTCAGGGCCACGGGTTTGGGTTTTCCGCCAAAGTGAAATTCAAGCGCTTCGTGGATGCGGTTCAAGTCGATGCCCAATATTTCGGCCAGGACGCCCACGTAAACCATGTTCGCCACATAATCGCGCAGATTGGCGCCAACCCCGGTTTCCCTGACCAGTTGGTTGACCGGCATGGGATAGTAGGTCACATCATTTCGGGTGTCGGTCAGGGTCAGATGATCGGGATGAAAGCAAATGCCGCCTGGCGGCAATTTCCGAATGTCTTCTGCCGCCGTGGCCCGGTTCATCGCAACCAAAATTTCCTCTGTGTCGCAGCGAGCGACGTAGCCGTCCCTACTTACCCGAATCAGGTACCAGGTTGGCAGGCCTTTGATGTTAGAGGGAAACAGGTTTTTGCCGTTGACCGGTATGCCCATCTTGAACAGGCTTCGCAACAAAACACCGTTGGCCGTCTGGCTACCGGTGCCGTTGACGGTGGCGATGTTGATTGAAAAATTGTTAACGACTGACGATGTGTCGATAACCAGGGGATCACTTTTTGCTTTAACCATGCTCATAAGGTTTTCTCCTGAAATGCCTCCGCACGTTAATTGGGGTTATGATTGAGGGTTTTAGGGACCAAAGTGTTGGGGTAGCAGTTCGATGTGGGCGATAAAGGCCTTCCGGGCAGCTTCAATATCACCACTGCACAGGTTGTCTACAATTTGCTGATGATAGTTCCAAACCTCCTTCCAATACTGGTAATCGGCGTAGCGGTTTAGCTCAATAGCTTCGTAAGCGTCCCAGTACGCCTCCTGGATACCCCTGACAAAGGGGTTGTTCAGCCGCCTGAAGATGGTCATATGCAGGTCGCGGTGTTCAGGGTGGGGAATTTCAACCGCCGGCGTGCTGAGTTTGCTACAGGCGCTTTGCATCAGAGCGCGCAGGTGGGCTTTGTCCTCATCTGCCAACAGGCTAGCGCCCTCGTGCCAGAAACTGGCCTCGATGTTTGTGCGCAGTTTGCGGAAATGTTCGAAGGCGCTGCGATCCAACCCCAGCCCGAAAAGGAGGCTGAGGCGCACCGCCGGGGCGAAGTTGTAGGGCGCTAATCTGGTGCCGGCGCGAGGTTTGACCTCAACCAGGCCCAGGTTACGGGCCACTGCCATCTCTTCCCGCACTTTTCCGATATTGACCCCCAGGCCGGTGCTCAATTCATTCAGAGAGGGCAGGCGGTCCCCCGGTTGGTACCCCTGGTCGATAATGAAGCGCAGCAAGTTGAGAGTTATCTTGTTCAAGATCACCGGCCTCCTCCTTACTCTTTCAGGCTCTGTGAGGAATTGTGTGGTAATGTAGGACACGCGAAGCGTGTTAGT
>JBHHXL010000061.1:0-16407 GCA_046757065.1 Anaerolineae bacterium
TTATTCCTCAACTTCAAGCCGGAGCCAATCCAGGACGGCGTTGCGGTCGGCGTCCCCGGCATAATACTCATTTAGGAAACGGACGCCGATCACGTGCAACCCGGCGCTCAAAAACAGATCGGTTTCCAATTCTTGCCAGCTCAAATCGCCTCGATCCAGGGCAAAGGGGGCGACCGGGGCAAAGTTGTGTTCGACTTGAACCTCGATGGGGGCTGGAGCAGTATGCTGCGCCCGAAACGCCAGCCGGTAATTGGCATCCTCGGGAACCTGCACCACGGCTACGGCAACTCCGTCCCACCATAGAACTCCGGCCCCTGGATCCATAGAAGGGAAGGCCGAAAGCGGCTGGCCATACATCCATTGCCAGCCATTGGCCAGCGTGTAAGACCATTGCAGGGTTTCAGCTTCAATCTGCACGCTGCCGCCAGCCAGGGGGTGGATGGCCAGGGTCGCCAACTCGTGGGGGGTCAGCATTCGTTGGGAAATCACGGCGGCAATGGCAGAGCGAAACGCAACCGGATTGGGTTTTCCCTCGTTCACAAGCTCAACCCGGCGGTACCACTCCAGCGCATCCTCAAAATGCCGGGCGGTCCAGTCGCTGTCTCCTCGCTCGATAAATTGAGACGTGGTAAAGCCGCCCGCCTTCCACTCCCGCAACATCGCGGCCTGGGCCGCCTGCCCGGTTTCCTCGAACTGCGCGACTCTGGCATCTTCCACAACCGGCGCCACCCAACCCGCCAAATCGCCGATGTTGTTCCCGTTGGGGCCGGGGCCGGTAGCCAGGGTCAACAGAACGGTTTGGCCCGCGTAAGGGCTCAAATCGAGCCGCGCTTCTTCGCCGAACCCGGCCTCCGGAGAGAGAAAGGTTTCATACAACCGCTCCGCCCGCCCGCTGTTCGCAGCCTTAACAGAGACCGTATAATCCACGCCGTCGCTGCCCAGGTCTCTGGCGGCGGGGGCCAACCCCGGCCTCAACCGGAGGGTGGTTGGGGAAGGCGGCAACTCAAGCGCATAAGTGACCTCGGCCGGCGGATATTGAAACAGGATCGCCTGATCGTCACCCTCAACGTCTTGCACCGTCGAAGCCACATAACATGCCTGCGGCGGATCGCCGGGCTTGCAAAAGGGCGTGGCAAGCGGCGTCTCAGGAGCCTTGACCTGAGCAAGCGGCAATTCTACCACCAGGTCGTAATAATGCAAATCGGCCCCTTGCCGCCATAGTTGCTCGTAGGCCAGAGCCAACTCCCAATGGCCGAGGGGGTGGTCGGGCCGCAATTCGGTGAAGCGAGTCAAGGCCGGTACGGCCTCCTGGGGATTGTCTAAAGCCAGGTAGGTCCGCCCCAGCAAACGATGGGCATAAGCGTTATCGGGCTGCCAGCGGAGAGCCTGCTGAAAATGGTTAACCGCCTGGGGAAGTTGGGCCTGGGCCGAGGCATCGCCCGCTTCAACGGCGGCCAGGATGCGTCCTCCCGCTTCGGTATGCAAGAAGCTGAGCCCGTACGGGGTCAGGCCGAGCCCGGCCAGCCCGGCCAGCACCACCCCGACCAGCCAGGCATACGAGCGATGGCCCAACATATGCCGCAGGCGGCTCACGATGGGGTGCGCGATGCGTCTAGCCTCGCCCAGGCTGGTCACGGTTTTCCCTCCCCTCTGGCCTGAGCCAGATTGCTCTTGGCACGATTCAACCATTCCCGGGGATCGTCAGGAGGGAAGCATCTCTCTTGGGAAGAAGCGGCGGGATCAGGCGGCATAGATAACTTTCCCCTCTCGCAATGCCGGTTCAATCACCAGCCCGATAGCATCCCGATATCGCTCAATGTCTTCAGGCGTCACCACGACTACATCGACAGCCCGCCCTACCCCAAATAGATTCCGACAAATAGCCTGGGCAGTGTGTCGTCGATGCACCCCGGCTTTGACGACCAGCAGGTCTATGTCGCTGTTCGATCCCATCTCGCCACGCGCAGCCGAGCCAAACAGAATGATCTTATCCGGCTTCGCCACTTCAACAATGCGACGAACGATCTCATCTAGCCCTTCTGCTTGCATTTCCATACGCCAATCCATCCCACCTGAATCCTCATCACCTGTCCTACTCTCGGATCTGCCCGTCGCCAAGCACGACCCACTTGTAGGTCGTTAATTCCTGCAACCCCATCGGCCCCCGGGCGTGGAGCCGTTGCGTGCTGACGGCCACCTCAGCGCCCAGGCCAAACTGCGCCCCATCGTTGAAGCGGGTGCTGGCGTTAACGAAGACCGCTGCTGAGTCAACCTCGTTGACAAAGCGGGTGGCCAGGCTGTAGTTCTCGGTGAGGATCGCGTCGGAGTGACGGGTGCTGTGCTCATAAATATGGTCCAGCGCCTGGTCGAGATCATCGACCACTTTAACCGCAGCAACCAGAGATAGAAATTCGGTGTCGAAATCTTGCGGGCCGGCCGGGCGGGCGGCGGGATGATCTTCCAGGATGGCTAAAGCCCGTGGCTCGCAGCGTAACTCTACGCCTTCGTTGTGCAGGGCGTCGGCTACCAGGGGCAGGATTTGGGGGGCAACAGCCTGATGAACCAGGATGGTGTCCAGCGCATTACAAACGCTGGGGCGCTGCACCTTGGCATTGACCACAATAGGGGCCACCTTCCTGCGGTCGGCCTGGGCATCGATGTAGATGTGACAGATGCCAATCCCGCCGGTGATGACCGGGATCGTCGCATTCTCGATGGCGTACTGGTGCAAGGCCGCCCCACCCCGGGGAATGATCATATCGATGAACTCACTGGCCCGCAATATCTCCCTGACCAGACTCCGTTCCGGCGTCTCGATCAGTTGGATGGTGTAGTCCGGCAGACCGGCCGTCCGGTAGCCCGCCGTCACCGCTTCGGCGAAGGCGCGGTTGCTGTGGGCGGCCTCTTTCCCCCCGCGCAGGATGGCGGCATTGCCGGATTTAAGGCAAAGGACCGAAATATCAACCGTCACATTTGGCCGGCTCTCGTAAATCACGCCGATGACCCCCACGGGCACCCGGCGGCGGCTGACGCGCAAACCATTGGGCAACACCCGGCAATCAAACTCCTCGCCAACCGGATCGGGCAGGCCGGCCACGGTCAAGACGTCGTTGGCAATGCTTTCCAGGCGGTGCGGGGTAAGCAACAGGCGATCCAGCAAAGCCTCGCTGAGACCGGCCTTGCGCCCCGCCTCCAGGTCCTGATCATTGGCCTTCAAGATCAGCGGTTCGTGTTCCATGATCGTTTCAGCGATGGCCTGCAGCGCCTGGTTTTTGCGCTTACTGCTTAAGACGGCCAGTTGCCGGGCCGCAAATTTGGCGCGGCGGCCCTTTTGTTGAAGTTCGTCGTTCATGGTTTATCCCCTCGGGTGTTTAGAGTTCCACTATTTCCGCCGTTATCCTGCCTCCTTCCACGGCCATCAAGCCCACCGTTGCCGGTCGCGCGCGGGTGGGCGAACCTGGATTGAACATCAATACCTTTTTGTGCATTTCCTGGTGGGCCTGATGGGTGTGGCCGAAGACAATGCAGGCCACCTCTTCAGCGGCAAATTCCGAAAGCAAATAGGCGTGCAATCGATCGTAATCGATGGGGCGGCCCAGGACGGCGTTGGGGTTTGGCACATAGTGGCCGTGAATCAAACCCAGGCGCATCCCGCCCGCTTCAATGGTTTGCTTTTGGGGCAGATCAAACTGGAGGCTGGCCGGGTCCATATTGCCGTATACGGCCCGGACGGGGGCCGTTTTCTCCAGCGCCGTCAGGACCAGGGGCGCAACCAGGTCCCCCGCGTGGAGAATTAAATCGACCCCGGAGAAAACCTGAAAGACCCGTGGAGGGATTTGCCCGCCGCTATGCGTATCGCTGATCACTCCAATGCGCATCAGACTATGACCTCGATTCAGAGCCGGGTTTGTTGTTCGATTCTGATGCTTGCCGCCACCTTGGCGCAAGGTCTTGAAAACCGCTGCCATAGACCCCCTCAACGGGGTTGACGACAATGAATGCGCCGGGGTCTGCGGTATAAACCAATGTTTTCAAGTAAGCGAGTTCATCCGGTTCCACGGCGCACAACAGGATGTGCCGGGTTTTGCCGGAATACATCCCGGTTCCGTCCACCGTGGTTACGCCGTGTTTCAGCAACGTCATCAGTTGGTCCGCCACCGCCTGGTATCGACCGGTAATAATAAAGGTCAGGTACCGATGGCGTTTGAAGGGCCAGTTGTCTTCGGGTAAAACCTTGTGGGCGGCATCGGCCAGGCCGTTGAACAACCCCTCTGAAAGGCCACGAGGTAGCACCTCTCCGGCGGACCGTTGCAAACCGGCCGTCAGTCCGGCCAGCAGAATCAGGCCAATGTAGAATAGCAACACGCCAACCGTGACCCCCCAACCAGGCAACGGGCCAATTGCTGCCCGCAAGATGATGGTATCCAGGTTTTGGGTGCTGCCTGGATGGATGGTCAATTTAATGAGCCAGCTTGCAGCCAGAATAAGAAAACTCCAGATGTAATTGCGGCGCAAGCGACGACCCACGGCTTCCCACATAGTAATGGGAAAACTGGGGTTTAGCAAACTCTCGTTCAGAGAACGGGCCCAGCCATCGCTGGGGCCAAAGGGAGGGGCCAGCATCGCCCCAAAAAAGTCGGTTTCCATCAGGCGGACGCGCAAAGACCACAGCTCGTAGTACCGGTAGCGGCGGGCCTCGATGAAGAGAAAAAAGGCGGTTAAAGCGATACCCAGCAAAATTGTGACGTGATGATGGTTATTCGAACCGAAGGCAAACGTCAGCAACCCGGCCAGGGTGACCACGGCCCAGTTGGTGGTCGTGTCCAGGCGAGTCCGCCACATATTTGAACGGGTGATCTCGCCTCGATAGAGATGCACCATCGCCGTGTTGAATTCGCCCGGCGACATTTGGTAGCCGTGATAGCTCCAAACCCGTTTCTGGTCTCCCTGGGCGGGGTTGTTGATCGCAGATGAATCTTGCTCTTCCATTTTTTGTAAAACTCCTGTTTCAAGTAGACTCGATAAGCGGCTCCAGATGCGCTGCGCAGCGCTTCAAGAGCCTCGTCATAACGAGGAAGTATAGCACGGCCATTGGTTAACGACAATTGCCATCCGCTAAACGGGTGTATTTCACTTTTGGGGCAAGTTTTGCGGAGTCGAGGCTTCAGCCGGAGATTAGTAGGCTTTGACCGGCTAAAGCCTTGACTCCAAAGCCCATTTTGCTAGCAACTCCATAAATTCGCCCCTAAACTGAAATGCTCCCCGCTAAACAACCCGCCCTCACGTCCAGCTTGACGATGACAGTACCAATTGGGGGTACAATATGGCCTGTAGTTTTTGGTATAATGGTACCGCTGATTGCCAGGTCTCGCCATCTTTAAGAAGTTGGATGAAGTACGTGAAAAAAAATATTCTTGCTTTGTGGTCCCATTGCCTGACGCGCCTCGGGCTGGCCCTGCTGAGCGCGCTAGCCAGCAGTGCTATTGCATTGCTGCTTTTGTTAAGTCTGTCGGTAACGATAAGCCGGGCATCCTCGCCGCCGGTGATCACCTCGGTTGCGGTCACATCTGACCAACCAACTTACCTCTACGTCGTCGAGCCGTTGACCGCGACCGAACAGGTCTATTTCAACAGCCTGGCGAGCGGCGGCGGCGGGCAGACCATCACCGTTTCCGTGACGCTTTCGGACACCGGAAATTATAGTTTTGAAGGGGGGTTTGCCTTTGGCAGCACCCCCATTTCCGATACGACCGGCTCCGGCGGCAGCTACAAGGTCGTCTACACCATTGGCGTCAACGCCCCCTCGCAGAACAACGTCGTCTTCACCGCCACCGATCAAACCACCGGCCTGACCGATACCGTAACCATTTCCTTCACCCAGGACAACCTGGCCCCCAACAAGCCCATCAACTTTGCGCACGTGCCAGACGCAGACAGCGGCGGCGACGGTTTTGCCCCCCACGTTGATGACCCGAATAACCTCCATTGGGAAGATGACTTCGTGATCGATTTTACCTGGGACGCGCCGGGCGATCCCGGCGGCAGCGGCGTCCAGGGTTACCGGCTCAGCCCCAACGACCCGCCAAGCGGCCCCATCGTGGCCGAGGACGCCTCGTACACGGTGGCAACCGATGGCCCCTACAACTTCCGGGTGGCGGCGGTAGACAACGTCGGTAACGAGAGCGCCAGCGAGGATTTGGGTGCACTCGTCATTGAGGTGGATACGGACTCGCCCATCGGTGGGGTCTTGACCCTCGCCGAAATCTCCGGCGGAGAATTCCTTTTTATTAGCGACGCGACCAACATCACCACCGGGACGATGTTTTACAACAACAACAGCCCCTCCAGTTTCTCGGTGACCGCCGATAACACCAACTGGGGGGAAGGCTCGGAACGCTGGAAAGTGGTCTTCGATCCGGCCTGGGGCAGAGCCAGCTTTGAAGATGAGACGATGCCCTATCTGCAAACCTATGACATTAGCATCGGCGAAACGGAAAACGAACTGACCGTTCATTTCGTCAACCAGGCCGGCAATACCCAGGCCCTGAGCCTGACGATGACCCAGGATACCACCGCGCCCAGCGTTACGCTGCTTGATGTCACGAACCCCGATTACGATCCGCCGCCCTTTGACGATGAGCTGGACAGCGGTGGCAACTGGCACAAAACCTCAAACCTGGGCGGCGGTTGGGCTTTCAGCTTCAATCGAGACGACGGGGGAGCGGGCATCGCCGCCATCGCCGCCACCTGGGACCACCAGACGGATGATGGCGACGATCAAACGCTGAACCTGCCCACCACGGCCACAAACGGCACGTTTAACAACGTCGATGACGACCAAGACGGCACGATCACCGTGACCGTAGCCGTGACCGACAACGTCAGCAACGTCGGCACGGCGGCGGTTCCGGTTCGGCTGGACAACACCGGCCCCGAGGCCCCGCTCAATTTCCAACACGCCGGCGACGCCGACAGCGGCGGGGATGGCCTGGCCCCTTCGCCGCCAACGTCTAACCCCACGCAATATTATGAGGACGATCCCTTCATAAACCTCTCCTGGAGCGCCGCCAGCGACAACGGCGGCAGCGGGGTTAATCACTATGAAATCAAGGCCAACAACAGCAGCTTCAGCGGCTCTTACACCGGCACGAGCGCCGCGCACAACGTCGGTGGCGACGGAATCTACAACCTGGCCGTCCGCGCCGTAGACAATGTTGGCAACGTGGACGGGAACAACGTCAGCAACCTGTTCGGCTCGGTCATTGTTGACCAGGACGCGCCTGCCGGCGGGACGTTAAACATTTTTGAGAGCAGCGACTATCTTTACATCGCCCAAACGACGGGGCTGGTGAGCGGCACCCTGTATTACAATTCTGCCAGCGCCTCCTCAGCCTACAGCGCCGAAGCCGATACCTCGGCCCTCAACTGGCAGAACTCCGGGGCCTGGCAGGTGATTTTCAGCCCGGCCTGGGGGCAGGCCGGCGTCGAACTTGAAACCGCGCCCTACAGCCAGACCTACGTCGTCGATGTGGGCGAGAACCAGACGAATTTTGCCGTCGGATTCGCCAACCGGGCCGGCAATGTTTACACCCTCACCATCGATACGGTGGCCGACACCACCCCGCCGACGGCCACGCTGACTCTGGCCAATGTGACCGCCCCCGACTACACCAACGGCAACGACTACTGGTACAGAACCCCGGCCTTGACAGGCGGCTGGAGTTTTACCGCCACCGCTCAGGACGGCGGAGCGGGACCGGCGGCGCACGCGGCGATGTGGGACCACCAATCGGACGACGCCAACGACCAGACGCTGAACCTGGGCAGCAGCACCCAGGGTACGTTCCCCGGCGTCTCCACAAACAGCGATGGCCAGGTGCACCTGAAGCTGACAACATCCGACCGGGTCAGCAACACTGCCACCTACGATCTGTTTACGATTCACCTCGATGGCACGCCGCCGGCCACGCCGGCCAGCTTCACCATCCTGCCCGACGATGACACCGATGCGAACCCGCCCGGTTACCCTCCGGCCGCCGGCTACGAAGACGACACGACCCTGGCTCCCCAGTGGCAGGCCACCACCGACGCCGGCAGCGGCTTGAAAACCTACCATCTGGGCACAGCGCCAGACCCCACCACGGGGAGCTACGCTCAAAACGCCCCCTTCGATGTCGGCAGCGATGGCGTCTACACCCTGTATCTGACGGCGGAGGACAACGTCGGGAATATCAGCGCCGACACATCCGCCGGTCCGGTCACCGTCGATACGCGGGCCCCAACGATGAGTTTCGTCAACGCCAGCCCGGATAAGACCAACAACCTGTTCGATGTCACCTGGGGCGGTATCGACACGGGGGACACCTCCCTTTCGTACGAGGTTTATTACGCCGAGAACGGCAATCCGCAAGTGCAGTGGTTTGCGCTGACGCCGGCCACATCGGCCCAATTTGGCCCCAACGATCCCGTTGCCATCAACGTCGAAACCCCCTATCTCTTCACGGTCCGGGCCAAAGACCGCGCCGGGCACTGGAGCGATTTCCTGGCCAGCCCGCCGCAGGCCATTGGCCTGAAGATCACCGTCCTGCCGCTGGTGTTGAAAGGCTTTTCGCCGACGATCCCCGTTTTCTCCAACGGCGATTTTGAGACGGGCACCTTCGATGGCTGGGCGACGGGCGGGGAGCTTAACCAGTTCATCTCGACGGCAGAAAAGCATAGCGGTAATTTTGCTGCCTTGCTGGGCGATCCCACGTATAGTTGCACCAGCGTGCCGGTCGGCAGCGCCTGGATCAAGACTCTCGTGACCGTACCGGCAACCGGAACCCCTCGCTTATCGGTCTGGTACAAGATTTTCACCTACGATACGGTCCAGAGCGCCACCGGCTTGTGGGACACTTTCGAGGTTTTGACCAAGGGCGACGTGGCCCTGCGAGATGGCAATCCCGAAAACACCAACCTGAGTTGCTCAAACTTGCGCACATTCGGTTGGAAGCAGGCTATCATCCCTCTAACCGGTTATAAGGGTCAAACCATTGTCATCGAGTTTCACAACTACAACCGAAACGACGGCAATTACAACACTTACACCTACGTCGACGACATCGAAATTCTGCCCTGAACTTGACAATCCACCCATTTAATTGGACAATTAACCTTGAAATGACAGATAAACCTGCCACCGCATTGGTAGAACCACGAATTGAAATCACTATTCTGGAAAGAGTCCGCGCCTTTATCGAAGAGCTTCATCACGCGCAAACTTCGGGCGCGTGGGACGGCGTTTTTCAGTTGTTGACCGATCTTGCCCGAGACCTGGCAGGTGGATATGACGCCGAGCTGATGCTATGGGCGGACTCAACCTCGGTCACACCCAACTCTCTCATCGCCACGACCAGCCCGGGTTACCCGGTCGATTCTCCTTTACAGGAAAACGGACCAACCGTTGCCGGCATTGAGCCTGCGGTCGAGGAGAAGACCCAACGCTATGCCCTGAAATGGCAGGGCCTTAACCTGGGCATCTTAACAATTTACCGCCATTCCGCCTATGACCCTGCCGATCCAACCCCGGCAACAATGCTGCAACTGGTCATCGATCAGTTTTGCGCTTATTGGGGCAGCCTGATCAAAGAGCAGATCCTCCGCGAGCAACCCGATCACAATGAAACCCTTGAGATTGTCCAGAACATCGGCGACATTTTAACCTCGAGCCTGAACGTTGATGACGTCTTAAGGAATATCACGGACACCCTGCCGGCCATCTTCAACGCCGAGGCTTGCTCGGTACTGGTGTGCGATCGCCAGGCAGGCGGATTTCGGCTGTTGGCCTCAAACCGCATCGAAAAAGAAGCGCCGGATGGTGATAAGCTGTACGGTCTTAAAGATAGCCTGGTAGGTTGGATCGCTCAGCACCCAACCGCCGTTTATATTGAGGATGTAAGCGTCCATTCCCATTACAATCCGGGGTCCGATCATCTGCCAGGGCTGGAAAGACACGATCTATTGGCAACGCCGCTGCGGTACCGGGACGAGGTGATCGGCGTAATTGAGCTGGCCAACAAAAAAGGCGGGCATTTCGATAACATAGATGTGCAGCTTTTGCAGAGAATAACACCGGGGGCGGCCATTGCCCTGGAAAACGCCCGCCTGTTTAACAAAATATACGAAGAGCAACGCCTGCAAGCAGAGTTTGTGGCCGTCGCCTCGCACGCCCTCCGCTCGCCGTTGATGAGCATCACCACGGCTGCCGAATGGGTTCTGGCCCGAGCCAGGCTGGAGGCGCGCTCCCAGGAGCGCATCCACGAAATACAGAAGCAGGCATTTATGCTGTCCCAGTTCGTTGGCGAAATCCTTGATGTCTCTCAGATTGAAGCCGGGAAACTACACATCTATCCGGAGCCTGTATCCTTGCTTCCTTTTGTCCGTCAGGCGGTAAAAACCTTCACCATCAGGTCTCCCTATCACCACATTAAGCTCATTGCGCCGCCAAAAGTACCGCACGTGCTGGCCGATGCCAACAAGCTGGACATTATTTTGGACCATCTTCTGGACAACGCGGTTCATTACTCACCCCCCGGTTCGGAGATCACCGTTGAAGTTGAGACAACCCAACCGGGCGCTTTGATCCGGGTCGTCGATCAGGGGGCGGGCATTCCTGAGGATGTTCGTCCATTTATCTTTGATAAGTTTAACCGGGGTGCGCGCGACCAAGAGCGCAAAACACGCGGCCTCGGATTGGGGCTATACATTGTCAGGAGACTGGTTGAAGAACACAAAGGCGACATTTGGGTCGAAAGCGAGGAAGGAAAAGGGTCGAAGTTTTGCTTTACCTTGCCCTGGTTTAGCGAGGAGGTGAAAATCTCGTGAGCGAACGCATCTTGGTGATTGACGACGATCCGATGTTGCAAGAAAATATGAACGATTTGCTAACATCTATGGGCTACGAGGTGATCGTGGCCGGCGAGGCCGTGGAAGGACTGCAAAAAGCTTATACCTCGAAGCCCGATTTGATTATTCTGGATGTGATGTTGCCGGGGATGGACGGTTGGCAAACCTGCCAGCGCTTCCGCGAAATGTCGGACGTGCCCATAATGATGCTAACCGCTCTCGGCTCTGAAGAGCATATAGTCAAAGGTTTGGAGATGGGGGCCGACGACTACCTGGTCAAACCGGTGACTATGCGTGAACTCGGCGCGCGCATTAAAGCCCTGTTGCGCCGGGCCAGCACCGGCGACGGCGGCGGCGAAATCGGGCGCATCTATCGCTACAATGACCTGGTCATTGATTTCGATAAGCACGAAGTCACCCAACGCGGCGACCGGGTTGACCTCAGCCCGACCGAATTCAAATTACTCGTTTGTCTGGTCAAACATCAAGGTCGCGTTTTGCCGCATGAATTCCTGCTGACCCAGGTCTGGGGGTCGGAATATGCGGGCGAGTTGGATCACCTCCGGTTGTACATTAGTTACCTGCGCAAGAAAATCGAGGCCGATCCCTCAAAACCCATTCTGATTCAAAATGAGTGGGGCGTGGGTTATCGCTTCGGTTGATCCGGCGACGAATAGTCTTTGTCACTGATAATCCAAGAGGGGCATTGCCCCTCTTTTTTCTTTTCGATGAAGTCGTCATAAGCCTGACGGCACACCACCGGCGCAAAGCGTGAAAACTTAGCCTATCCCACCCGCCGCCTACGGCGACTCCCCGCTTGCGCGCCGATTTCGGGGGAGGGTTATGCGCAAGCGGGGGGGGTACTTTCAAGTGAGCTTCGCTGCCTCCACCTCTAACGCCTCCAGGTCTAATCCCCACGTCCCCCGCAAATATTCACACATTTTTCCTAGCTTCTTCTAACATCATTGCTATAAACAACTGCTACATTAACAAAAGGTTGTTAACAATTTTCAATGAGACCAGATATTGCTGTAAGGTTTGCAAATTGTGCGCACGCCAAGAATCACAATCGATTCAGCCGGCGGCAACGTGTCATCGCCTCGCAACAACACAGAGGGGGCTCACAACCCCATTTCAGAGCTTGTTGGTTCTGAGGCAAAACACGAAACTCAGACGACGATGCCGTTGCCTGAAATGACTCCTATCAGTTTTATGGACACCAATGTACAACATTTGGCCCTCATTTTGGAGAACGTCAGTGACGGTGTCTGGCTGCTCGACAACACGTTACAAACATTGACGGTTAATTCAGCCGGAGCGCGTTTGCTTGGCCGGCGACCGCACCAGATCATTGGACGGCCGTACGCCGAGGTTATGCTTGATACGCCTCTCGATGGCAGCGGCTATCACCACCTCAAAGAGCTTTTTGAGCAAGCGTTGCGGGAAATGGCCTCTATAAGTTTTGGACGGGGGATCCCCCTGCAATTGCCATCGGGGCGGGTTTGCACCATCGAAGGCGTAGCCATACCGCTCGTTAACGATGGGCAAAGCATCGGCGTGGCTTCCATCTTCCGCGAGGTTTCGGTTCACCAGGACGTCGAACAACTTCAGGCCGAACTTCTTTCGATGGCCTCCCACAACCTGCGCACTCCGCTGACAGCGGTGCAATCCTCCCTGGATTACATGCTGGCTACCCAGGCCCTATCGGACAAAGGTCGCGAGGTGCTGGAGCGGGCTCACCAGCAAAGCAAACAACTGTCAATCGTTTTGAGGGAACTCCTGGAGATTTCCCACCTGACCCTGGGGCAGGAAATTCGCCTCAGGTTGGAGCCAACCGACCTGCGCCAGTTGTTATCCCACAGCGTCAAAGCGTTTGGGGCCACCATGCCCGAGATCAGGGTCGCGTTGAAAACGCCGGTGAGGCTGCCAACAGTTTCAACGGACGTGACCAAATTGAAAATCATTATCAACCACCTGCTGGAGCACGCAGCCCGCCGCTGCCACCCGACGGGCTCGATAGAGATCAAGGTTGACGAAGGAGACTTTCAGGCCATCATTCGCTTGAAAGACAACGGGCCGCCGCTTGAAGAACACCAATTTGAAAAGATATTTTGGCCCTTTTATCCACTGGAAGATAACATAAATTCGATCCCCTTTGGCTACACCATCGGTTTATACAGCGTGCGCAAACTGGCAAGGCTGATGGGTGGAGAAATGTGGGTGGATCGCCAGGAGGATCGAGGGGTTTGCTTGAATTTTGCCTTGCCGTATTGGAGAAAACCTTAGATGGCCAAGATTTTAGTTATCGACGACGATGCAGAACTCTTGCAACTGCTACAACTGATATTAAACTCAAAGGGATACGATGTGGTCACGAGCGCCAGCGGCGAGAATGGACTCAGCGAAGCGCTCAAGGAACAACCCGACCTGGTCATCCTTGATTTTATGATGCCGGTTATGGACGGCGTGGAAACCTGCCGCCAGCTCCGCACCCTTTTCGACATCCCCATCCTGATGCTCACCGCCCGCTCCGACGAAGCTTCGATGGTGCGAAGCCTGGAAGCGGGCGCCGATGACTACGTCGTCAAACCCTGCGATGGCTCCATTTTGTTGGCTAAGGTGCGAGCCCTGTTGCGCCGCGCCCAGTCAGAGTTTGCCTCCGAGCTGATCTACCAGGACGATTACCTGACGCTCAACCTGACCCGGGGTGAAGTTCGAGTTAACGGCCACGTGACCCGGCTCACACCGACGGAGTTGCGGCTGCTGACCTACCTGTTCCGCAACGCTGACAGGGTCGTTCCCCACGATGAACTCGTCCAAGAAATTTGGGGCGGTCAAGACGATGCCGGGCGCCGCCTGTTGAAGTTGTACGTTTTGTACCTGCGCCGGAAACTGGAAAGGAACCCGGCCAGACCGAACTATGTCCGCACCGCCTGGGGGGTAGGTTACCGCTTTCACGGCCTGGGCGCCTGAGCCGGAACTGCCTAAATCAGACAAAATCCCCATTCTTACCTGTGGTCCTAATGCCTGCCTCTCGCTCGAAACTCCCGCCCACCGTTTCTTAAAATACCCCAAACGAATTCGAGGAAAACGAACATGATTCCTATAAGCAAACCCGTAATTGGACAAGAAGAAATCGATGCCGTCGTGGATGTGCTCAAATCCGGCTACGTGGTGCAAGGCCAACGGGTCCGCCAGTTCGAAGAGAAATTCGCCGCGCTATACGGCTTCGAGCACGCTGTCGCCGTCTCATCGGGAACGGCGGCCTTGTGGCTGGCCCTGATGCTGCACGGCATCGGCCAGGATGACGAGGTTATTACCACCCCCTTTACCTTTGTGGCCACCGCCAATACCATTCTGTACACGGGGGGCCGGCCCGTCTTCGCCGATATTAAACCCGATACCTACAACCTCGACCCGGCCGACGTCGCGGCCAAAATCACCCCGAAGACCAAAGCCATTGTCGCCGTTCACCTGTACGGTCAGGTGTGCGATATGGACCAACTCCAGGAACTGGCCGACGCCCATAACCTGGTTCTGATCGAAGATGCCTGCCAGGCGCACGGCGCACAACTGAACGGCAAATCTGCCGGCAGTTTTGCCACGGGCTGCTTTTCGTTCTACGCCACCAAGAATATGACCACGGTCGAAGGGGGGATGCTGACCACTTCAGATGCCAGCCTGGCCGAGCGCGCGCGCCTGCTGCGCAACCACGGCCAGCAAAACCGCTACCACTATGCCGAGCTGGGCTACCACTTCCGTATGACCGATCTGCAGGCAGCCCTGGGGCTGGTCCAGCTCGACAAAATCGAGGCCTGGACCGAACGGCGCATTGCCAATGCCAGCTACCTCAGTTCTCACATCGAAACCCTCCCCCCCCCGTTTGTCAAGTCCAACGCGCGGCACGTTTACCACCAATACACGGTTCGCGTCGGGGAAAGGCGAGATGCCGTCCGTGAACAGTTGGCCGAAGCGGGCGTTCGCACCGAAACCTATTATCCCATCCCCCTCCACCAGCAACCGCTTTACCGCAACCTGGGCTATGACGACACATTGCCGCAAGCGGAACGCGCCAGCAGAGAGGTCCTTTCCCTGCCGGTTCACGCTTCGCTGGCCCAATCCGAGCTGGAGCAAATCGTGGAAGCGGCCAACCGGATCGCTTAAAGGGCAGATCCCCGCTACGATTCTAACTATTTCCATATACTCTTCCAACGAGTTTACCACAAAGACATGGTAACTTCTTTGTAACGGTCCGCGAATTCCTGGGATATTTGAGAGCATTCGGAAATTAATTTTACACCGTGAATGCCGTTCCCCGTGACGAAAGACGAAGGACGAATGATGAAATCAAGCCCTTTGGTCGGATATGGGTCATTCGTCCACCGTCCTTCGTCGGGTTGAAATGACCTGATCAAGTAATTACCAAACGGTTTCTATTTTATTTAATGCCTTTACCGGGAGGAGCATAAGTGATGAATTCTGTACGTGTGGGTGTCGTGGGTGTTGGTTCAATGGGAGCCAATCATTGCCGCAACTTTGCCAATCTTCCAGAAACAGACCTGGTGGGAGTTTGCGACCTGTCCGTCGAGCAGGGGCGAGATATGGCCCAACGCTATCAAACGACCTATTTCCGTGACTTTGCCGAGATGTTGGCCCAGGTTGAGGCGATCAGCATTGCCGCCTCGACGCCGGCCCATTTTAAGCTAAGTATGATGGCCCTGGAAGCCGGGCGACACGTCTTTGTGGAAAAACCAATGACCGCCACCTTGGGGGAGGCCCAGCAATTAGTAAATGCGGCCAGACGACATAACCGCATTGTTCAGGTCGGGCACATCGAGCGCTTCAACCCCACCATCGAGGAGCTGCACGCGGTCATCACCGATATGTCGCCGGTGGCCCTCACTATGCGCCGGCTCAGCCCGTTTGTGCAAAGCAATAAAGATGTCGATGTCATTTTTGACCTGATGATTCACGACATTGACCTGGTGCTGGATTTGGTGAGACAACCTATCTGCGCCATCAGCGCCCAGGGCAGCCCGGTCTTTACCGAGGCCATCGATCACGCCGTGGCTATGCTGACGTTTGAAGGTGGGCCGATTGCCACGCTGATGGCCTCGCGGGTGACCGAGCAGAAGGTCCGCGCCCTGGAGATCACAACCAAGAGCGCCTACATCGAAGCCGATCTGCTCAACAAAGGCATCTCCGTCCACCGCCGGACCATCCCCGAATTCCGGTCGAACCGTTACCGCCAGGAAAGTTTGATCGAGCGCATCTTCGTGCCCACCGTCGAACCGCTGATGCTGGAATTGAAACACTTCGCCTATTGCATCCGAAACAACACAGCGCCGTTAGTTCCCGTTGAGGATGGCCTGCGCGCCGTCGAAGTCGCCACGCAGATCGCCAACCTCATCCAGGGCGTGCGCGAGCCGGTGATGGGCTTTTCGGTTCCGGTGGTTCCTCAACCTCTGATGCAACCGGTGGCCAACGGCGTTTGAGATCCGGCCCATCATCGCAAATAAATAC
>JBHHXL010000062.1:0-16341 GCA_046757065.1 Anaerolineae bacterium
ACGGCCGTTTCCAATTCACACAACGCTCCCAAAATCCGCCACCACACCCGCCGCGCTCCGGTTTCTTCGGCAACTATCTGACCTTCCAGAAAGCTCTGCCGCGCCTCCTCCGGTTTGTTTAGCGCCAGCAGCGCCTTCCCATATAGCCACAGGGCTTCAGGCAGGTGTAAAAGCGCCCCAGCCCGGCGCAGCCGCGCGATTAAATACGTTAGCCCTTTCCTGGCCTCTTTCGGTTTGCCGCGGGCCAGTTGCAGATGAGCCTCTGCCAGAAGCAGCGGCCCGAAGAGGAAGATAGGCTGCCGGTCAATGTCCAACCCCTGATAGGCCTGTTCCAGAATTTGCTGCGCCTGTTGCAATTCCCCGCATAATGCCTTGGCCTGGGCAATAAATCACCTGCACTTGCGCGCAGGTGCAAGTGTCCGCACTCCAATCCCTATTTTATACGAGGAGACGAAAATGAGCACAACCGTCGAGTACGACACCCTGCTGTTCGCCGTCGAAGACGGCGTGGCCCATTTGACCCTGAACCGGCCCCAGGCTGCCAACGCCCTCAACTCGCAGATGGCCCTCGACCTGTTCGACGCCGCCGTGCGCTGCGACCAGGACCCCGCCGTGCGAGCGGTCCTCATCACCGGGGCGGGTAAGTTGTTCAGCGGCGGGGGCGATTTGCGGGAGTTCGCCACGCGGGAAGACCTGGCCGGCCACCTGAAAAAGCTGACCTACTATTTCCACGCGGCCATGTCCTGCCTGGCCCGCACCGATGCGCCCGTCATCGCCGCCGTCAACGGCACCGCCGGCGGGGCCGGTATGAGCCTGGTCTGCGCCTGCGACATCGTCTACGCCGCCGAGTCGGCCCGCTTCACGATGGCCTACACCAATGCCGGGCTGACCCCCGACGGCTCTTCGACCTACTTCCTGCCGCGCATCGTCGGCCTGAAACGGGCATTGGAGCTGGCCCTGACCAACCGCCGCCTGAGCGCCCAGGAAGCCCTGGCCTTCGGCATCGTCAGCCGCGTGCTGCCCGACGACCAGGTTCTCGGCGAAGCCACCGCCCTGGCCGTCCAACTGGCCGCCGGCCCCACCAGGGCCTTCGGCGTGACCAAGCGCCTGCTGCACGCGGGGATGACCGAATCGTTGGAAACGCAAATGGAGCGCGAGGCGCGCGGCATCATCGACATCTCCCACACGGCGGACGCGCGGGAGGGCATCGCCGCCTTCCTGGAAAAGCGCCGCCCGGCCTTCAAGGGGGAATAGCCAGGTGCACGATCCGATCCGGCTGGAAGTGTTCAAACACCTCTTCTCGGCCATCGCCGAAGAGATGGGCATGGTCCTGCGCCGCAGCGGCTACTCGCCCAACATCAAGGAGCGGCGCGATTTCTCCTGCGCCCTGTTCGACGCCGGGGGGCAGATGATCGCTCAGGCGGCCCATATGCCCGTCCACCTGGGGGCGATGCCGATGTCGGTCCAGACCTGCCTGGCAGCGCTCAACTTTGCGCCGGGCGACGTAGCCATCCTCAACGACCCCTACCAGGGCGGCACCCACCTGCCGGACATCACGTTGATCACCCCCATCTTTGTCGATGAAGACGGATCGCCGCGCCAGGTCGGTTTCGCCGCCAACCGCGCCCACCACGCCGACGTGGGCGGGATGTCGCCCGGCTCGATGCCCCTGTCGCAGGAACTCTACCAGGAGGGGGTGATCATCCCCCCGCTGATGCTGATCGAGGGAGGGCGGCTCAACGAACCGCTGTGGAAGCTGCTGCTGGCCAACGTCCGCACCCCGGAGGAGCGGGCCGGCGACCTGCGGGCCCAGATCGCGGCCAACCACAAGGGGGTCGAGCGCATGCAGGCCCTGATCGAGCGTTACGGCCTGCCGGAGGTGGAGCATTATATGGGCGGGCTGTTGGCCTACGCCGAGCGGATGACCCGCCGCCTGATCGCCGACCTGCCCGACGGCAGCTATCGCTTCCGGGACCGGATGGACGACGACGGGCAGGGCGCTGGCCCCATCGAGATCGCCGTGTCCATCACCATTCAGGGCGACGAGGCCACCGTCGATTTCAGCGGCAGCGATCCGCAGTGCGGGGGGAGCATCAACGCCGTCTACGCCATCACCCTGGCCGCCACGCACTACGTCTTTCGGGCCTTGATCGGCCTGGACATCCCCTCCAACAGCGGCTGCCTGGCCCCCATCACCGTCATCGCCCCGGCGGGCAGCCTGGTCAACGCCCGGCCTCCGGCGGCGGTGGCCGGGGGTAACGTCGAAACCTCGCAGCGCATCACCGACGTGCTGTTGGGGGCGATGGCCCAGGCCTGCCCGGAGCGCGTGCCCGCCGCCAGCCAGGGCACGATGAACAACCTGACCATCGGCGGCTGGGACCCGGAGCGGGAGCAACCCTACGCCTACTACGAAACCATCGGCGGCGGGATGGGCGCTCGTCCGGGTAAGGACGGGGCGGGCGGCATCCACACCCATATGACCAACACCATGAACACCCCGGTTGAAGCCCTGGAATACGCCTACCCCTTCCGGGTGCGGCGCTACGCCATCCGCCACGGCTCCGGCGGGGCGGGGCGTTTTCGCGGCGGGGACGGTCTATGCCGCGAGATCGAGGTGCTGCACGAGGCCAGGGTGACGGTCCTCTCGGACCGCCGCCGGCACGCCCCCTACGGACTGGACGGCGGCCAGCCCGGCCGGCCCGGTCGAAACCTGCTGATCCGGGGTGAGGAAAGGCGGGAGCTACCGGGCAAGACCAGCCTGACGGTCGAGGCCGGCGACGTGATCAGCATCCAGACGCCGGGCGGCGGCGGGCACGGTTCGGCAGCTTGAAGAAGCGCGCCCATTTGACACCCCTGGCATGATCAAATATAAATAAACGACGAAAGACGAAGGACGCAACATGCAAAGCCAGGCCGTCGAAGATTACCTGAAGGCCATCTACAACCTGCTAGAGGAAGGCGAAGAGGAAGCCGTGGCAACCACCGCCTTGGCCGAGCGGCTGGGCTTCGCCCCGGCCTCGATCACCAATATGATCAAAAAGCTGGCCGACCTGCGCCTGGTGGAATACAAACCGTACCAGGGCGTGGCCCTGACCGAGGCCGGTCAAAAAATCGCCCTGGAAGTGATCCGCCACCATCGCCTGATGGAACTCTACCTGGCCGAAGCGCTGGGCGTGCCCTGGGACCAGGTCCACGACGAGGCCGAAAAGTGGGAGCACGTCCTGTCGGAAGACCTGGAAGAGCGCATCGACGCCGCCCTCGGTTACCCGGCGACCGACCCGCACGGCGCGCCCATCCCCACCCGCGAGGGGACGATTGCGCCCGTCTCGGATGTGCGCCTGACCGACCTGAAGCCGGGGCAATCGGCGCTGGTTTCTCAGGTGAACGACGACGACCCGGCCCTGTTGCGTTATCTGGGAGAGTTGGGAATCTACCCCGAGGTAGAGGTCATCCTGATCGCCGTTGCGCCCTTTGATGGCCCGCTGACCGTGCGGGTGGGCGAGGATGAGCACACGATGGGGCGCAAACCGGCCGACGAGGTTTTTGTGGTCAACATCCGGGAAGAGAGCGGGTAAACCCTAGCCCAGGTCAGGTGGGTAGACGACCACCCTATCCCGCACCTCGAGCCTGACCCGTTGCCCGGCATAAAAATCCCCGGCGGAGCCGAGCAGGCGGCTGCGCAACTGCGTCCCCGAATCCAACCGCACCCGAACCAACTGATCGTGCCCAAAATACTGGCGTTCGACAACCTCGGCCGGGCCGTTTTCGTCCGGAACCAGCGACAGGTCCTCGGGGCGCAGCATGACCTCAACCCGGCCGGAATGGAGGCCGTGCGTGGTCAGCCGGCCTAATTCGCACACAACCCGGCCGTCCTTGACCTGACCGGGCAGGAAATTGGCGTCCCCCAGGAAGGTAGCAACCTGGCGCGTGGCCGGGCGGCGATAGAGCTTCTGTGGGGCGCCGGTCTGCACGATGCGTCCGTCCATCATCACCGCCACCTCATCGGCCAGGCTGAGGGCCTCTTCCTGATCGTGGGTGACAAAGATGGCCGTCACCTGGGAGCGGCGCAGAATCTGGCGCACCTCGGCCCGAACCTGACCCCGCAATCCGGCGTCCAGGTTGGAAAAAGGTTCGTCCAGCAGGATCAAGGCCGGTCGGGGGGCCAACGCCCGCGCCAGGGCAACCCGTTGCTGCTGCCCGCCCGAAAGCTCGTAGGGCATGCGCTCCTCGGTTCCGGTCATGCCGACCAGTTCCAGCACCTGGCGCACGCGCTGCCGCTTATCGACGCCCCTGGCCAGGCCGTAGGCCACGTTTTCGGCCACGGTCATATGGGGAAAGAGGGCGTATTCTTGAAAGACCATCCCCACACTGCGCTTTTCGGGCGGGACGTGCAAACCGGGCCCGCTGACCGGGGTCTCGTCGATTTCGATCTGGCCGCTGTCGGGCGTCTCGAAACCGGCCAGCAGGCGCAGCGTCGTGGTTTTGCCGCAGCCGCTCGGCCCCAGCAGGGCCAGAAAATGGCCCCGGCGCAACGCCAGGCTCACGCCCTCGACGGCCTGAACCCCGCCGAATCTCTTGGAAAGCCCCTGGCAACGGATGGCGAGCTGAGTCACCGGCGCAGCCCTTTCTCCTCCTGGGAGAGAATCAACCAGACGGAGATGGCCGAGACGAATACCAGCAGCAAGGCCGGGGCGGCGGCGCGGGCGAAGAAGGCTTCCTCGGTTGCGCCCCAGATGCGCGTGGCCAGGGTGCCGAAGCCGGTCGGGCCCAGGAGCAGGGTGGCCGGCAGCTCTTTCATGCCGGTTAAAAAGACCAGGGCCATCCCCGTGAAAAGGCCCGGCTTGAGCAGGGGCAGGGTGATGGAGCACAGCGCCTGGCCGGAGGTGCGCCCCAGGCTACGGGCCGCTTCCTCCAGGCGCGGGCTGATTTGCAGCAGGCTGGCCCGGGTGCTGCCGACGGCCTGCGGCAAAAAACGAACGATATAGGCGAAAACCAGCATTGCCAGGGTTTGGTAAAGGAAGGTGGCGTAGTTGGCTCCGAAAAAAACCAGGGACAGAGCGATGACCACGCCGGGCAGGGCGTAGCCGACATACGTGCCCCGCGCCAGCCAGCCGCTGAGTCGACCGGGAAAACGCACGGCCAGCACCACCACCGGCACGGCCATCACCACCGCCGCCAGGGCCGCCAGGCCGGATGCGGTCAGAGAATTGAGGACCGTATCCAGGCCCAACTTCAAGGCTTCACCGGCGATGAGGCCACGCAGCAACCAGTAGCCGATCACGATCAGCGGCAGGGCCAGGCCCAGAGCGGTGATAAAGCCGCAGAAAGCCAGGGCCGGCCAACGCCAGCGGCCCAGGCGGACCGTCGCTGCCGGGCGCACCGTGCCGGCGCTGCTGCGATAGTAGCACGCTCTGCCGCGCATCCGCGACTCGATGGCTAAAATCAGGAAGGTCAACACCACCAGTAGCAAGGCCAAAACCGCCGCCACGCTGCGGTCAAATGAAGACGTATATTGCAGGTAAATGGCCCGGGTAAAGGAATTAAACCGCAACAGCGAAACCGCCCCGAAATCGCTGAGCGTGTACAGAGCCACCAACAGCCCCCCGGCCAGGATCGCGGGCCGCAAATGGGGCAGGGTGATCTCCCAGAAAACGCGCGTTGGGCTGCGGCCCATGCCCCGCGCCGCCTCCTCCAGGCAGGGGTCCAGACCGCGCAGGGCGGCCCGCACGCTGAGCAGGACGTAGGGGTAGGTGAACAGGGTCAGGGCCAGCAACGCTCCGGGGAAGCCATAGATGGACGGCAGGCGCTCTACCCCGAACGGCTCCAGCCAGCCCTGGACCATCCCCTTCGGGCCGAGGGCGGCGATCAGGGTGTATGCGCCGACGTAAGAGGGCAAAACCAGGGGCAGCACCGTAGCCACCGACCAGAACCTGCGCCCCGGCAGATCGGTGCGCGCGGTCAGCCAGGCCAGCAGCACCCCGATGGCAATGGCCAGCGTGGTCACCGACAGAGCCAGTCCGGCGCTGCCAAAAAAGATTTGAATCGTGCGGGGCCGCAAGAGGATGTCCCACACCTTGGCCCCCGCACCGGCAGCGCGAATAAGCAGATAGCCCAGCGGAAGCAGGGCCGCCGCGACAATACCCCCCCCTGCCGCCAATAAAAACAGGGGCGGTCCGGCCACCCTCCGGTGGCGCTGGCGGACCCACCCCGCTTGCAACGAGGTAACGATGGTAGATAGTTTGGCGCTGGTAATGGTCATAGAGTTTCACCCGTTGAAAGTGGTTGTTCAAAAATGATTTGGCATTTTTGCAGGGTGTTTCTTGGGAAAAAGTGAAAAGTTATTTACGGGCAGTTACAAAGTATGATGTTCATCGCCCCGGGAATCCGGCCGGGTCTTCAGGATTTTCCGGGGCATTGGACCCGATGTAAGGGCACGGCGCGCCGTGCCCTTACACCCGGCGGTCTGCTTACAAAATCCCCAGGTCCAGCAACAGTTGCAAGGTCCCATCCAGATCGTCGAGATTGCTCAAATCGATGTCGGGGGTCGTAATCTGATCCAGCGGTTGCAGGAGCGTGTTCAGCGTGACGCTGCCGCTCAACGGGTACTCGTTGGTCTGGCTGTTGAAGTACTCCTGCGAGCTCTGGCGCAACAGGAAGCGCACAAAGGCTTCCGCCGCCTCCGGGTTATCGGTCGTATCGACGATGCCCACCCCGGCCACATTGACCATCGCCCCCACATCGCCCGACCGGGGATGGTAGTTGCGGGCCGGGAAGTCCGGGTCGTCGGCCAGGAAGCGGAAGAGGTAGTAGTGGTTGACAAAACCGACGTCGATCTCGCCCGCGCCGACGGCGGCCACAATCGGCGTGTTCTTGGGGTAAACCAGGGGATCATTGGCCTGGATGCAGGACAGCCATTCGCGCGCCCGGTCCTCGCCCTCGACGACCCGCAGGGCGGTGACGAAGGCCTGGAACGACCCGTTGGTCGGCGCCCAACCGATGCGGCCCTTCCACGCCGGGTCGCAGAAGCCGAAGATGTCATCGGGCAGGTCGGCCTCGGTCAACCGCTCGGTGCTGTAGATGACCGTCCGCGCCCGGCCCGAGGTACCCACCCACAGCCCGTCGGGGGAGCGGAAGCGGGGCTCGACCCGGCCCAGAATATCTGCCGGTAGCGGCGCGAACCGTCCGGCTTTAGCCAGCGCGCCCAGCGCGCCCGCATCCTGACCATAGTAGATGTCGGCGGGGCTGTTGTTCCCTTCTTCCAGGATCGTGGCGGCCATTTCGGCCGTGCCGCCGTAACGGACCTCCACGTTCAACCCGGTCTCCTGCTCGAACTGCTCCAGCAACGGGCCAACCAGGTCCTCCCCCCGGCCGGAGTAAATGGTTAGATCACCGCTCAGGAAGGGCACCAACTCGCCCAACAACGTAGACGCCTCCTGGGCGGTGGGGATGTACAGCTTCCAGCCGATCTCGATCAGATCGGGGTTGTCGATGCGAGCGTAGCCGCTGTCGCCGGCGGCCCGGGCGTTCGTCGCCGCCACGATCGCCGGGTAGGCAAACGGATCGCCGTAGAATTTGTCGGCCAGTTTGCTCAGCCAGTCGTCCGCCTGGACGGTGTAATCCTGCCCGCTGTCTTGGGCGGGGGGCGCGGCCAGCCCCATTGCCGGCCACAAAAGCAGAACGGCCATCAACAAAAACAGAAACTTACGAGACAGATGTATCATCACTCCTCCAAACAAATAGATTCACCAGCAAAAGTTTTGGTAGACCTTATCATACGAGACAATCGCCCATCGTTCAATAGATCGGTGTTAATTCCAGCGGTTCCACAAGATAACGTCATTTCTAAACACGGTTAATTTCTGGCCAGGGCCCCGGATCACAAAGTATCGAACGGCTCGGCTGCCGGCAAGGGCTCGATGTCCACATAAGCCGCAATTGCTCGTGAAAGGGCAAGATGCTGCTCTGCTATTTCTACCAACAGCGATCCGTCTGCGGCCAGGGCCAATACCTTCACGATCACCCCGGACGACACGCCCTGGGCTTGCAAGAAATCTCTCACCATCTCACCGGCCACAACGCCAATGACCCGCCCGCGCTGGCCCACAGCCAGGGCGGTTAAGGGCCGGCTGGGAATTCTGGCCGAGGCCCCACTTTCGCCGGGAATGGGCTCGTTCTGGGGGCTGAGGGCCGGGTGTTCCAGGAACGCGGCCAGCCGCTCGGTCAGTTCGTCGGGGGTAATGTGCTCGAAGCGGCAGGCCATAGCCTCGGCCTGGTTAGGCTCAATGCTCAACTTCTCGACCAGGAAAACCTCCCACAGCCGGCGGCGGCGCAAGACCGTCTGCGCCACCACCTCGCCCTGCGGGGTCAGGGTCACGCCTTTGTAGGGCTGGTAATCAACCAGGCCGCGCTGCATCAGCTTGCGGCACATCTCGTTGGCCGAAACCGGCGAAATGGACAGCTCCTGGGCCAGGAGCGGGACCGGCACCGGCTCGTCGTTTTCCTGGAGCAGGGCAATCCGCAGCAAATACATTTCGATGCTTTCGCTGGCGGCGCTCTCATCGGGGTTTTGGTGTACCATACAAATGTTCCCGGTATTTATAAGGTGGACCTTACTCCGAATAATGTCACACAATTGAAATCAAAGCCAGTGACGAATGTCACCTAAAAGATGGACAAAGGTCACATATTTTGGCTTTTGTTGAAACCGGTAGGACTACATTAAACCGTGGCGACCGAAAGTCGTTATGAATTTGAACTATCTTGCAAATGGGTTTATTATAGCATCCTTAACTTGTGGCGAACCCCCGTAACCCGCCGGGTTGTGTGGCGGACCCTTGCCAAGTTGGTACACATTGCTGGTGACTTCAAAACCTCATCTCCTGTTGATCGATGATGAACCCAGCCGGGCCAACCTGATCCGAATGATTCTGGAACGGTCCGATTGCACGTTGGAAGTGGTGACAGATGGCTTGCAAGGGATAACGGCTATGCGAAGGCGCAAGCCCGATATTGTTCTGCTTGATTTGCTCATGCCGGTCACCAACGGCTGGCAAGTTTATGAAATTATGAAGAACGAACAAGACCTGGCCGATATTCCGGTCATCATCCTGAGTGTTTTAGACCCACCGGAGGACGGCATCCTTGTGCCCGATTTGCCGCCGGTTGAAGCCTATCTCAAAGCGCCCTGGCTGCCTCAAGACCTGATGGCCAGCATCGCGGCCTTGCTACCTGAGGACCGACATCTTACACCCCCTTCCCCTGACCAATAACCAACCTGCGAGAGACCTATGACCAAACGCAAGCAAGTTTTTAATCCCAACAGTTTGCTCACGCCGGCCGGCGCGGCCGCAGCGGTCTGGACGCTGACCACCTTCCTCCAACAGGTTTTCGGATTGCCCGGAAAACAGGTGGCCGCCGCGCTATCCATCCTCTTCGGTGCCCTGATCGCCTGGCAGACCCTGGATCGACGCGAGTTGATGACCTGGATCTCGGCCCTGATCCTGGGGGCATCGATCTACCTGACAGCCGTGGGCGGGAATACCATCGGTGTGACCGCTTTCACAGACAACACGGTGGCAGCCATACCCGAAGATTTCATTCCGCCGGCGGCGTCGAATCTTGAAAGCCCCTCCGGGCCCGGTTTCGGCCTGGAATTGTGGCGTTAGGGCAAACATTCAAAGACGATTCTAATAGACTTCCAATGATTCTCCTATGGTGCCGGTATAATATTAGTTCAGTTCATAAGTAGTAAAAGGTACAATCGATGTTGGTTTTGCAGATCGCCGTTCTCTGGTTGGCTTTTACTCTGATCGTCCTGGCCACAGGCTGGTATTTGTTGAGCACGATTAAGCTGCGCTGGCCCGATTGGTGGCGTCGAGTTGTGGCCGACGAGGCCCCGAAGTTCGAGGACCTGTAACAGGCCGAATCACGTCAGGCATCACAACTGACGGGGGGTAAAAAAACCTCCTGCCTAACCCGAAACGAGTTCGAGTTAGGCAGGAGGTTTATTGATTCGGACGAACCAGGCATCAATCCGGAATCTGAATGTCATCCAACCCCGGCGATGGCTGGGGGTATTTCATTTCCAGGCTTTCCAGCGTCTCCACCAGAATCTGGGAGACAACCAGGTTGCGATACCATTTCTTGTTGGCCGGGATGACATACCAGGGCGCCCAGGGCGTGCTGCATTTTGTCAGCGCATCCTCAAAGGCGGCCCTGTAGTCATCCCACAGGGCGCGGTCGTCCAGATCGCCCACGCTGAATTTCCAGCGTTTGTCAGGCCGGTCGAGGCGGGCTTGAAAGCGCTCCTTTTGCTCCGCTTTGGAGATATGCAGGTAAAACTTGACGATTGTCACCCCGCTGCCGGCCAGGAGTCGCTCAAAATTGTTGATGTGCTCGTATCGCGGCTGCCAGACCTGGGGCGGGGCCAGGTTGCGCACGCGGACCACCAGCACATCCTCGTAGTGAGAGCGGTTGAAGATGCCGATCATCCCCCGCCGGGGAACAACTTTGTGGACGCGCCACAAAAAGTCGTGGGCCAGCTCCTCTTCGGTGGGCTTTTTGAAGCTGGTGACCCGCACGCCCTGGGGGTTGACCCCGCTCATGACGTGCCGGATGGTGCCATCCTTGCCGCCGGCGTCGATGGCCTGCAAGACGATGAGCAGCGCGTGTTTGCCCTCCGCCCACAGCACGCGCTGCAGCTCGGTCAGCCGCCTGACGTTCTTCTTGAGATCTTCCCTGGCTTTATCTTTGTCGCTGTAAGGCCCGCTGTCGTCAGGATCAAAGTTGCTGAGACGAACCTGCTGTCCAGGGGTGATTCTTAGTTTTTCCACCGGGTTAACCTCCCTATCTCTTGAATCACAATCGCCCCCCACAGTCGCCAGCGCAGGCGACGCCAGGCGGCCAGGCAGGCCGCGCCGTCCACCTCTACCGCCGGGCCGGGCGCGTAGCGCAGATAAACAAAGGCCTGGATCAGGCGATTGACATCGACCGCTGAAGGCGGTATTTTTTGCAGAACGGGCCAGCGTTCAACCAGGCCGGCCAGATGAGCCAGCAACTTCGACTCAAACTCCAACGGCGTAAGCCCGTCCGGCAGGTCGATCCCCAGCAACTGGGCGCTGCGCTCCAGGCGTCCCTCCAGCAGCGGCACCAGGCCCTCAACCGGCAGGCGGGCCAGCCGCTGCCCATCCAGCCAGACCGCCAGCCCGCCTGTCGCCAGCAAGCCGATGAGGCTCAGCAGAGCCACAGACCACCAGCGGGCAGTTACAACCGGCAGGTAGGTTCGAGTCACCGGCAACCCTTCCCGGCTCAGGTCAAAATCAGGGGGCAGACCTGGCAGGGCGGCGGCTTCTTCATCGTCGCGGTTGATGGCGGCCCGGCCACCGGTCGGCTCGAAATCGATCCAGCCGTAGCCCGGAAAATAAATCTGCGTCCACGAGTGGGCTTCGGATTCGCGGACGATGTAGTGGCCGGTTTCGTAATCATAGGGGCTGGGGGCATAGCCGATCACGAAGCGGGCCGGCAAGCCGGCAGCCCGGGCCAGGACGGTCATGCTGGTGGCGTAATAATCGCAATAGCCCGCCTGCAGATCGAACAGGAAATAATCGGCAACGTCCCGTCCGGGGGGCACGGCGGGCACATCGAGCGAGTAGGGGATGGCCCGCAGGTATTTTTCGATGGCCAGGGCGCGGTCGTACGGCGTGGAGGCGGTGGCCGTCAACTCCAGGGCCAGCGCCCGGACCCGGCCCGGCAGGCTGTCCGGCAGCTCCAGATAGCGTTTCACAATCAGGTCGGGGTAATCGGTTCCGGCGGCGCGCAACTGGTCGGCGCTGGCCTGGGAAAGCCAGGAACGGGCGACGTAAGTTTCGGTTTGCAGCGTCGTGCCAGCCCAATCCCCGCCGGAGCGGCGGGCAATCGTCGCTGGCCGGTCAACCTGCAGCGGGAATCCCGCCGTATGCAGCAGCAGGCTGACCGTTCCCAGGCGGCGGACGGTCTGGGTGATCTCCCGGCCGGGCCCGACCGGCTCCACCAGGGGCTCGTTGGCGGCCAGCTCTGTGTTGGTGGTGCGGGTGCTGGCCCAGCCGAGGGTGGTGTAGGCGTCGTAAGAGGCCGAGAGCCAGTAATAGGCCGGGGGGCGGGCCACATCACCAAACTCTTGCGGATCGGGCGGCGGGTCGTTCGTCCGAATTGCCATCACGATTTGCTCGCTCAACTCAGGCCCCGAGCCCAGCAAGTGCTGGCGCGGCAGTCCGCTGGGGGCAATCGATGGCGGCCTGGCAAAATTGAAACGCCGGTTCTGCGCCTCCAGGCCGAAGGATGTAGCCACATCATCCACCCGCTGGTTCTCCAGGGCCAGCAGGCGATACAGGCTCGAGGTCAACTGCCGCAACGAGACCTGAGGGGTGATCAGGCTGAGGGTGACGATGGCGACGATCAGCGGGGTCACGGCGAAGATCAGGTCCAGGTAGAGGTCCGTGGCGTAATCGAGGCCGGTTGCTTCCCAACGACGCTGCCGCCGCTTCCAACTGACGCCCGCCTGCAGGGCCAGGGCCAGGAGCAGGAACAGGAGCAACAACTCGAAGGAAGCGCCGGTGAAGTAAACCGTCACCGCCAGCAGCGTCCCCAGCGGGGTAACGGCCAGGACGGCCTGGCGCTCCCGCCAGATGAAATAGGCGGCCAGACCCGCCGCCAGCCACAGCGCCCAACCCCAGATCAGGGGCACGGGCAGGGGATCGGTCACCCCGGTCTGGCCCAATGAGCCGAACCAGGCGGCCAGCCGGCCCAGGACGGCGCTGCCCCCCAGAACCAGGTCCCGAGCGGCCACCCACAGCGGTCCAATCTCAGGCAGGCCGTCCAGCTTCCCCCGCCAGAGGGCGATGAACAACGCAGCCAGATACCAGGCCAGGGCCCGCAGCAGGGCCAGCACCGGCGGCAGCAAGCGCCCCACCAGAACCAGGATCGTCTCGAAGCCGGAGCCGGCCAGGAGAATCAGGGCCATCCCCCACGGCGTTCGAATGCGGGCCAGCAGCCCGCCGACCAGCAGCCCGCCCAAAGCAACGACGACCAGCAGCCCGTAACTCACCCCCTGTACCACGTCGCCAACTCCCCAGATGATCGTGGCGCACAAGGCCAGCAGCCAGATCCAGATCAGGCTTTGCAGGCGGGTCAGGAATCGCAACAGGTGGGCGGTCATTGCAAACTTTTCCAGGCATCTTTCGGGCGGCGGATGACGATGGATCGTCCCAGGGGCGTGACCCGCCATTCCCAGCCGTCGTCAGCTTCAGCCGGAGCCAGCGCCGGGGTCAAAACGTCCGGTTCCAGCAGATAGGAGGTGATGCCCTGCTGCATCAGGAGCAAATAGAGGGCCTTCATCCGGGACAGGCCGGTTTGCCCGGTCAACAGCATCACCGTTGGAACCAGGCCGCGCTGGCGCAGCAGAAGCAACGGTTCGAGCCAGGTGGGATTGGCGTCGGGGGTGATGACGACCAGGCTGGCCGTCTGCTCGATGGCTCCGTTGACCCGTTGCAGCAGGGAGGCCAGCGGGCGCGAGCCGGGTTCGATAGTAGCCAGCGCGCGCAGGACGGCCCAACGTTGGTTTTCGTCGGGGCGAGGGGGCAACCAGACCGGCTCCAGGCTGTGCCCGACGAGGCCGATGGCCTGTCCGGCCCGCAGGCCCATCTCCGCCAGGGAGGCGGCCAGCGTCACCCCCTGCTCCAGCGTCGAGGTTTGACCCTGGCCGTGGTGCACGTTTCGGGCCAGGTCTAAGATCACCCACCAGGCCCCGGCGGGCGAGCCATCGAACGTTTTGACGTACCAGCTCGCGCGCCGGGCCGAGGTGGGCCAATGCACCCAGCGCAGGCTATCGCCCGCCGCGTACTGCCGCACCGAGCCGGCCAGGGTGGTCGGTTCAACGGCGTGCGGCCGGGGCCGCCCTTCACTCAGTTGCCCGCCGGGCGCGACCTGGATGCCGGGCAGGTTCAGCGTGGCGGGCATTACCAGCAAGGGAACCCGGCCCGGATAATGTGCGGCCACGGAAAACAGGCCGAAGGGGTCGCCCAAACAAAGCGTGGTCGGCCCCAGGGTGAAAACGCCGCGCTGGCGGCAGACCCCGTAGGTCTTCCAGCGATGGGAGCTGCTTCCGCCTACGCCGGTCACACTGCCCGGCCGGTAACCGGGCAGCGTTGACTCATCCCGAACCTCGGCCCACAAGACCGGCAGGCTGCTGCGGTTGTGCAGGGTGAAGCGTTCTTCCAAGCGGTCGCCGACCCGGGCCCAGGTATAGCGCCTCTCGCGGACCAGGTGGACGTGCTTTTGCATCTGGCGGGCCCAAACCCAACTGACGGCCACCGTCAACCCCAGGCCAACCAGCAGCGTCATCCACACCCGCGAGGGGGCGATGATTTGCAAGGCTACCAGCAACGCCAGCAGCGGCAAAAGCGGCCAGCCTCTGAAGGTCAGGCGGGAAGATGCCAAGTGAGAACCCCTTCGAGCGACACGAGGACAGGTTTTCTACTACGCAGCCAGGGTTGATATTTCTGGAAATGTAATGCTGATTACTGGTTTCGGCAATGTATGCGTTTCAGCCCACTGAAATAGGGGAGAGATGAGATCTTCAACTTGCTGGGCGATTTCCCAATCCAGGACAGCGTTGCCGCAGGATGGACAAATGGAAACTGCTGGTATCCCGGTGATTGTAACTGTTACGCCGTCACGACGGAAGACCTGTGTCGCCAACCCGTTTTTATTTGTTTCGCTAGAGCAAACTGAACATATCATGATTTTTTCTTTCCGCTCATGTCCAGAACAAGTGCAAAAGTGACCGGCACTTCTGGATAAAACGGAGAAGAATAAAGTGCCGGTCACTTGTACTGAACATGAGCCTCCGTCTTTGAACGCCTCCATTTGCGCGTGAGTTGTAATCCATAGTGGACGCTTGCCAGAGGCGACATCATCACGCAACTTTTCAATGTCGAACAGGGATGTTTCATCGAAATCAGTTTCGCCAGTCACAATACACCTTCGATACGTACGGTGATTATACCAACAACTTGACCCCTTGCCAATCAAAATACGTATCTTCTCAAGAAGTAGGTCACGTTTTTAACGTGACCTACGTTTATCTGGTGGAATGGGGGGATATTGTACCAAATTCTGGAGGATTCCAACTATGGGCAGAACGCGGGGCAGTTTAAGTCGCCGACCTGATTGGCTGACACTTTTAACATAGCTCACGGACGCGGTAGCGCACGGATGAACACGGATTTTCTATTATTTTTTGATTAAATCCGTGGAAATCCGTGAGCAATTATTACTTTTCGGCTTAAATGTTAAATTTGTCAGTCAACCAGGTCGCCGGCAAAGAAAAAGGGCTCTATGAGGAATTGTGTGGTAATGTAGGAGACGCGAAGCGTGTTAGTTTGTCCCGCACAAGCTAACAGCTTGTGCTACAAAACCCCATAAAAGCTCAAAGAGCCAGAAAAAGCCCCCCGGCATGCGCGAGGGGGCTTGAACAGATCTCTTGGCCCGGTTAGTACTACCCGGCCAGCCTTTTCGATTGTCTCAACATTCGGCAATTGAGCGGGGACAGACCGTCTACTTTTTGCCCTTGCCTTTGCCCTTACCCCCACCGCCACCGGCGTCAGGCGGGCATACGGCGGCATCGGGATTCGTCGAATCCTCGACGTGGACGTTGACGCCATAGCCGGCTATCGACTCCTGGCTACCATTGCCGTCCTGGTCAATGTTCAGGTACAACTTGAAATGCCCATTGCCGATCAGACACTGGCGTTTGGCGTCATAGTGCAACTCGGTGAAGGTGACGGTCAGGGCAACGGGATTCGTGCCGGCGGCTGCCCAACCGCCCTTCACGTCTTTGGGCGGCGTCCAGACCTTCTTCTTAGCCTCGAAGCCATTGAACGAAGCCGATCCCGCATCCACCTGCCAGTCAACGTAAACCGTTAACGGCTGCCCCAGGGTGTACTCCGTCTCAACGAAGCTGGAATCCCAGGTGACCGTTGTGGCTCCCTTGATCTTGGTGCTTTGTTTTTCCGTCAGCGCGGCGAAGGCGGCGGTTACCGCCATAGCCAGGGCCAGAAGCGCCACCAGCCCCGGCACAAATGGTTTCATCCTTCCAGTCATAACCGACCTCCTCGTTGGGGTGGTATCCTTAATCACGACCGGGCCCGGATCGAAGAGATTGTTTCCATCACCCGGTAGCAAGCCGGGTATGGGTTGTGTAAACATCCCGAAACCAGTATAGCACATATTATACATTCCGTCAAGCGACACGATGTCAAAGATAAGAAAAGGAAAAGCGCTTTGGGAACTCCCCTAACCCCCAGA
>JBHHXL010000063.1:0-16333 GCA_046757065.1 Anaerolineae bacterium
CTGGCCCACGACGGCCAGTATCGCAAACAGACCAACATCCCTTACATCACCCATCCGTTCGACGTGGCCTTGATTTTGCAGAAAATGAATTGCCCAGACATTTTGGTTGTTGCCGGGCTTTTGCACGACACGCTAGAGGATACATCTGTTGTCCTGGCGGACATCGTTGAGAATTTTGGCCCGGAGGTAGCGGCCATCGTCGAGGCCTGCTCCGAACCGGACCGCAGCCTGCCCTGGGAGGATCGCAAGCAACACACCATCAACCAGCTGCGAGACGCGCCCCTGGAGGTCAAGCTGGTAGCCTGCGCCGATAAGCTGAGCAATCTCAAGACGGTGCGGGCAGACCTGCAAGAGAACGGCGAGGCGGTTTGGGAACGCTTTAATCGGGGCAGGGAAAAACAGGCCTGGTACTACCGGGGCGTGGCCCGCAGCCTCCGGCACGGGGTGGCGGACCTCGACCGCTACCCGATCTTTGAGCAACTCGACAATCTGGTGCAATTGGTTTTTGAGTAACAACGATGGTTGCCAAGCTCGATTACCTGCACGACAAGCAACTTACCCCCGCCGACGCTCTGCGGCAACGGTTAGGCTCTCTGGAAGATCGGGTGCCTTCGCTGAAAAGGTTGGGGCGGGATGAAGTTCTGGGTTTGCTGGCCGACCTGGATGACGCATATTTCAAGCTGGCAGGTCTGGCGGAGACAGGATTTGACCTGACGGCTGAGCTGGCCCGCTGGCAGGTCATCGAGGGGGGCGTGCGCAAGCAGGCGGCGGCGCTGCTTGACCGGTTGGGCGGACTGGCCGGCCTGCAAGCGATCAGGCCAGAGCCGCCGCCGGCCACAGATCAATGGTGGTGGTACCTGGATGGTCTGGTGGCCGAACGCCGCCGCCACCGCCGCCAACGGATGGCGACGGCGGGTGGGGCGGTGTTGGTTCTGGTTCTGGGGCTGATCGTGCTGTTCCGAACGGTCCTGAAGCCCGACCCCGGGGTGCTGGCCCGGATCGAGCAGACCGAGGCAGCGATGATTGCTTTTGGAGCCGGGGAGTACGGGGACGCTTTGGAAGCTGTTGACGAAGGGCTGCGGGTTGCCCCGGATGATGTTGATCTCCTGCTGCTGAAGGGAATAATTCTTGATGCGTTGGGGCGCTCCGCCGAAGCCGGGCAGGTTTTCGACCGGGTTGAGACCGGCCTCGGCCCCACGGACTTCTTTCTCTATCGCGGCCAGCAATATTTTCAGCTTGGCAACTACGAGGCGGCTCTGCAAGACGCCCGGAAGGCTGTCGAGGCAGACCCTGAGTCCGCCGAAAGCTGGTTCCTGGTTGGCCTGGCCAGCCAAAACCAGGGCGACCGCGTCGCGGCGGCCGAGGCCTACCGGCGGGCCGCCGACCTGGCCGATGCCCAGGGCAACAGCGCGTTGTTCGCCCAGGTGCGCATCAATCTGGCCAATCTGGCTAACGCCGGCCCGCCATAGATGTCGCTTGGGCCGAACGCGGGCGCAAGGCCTTCCTCTACTTGCCGATCCTTATCCCCCTGGTTAAAATATTCGTACTATGGAACTACGTCAACGTTCTACGCTGCCCCTCGCGCGGTCAGCGTTGCTCCTGGCGATTTTGATCGCGGCGGCTGCCTTGCGTCTGTATAACATCACCTGGGACAGCGGCACGCAGCCTCACCCCGACGAGCGCGATACGGTGGCTTTCAAAGCCCCCTCGATTCGCTGGCCGCAGGATACGAGCGTCCTGCTCGATCCCCGCCAATCCCCCCTCAACCCCTTTTGGGATGTGAATAACCAGACCTACCGGGCTTACACCTACGGCCATTTCCCGCTGTACACGCTGGTGCTGGCCGGAAGCGCCCTGCACAAGTTAGCGCCGCTGGCCGAGGGGCTGCAACTGTCGCCGGCCGTCGTCGAGTTCCTGCGCCGGGCCAATGGCTCGCCGGGCTACGCTTATCTGGGCCGCTTTTTGATGGCCTGGGCCGATGTAGCCACGGTCTATCTTGTCTTTTTGATCGCCCGGCGGCTGTACGGCGGGTGGGCGGGCCTGCTGGCGGCGGCTCTGTCTGCCTTCACCGTCTTGCAGATACAACTGGCCCATTTCTTTGCGATGGACCCGGTCTCAACCACGTTTACCCTGCTGGCGATTTACGGCGCGCTGCAGATGCTCGATGGCCGGGGCGTTCGGGCAGCGTTGGTCTGCGGGGTTGGCATCGGCCTGGCCGTGGCCTCGAAGTTCAGCGCGTTGCCGGTGGTGGCCGCGCCGCTGGTGGCCGGGTTCTTGCTGGCCCGGCGCGGTTCGGCTTCGCCGCCGGGGCAGATGCGGGGCCAGCCTGTCCGGCTGGTGGCTCTGGCCCTGGCGGTTTCGTTGGTCGTGTTCGCCCTGACCTCCCCCTTCGTTTTCCTGGATTGGGAGAACTTCCGCCAGGCCGTCCTCGACGAGCAGGGCGGGATGGTCAGCGGCGTGCGCGATCTGCCCTTTACCCGCCAGTACCGAAACACGCCCTCCTATCTTTATTTTATCCAGCAGCAACTGCGGTGGGGGATGGGCTGGCCGTTGGGAATCCTGGCCTTCGCCGGGCTGGGCTGGGCCTTGCTGCGCGCTCTGGGCGGGCGCTTGAGGCCCGGCGAGTGGATTCTGCTGGCCTGGATCGTGCCCTACTTTGGCCTGACGGGGTTGTTCCTGGCCAAGTTTATGCGCTATATGGTCCCGGTTGTGCCGCTGTTCGTCGTCTTCGGGGCCGGGCTGGTGGCCTGGCTATGGCGGCAGGCGCGCCAGGAGGCGGTCGAGCCGGGGGAGGCGGGCCTGGCGGAAACGATTTTGCCGTTGTCCCCCCGGTCCACAGGCTCGGAGCGGCTCCGGGCCTGGCTTCGCCCGTTGGCGCTGTTCCTGGCCTTCGTCGCCCTTGCCGGGGCGGTGATCTGGGCGCTGGCTTTCACCAACGGAGTCTACGGCACGGAGCACTCCTGGATCATCGCCTCCCGTTGGGTTTACCAGAACGTGCCCGATGGGTCTTGCATCGCCCGCGAGCATTGGGAAGAGGGCTTCCCCGTCGCCTGGGATGAGCCGGAGATGAACCCCGGCGCGCACGCCTACCGGCAGCCAGTCCTGCCGATGTACGACGAGGACACGCCCCAGAAATATGAACTCATTCGGGACACATTGCGCAATTGTGACTACGTGGTCCTGGCCTCCAACCGCCTGTGGCGCACCATCCCCCGCCTGCCCGAACGCTATCCGATGAGCACTCGTTACTACGAGGCGCTGTTCTCCGGCGAGTTGGGCTATACCCAGATCGCCGCCTTCGAGACCCCGCCCCGGCTGGGGCCTATCCTCATCGCAGACCAGGCCGCCGATGAGAGCTTCACCGTTTACGACCATCCCCGGCCCATCATCTTTCGAAAAACTCGCGAGCTATCCGACGCCGAGTGGGAAGCGGTGCTGGGCGGAACCTGGCAGGGCGCGACGTTCGGGTATGTCGGCCCGCCCACGCTGCTGATGCGCCTGCGCGGCGGCGCGCACACGCCCGGTTTTCAGGACGATGGGGCCCGCGACGAGGCCAAAAAGTCGCTGCGGTTGGACCGGCCGGTTTGGGAGTTGCCGGTTGTCAGCGATTGGTCGTGGAATGTGGCGGCCAATCGCTCTTCGCTGGCCGCCGCCATCGTCTGGTGGGCGGCGGTCCAGGCAATGGCGGTGCTGGCCTTTCCGCTCAATTTTCTGCTTTTCCACAAGCTGCCGGACCGGGGCTATGCCTTGAGCAAGAGCCTGGGCCTGTTGCTCGTCAGTTACGGGGTCTGGATCGTCTCGGGCATGGGCTTCGCGGCCAATCGCTTGCCGGCCATTCTGGGGATGATGATCGGTCTGGGGGGGGTGTCCGGCTGGCTGGTCTGGAGGCATCGCCGAGCCATCTATGGCTGGTTGGGCCGCCGGTGGGGGCTGGCGCTGGCCGGAGAGATCGTTTTTGGCCTGGTGTTTCTCTTTTTCGTGTGGACCCGCCTGCTCAACCCCGACCTGTGGCAGCCCTGGCAGGGCGGCGAGAAGATGATCGAGATTGGCTTCTTGCACGCTATCGTCAAGAGCGCCAGTATGCCCCCCTACGATCCCTTCTTTGCCGGTGAGTACATCAATTATTATTACTACGGTCTCTTTATCGTCGGCACCCTGGTCAAACTGACCGGCATCCAGCCGACCATCGCTTTTAACCTGGCCGTGCCGACCCTGGCCGCTTTGACCGCCGCTAACGTTTTCAGCCTGGCCGGCAACCTGGTTCGAGCGGAGGGCGGCCGGCGCGGGCGGGTGTTGGGTGTGGGCCTGCTGGCGGTGTTGCTGCTGGTGTTCATCGGCAATCTGGATGGGATGGCCCAACTGTTGCGCTACCTGGCGGAGATCAGCGGCAGCGATTTTCAATCGGCGTTGCCCGGTTTGCAAACCCTGGTCCGGGGGCTGATCGGCTTTTCCCGGGCTTTGGGGGGTGTCGTTGTGCGGGAATATAGTTATTGGGACCCGACGCGCGTCATCCCCAACACGATCAATGAGTTTCCCTTCTTCAGCTTTCTCTTTGCCGACTTGCACCCGCATATGATCGGCATCCCCTTCACCGTCTTCTTCCTGAGCCTGGTTTACGCCTGGCTGCGGCCCGCGCCTACGTCTCGCCTGTCTGGCCTGGCGTCCCCCCCTGGCGAAGGGGTTCCTGCCAGTGGGCCGGGAACCTGGGCCCTTGAATCGACGGAGCCGCTGCCCGGCGTCTTTCCGCCGCCGGACCTGGCCGAAACTGAACCGAAAGCCTCGTTCAAAGGGGCGTTGGTTGGGGAGGGGCTGGCTGAAATCGCGGACATCAAGGCCAAACTGTCCTGGGGTAGTTTTTGGCGCTGGCTGGCTATACCCTTCACGCTGGGCGCGCTGGCGGTGATCAATACCTGGGATTTGCCAACGTATCTGGGCCTGATGGGAGCCGCTTTCGCCCTGAAACGCTTCCGCGCCCGACAGGAGCGCGCCCGGCAGGAGGCATTGTCCCCGGCCAGGGGCGTGATCTTGTTGCTCGGGCTGGCCGGATTCAGCCTGGCCCTGATGGCGACCACTTATATCCTTTACTGGCCCTTCTTCGCCAATTACCAGGCCCCGGCGCAGGGGGTGGGCCTGGTTCACGATAGAACGCCGCTCGACTTGTATTTGAAGGTGTGGGGTTTGTTCTTGTTTGTAATTGGGTCATGGTTGTTGGTTTCACTGCGGCAGCCGCACACGCGCTGGAGCGTGCTGCGTAGCCTGAGCCTGCTGTTGCGCCGCTGGAACGTCGCCCCCCATCTCTTCGAGATCCACCGGGCGCTGGTTGATCGAGAACGCGGCGGTTTGGGCCGGATGATGGGCTGGCTGGCGCTGGTCATAACTATGGCTATTGCCCTGGCCCTGCTCGGTTTCACCGTGCCCGCTTTGCTATTCCCGCTGGTTGTGATGTCCTTCCTGCTCCTGCTTCGCTGGGAGGTGACGGCCGAGACGGCCTTCCTGGGCCTGCTGGCCTTTACCGGCCTGCTGGTGCTGCTCGGCATTGAGTTTTTCTTCTTGCGCGACTTTTTGGGCGGGGGCGATTACTACCGGATGAACACCCTCTTTAAGTTTTTCATACAGGCCTGGGTTATGTTCAGCGTGGCGGCGGCGGTCTTGTTAGGGCGATTATGGCTGCATAGTTTTCAGTGGTCGCGGCTCACGATGGTAGCCTGGCAGTCTACGGTGGCGATCCTGCTTTTCAGTGGCCTGGTTTATCCTGCCCTGGCCACCCGGGTGCGCGTCAAGGATCGCTTTCCGGGCGAGCGTCCCGCCGCCGGCAGTCTGGACGGATTGGCGTATATGACGGTTGGTCGCTTCGAGTGGCCGGCCGGTTTCCCCGTTGAGCTTGCCTACGATTACGAGGCTATTCGCTGGCTACAGGATCATGTTCAGGGCACGCCGGTCATCGCCGAGGCCAAGATCGGTTACTACCGCGAAATGGGCATGCGCGTGGCGGCCTACACCGGATTGCCCAGCGTCACCGGCGGTTTGCACCAGGACGAGCAGCACTATCCGGCCGATGTCGGCCAGCGTCACGCGGATATGGACGAGTTTTGGAAGACTCTGGACCCGGAACGGGCCTGGGCCCTGATTGAACAGTACAACATCGCTTACATTTACGTCGGGCAGGTAGAGCGAAACACTTACACCGATCAATCGCTGCAAAAATTTAACACTTTAGCCACCCAGGGGCGGTTGAAGGTGGTCTACGAGAACGACAAGACGAAGATTTACCAAAGGGTGAAGGGTGAAGGATGAAGGATGGAGGATGAAGGTAGTTACAGTAAATCACGAATTGCAGAGAAACCGGGTCTGTTTCCAATACAAAGAGCCTGATTCTATCGGATTCTGTAGTTGTGCTGTTTATGGCTACCTTTGTAGCCCGGATTAGCAGAATTTTCGGATTTATAGGGCGAGATTATCCGCTCACGCTCTGCGCGGGGAATCCGGGCTATGATTTATCCGATAATTAGAGCAACCACAGAAAATGTTAGAACTAGCAAAGAGCGATTGACAACGATAGAAACCCGGCTTTTAGCTTCCAAAATCAGGTGGCCGGCACTTTTTCCCAAGAAACATCCTGCAAAGTGTCAAGTTATTTCTGAACAATCATTCAGTTAACCTTCATCCTTCATCCTTGCCTGTAATACTTTCTTGATTTCTGCATCATAGCTTATGCGTCGAGTACATGGATAGCCGGGAGAACGCAGCCATCGTTGCCGACAACCCGAAAGCGGCCAATGTGCCGGGCCAGACGGACGATTTCGCCGCGCGATATCGAACCTTTCTGCCAAAGATTCTGGGTTACATTCGCTTGCGCGTCGGTGGAGATGAGGCGCTGGCCCAGGACCTGACGGCCCAAACGTTCGAGCGGGCCTGGGCGCAGCGCCATACGTTGCGCACGGAAGCCGCTTTCCCGGCCTGGCTGTTCCGGATCGCTCACAATGAGGTGGCCGCTCACTATCGCCAACAGCGGAAAACGCTGCCGCTGCCGGGCTCGCTGCCGGCGGGAACGCCTTCGCCGGAAGCCGGGCTGGTTCAGTTGGAGACGGAGCAGCGGCTGCAGCGATTGGTGCAAGACCTGCCGGAGCGGGAGCAGGCGATCATCGGCCTCAAGTTTGTGGCCGGGTTGACCAACCGCCAGATCGCGCCCATTTTGGGCTTGAGCGAAGGTAACGTGGCGGTGATTCTGCACCGCACCTTGCGCAAGTTGAAAAGGCAATTGGACGATGACTGAGGAAGAAACCCGTCTTTCGGAAGCGATAGATCGGATGCTGGCCGGCCAGCCTGCCGCCGTGGAGGGCCGGGAAGCTGAACTGCTGGCTATTGCCGCCGCGCTGCGGGATTGGGGCGGGCGCTTATCGACCGTGGAGGATGAGGTTGCCGGGCAAATCTTAAGGCGGGTCTTCAAGGAAGAGAGGTCGGGCCTGGAGCGATGGCAAACGCCTCGACCGCTCGATCAATCTTCCCCCACGTTTGAAAGGGCAACGCGGAGTTGGCAGGGGGCCAGGCGATGGCGGTTTGCCCTGGCCTCGGCTGCGTTGCTATTGGTTTTGGCCTTTTTTGTCAGCCCGCCGGGGCAGGCGGTTGTGGCGGAGGTGGCCGGCGTTTTTGGCCTGGGCCGGACCCAGATCGAAATCGGCCCACCGCTGGCGGCAACGGCTCTTGCCAGCGAACGCCGCCAGCCGGTAACCGCGTTGGTTACCGCCGAGGCGTTGCTCGACACGGCCCTGCTGTCGGCTGAGGTTCCATCCGGCTATCGCCAGGCCGCGATTGAGGTCCTGTACTATGACGGGCTGTCCCCGGATGTGCCGCAGCCGCTCTTCGTGGAGATCACCTACCAGACTGCTGACGGGGCAACCTTTTATCTGACTCAAGGCTCCATCAGGCCGGGGAGAAATGTGGAAATCGAGCAGTTGCGGTTTTTGGCGGGTCAGGTGGCTGCCGGTGAACCGGTGATGGTCGGCGAACTTCCGGCGGTGCTGCTTGTGCTGGGGGAGCCGGCCGGCCGGCCCGTGCGCAACCTGGTTTGGGAGCAGGGGGAAATGTTGGTCAAGCTCAGCAGCAGCGATTTATCGGCTGAGGCGTTGATTGAGATCGCGACGCAGCTCCGCTGAATTTAAGGTGGAGGTCAGGTATTGAAGCCCACCCACCTGATACCTGAAACTTGACACCGGATACTTGAAACAAGGATCGAGTGCTTGGATTTCACACCCATTCTCATCTGGTGGCTCATCATCCAACTCTTTGGCCTGATCGGCTGGCTGCTGGCCTTGAACTTGCTGGGCAACCTGCCCGATCGGGGCTATGCCTTCGCCCGACCCCTGGGGCTGCTGCTGGTCGGTTACGTGTGGTGGTTGGGGGGGAGCTTCGGCCTGCTGAGAATCAGCATCGGTGGCATTGTCTGGGCCATAGCCGTGGTCATCGCCCTGGGAGTCGTCCTGGTGTGGCGGCGGGGGAGAGACGGCGAGGGGCAAGCCTCGGCGGCGAGTCGCTCCCTCGCTTCTGCATTTGGCTGGCTCCGCTCGGAGTGGCGTTATGTCCTGACGGTGGAGCTTTTGTTCACCGCCGGTTTCGTCGGCTGGGCGGTTTACAAAGCCTACAACCCCAACATCGAAACCGCCGGCGGGGAAAAGTGGATGGAGATCGCCTTCATCAACGCCAATTTACGCAGCAGCGCTTTCCCGCCCCAGGACCCCTGGCTATCCGGTTTTGGCATCAGTTACTATTATTTCGGTTATGTCCTGATGAGTATGGCTACCCGCCTCAGCGGCATCGTTTCGATCTCAGCCTTCAACCTGTACGTGCCGTCCCTGTTTGCGATGACCCTGACCGGAGCCTTCGGCGTCGTTGCCAACCTGATTGCCTTCAAGGAGGCGGGGAAGAAGGGTGAAACCGGCCCCGCTTCGCTCTCCTCATCTCCGAGTCTTCTCTACGGGCTGCTGGCGGCGCTCTTCGTGGCGGTGATGGGCCATCTGGAAGGATTGTTAGAGGTATTCCACGCCCGGGGTCTGTTCCCGGCTCGTTTTTGGACCTGGCTGGACATCCGGGATTTGAAGGCGCCCCCGCCAGGGCCGGGCGGCTGGATCCCCGATCGCTTCATCTGGTGGTGGCGCGGTTCGCGGGTGTTGACCGATTACAACCTGGCCGGCGGCGAGCAAGAGGTCATCGATGAATTTCCGTTTTTCAGCTTCCTGCTGGCCGACGTCCATCCCCACGTGTTGGCCTTGCCCTTTGTGCTGCTGGCTGTGGGCCTGGCCTTGAATTTATTCCTGTCCAGCACAGGCTTTTCGTATAGTGATGATGCTCTCAAGATGGGCAATCTGCCTGGGCGGTTAGGGACGCTGGCTCGCGACAGCTTGCAGGGCGTCGTGGCAGCGACCGGCGGCAAGATAGAGTTTGCTATCACCGCCCTTTGTCTGGGGGCGTTGGGCTTTTTGAACACCTGGGATTTCCCCATCTATTTGCTGGTCATGGCCCTGGCCCTGGCCCTATGGCACGCTTCGCGGCGGGGGGGGGAGGATTGGCCGCTCCTGGCCATAGCGGGAGCGATAGCCCTGGGGTTTTTGGGGTTTGCGTTTTATTTTCCGTTCTACATCGGTTTCCAATCGCAGGCGCGAGGTCTGCTGCCCAACTTATGGAACCCGACCCGCCTGCCGCAGTTTCTCGTCTTTTTCGGGCCGTTCCTGGTCGGGGCGGTGGGGGTGTTGCTGAGCCTTTCCGGGCAGCGGTCGGGCTGGCGGCAAAACTTGCGCCGGACACTGCCGCTGGCGGTGCTGGGTCCGCTGGGGCTGCTGCTGTTGGTGGCGATTTCATTGTTGCTCAGCCCGGCCGGCCGCGAGTTTATTCAGGCGACGCTCGGTAGCCCTGCCGTGCAAGAGGCGTTGGGCGGGGCTTCCCTCTCCGACCTGGGGCGGGAGATCGCCCGGCGGCGTTTGTTAAACCCCTGGACGTTCTTGCTCGTCGGTGGGTTGTTGGGCTGGACCCTGGCCCTCCTCTGGCCGCCCGCCAGGCCGCCGAAAGCTGCCGCAGCGCAGCCGGACATCGATCAATTTGTGCTGATTTTGCTGACCGTCGGTTTACTGCTGCCGCTTTCCGTCGAGTTCGTATATTTGCGAGATAATTTCGGGATTCGGATGAACACCATCTTCAAGTTCTATTTTCAGGCCTGGGTCTTGCTTGCCCTGGCCTCGGCGTATGGGGTGTACATCGTCAGCCGGGCCCGGCGGCGTGGCCTGGTGGTCGCTTTCCAGGCGACGATGGCCGTTCTGATTGTGGCCGGTCTGGTCTATCCCATCCTGGCTATCCTCAACAAGACCGGCAACTTTGGCCGGGAGCCTACCCTGAACGGCATTGCCTGGATTCAGCAGCAGCATCCGGATGATTACGCCGGCATCATGTGGTTACGCCAACATGCAACCGATGGCGCTGTGGTCCTGGAAGCGCCCGGCGCGAGCTACGCGGCCTACCAGTATATCAGCCGCGTCTCGGCCCTGACCGGCCTGCCAACGCTACTGGGCTGGGGTGGCCATCAAAGCCAGTGGCGGGGCAATTACGACGAGCCGGCCCGCCGCGAGCCCGATATCGAAATCCTGTACAACGGCCTCAGCCCCGAACAGGCTTTGACCCTGCTTGACAAGTATGATATAACCTACGTCTATGTCGGCCCCCTGGAGCGGGAGCGCTACAACCCGGCGGGTTTAAGCAAATTTGGCCGGTTTATGGACGTTGTTTTCCAGCAGGGGCAGGTGACGATCTATCAACGAAGGCTGTGACAATGGACAATGAACGGTGAATGACAACAATTATGGACTCAACGACTCTAGCCGAAAAATCGAAGCTGGCCCATCCAGCGGGGCTGATTGACACCTCTGAGGCTGATCCTGAAGGTGGCTTTCAACCGGCGTTCGCCTGGTTAACGCTGGAAATAGGCTTGTACGCACTGGTAGCCTTGCTGGCCCTGGGTTTGCGATTGTGGCGGCTCGACGTGTTTCCCCTATCGAGTCTTGAAGCCGGGGACGCTCTGGTGGCCCTGGATTTATCCCGGGGTGGATTGCCCGGCGGCGGCAACTACAGCCCCCTGATGGTTTCCCTGGGCAGTTTCTTTTTTTTCCTGTTCGATGCAACTGAGGTGACGGCCCGCCTGGGCCCGGCCTTGCTGGGAACCGGCCTCGTCCTGTTGCCGCTGGGGCTGCGCCGGCAGCTTGGGCGAGTTGGCGCTCTGGCTGCTGCCATATTGTTGGCCTTTTCACCGCTGGCGTTGTACCTGTCGCGCACGGCTAACGGAGAGATCGGCGTGGCCGCCGGGGGCCTGGCCATCGTGGTTGGCGTGCTGAACTGGTTTGAGGGCGCCGGACAGGCGGCGGGCAGCGGCGACCCGAATTCCTCCCCCGCCCCGCTGCTTCCGCGCACCGTCGCCCCCTTGCTGGCCGGCCTGGGGCTGGCAATTGCCCTTACCTCCGGGTCTCTGGTCTACTCCCTCCTGATTGCGCTGGGCCTGGCCGCCGGCCTGACATACTTGAGAGCTCGTCCTGGGTCAAGGACGCGCTCTGTTCAAGATTTGTGGGGGGCTGAACTGCAACGGGCCGTTATTTGGGGCCTGGCAGGGTTTGTCGTGTTGAGCACCTCGGCTCTTTTTAACCTGGATGGCATCGCCGCCACGAGCGATTTGTTCTCCACCTGGCTGTCGGGCTTTGGCCGCCTGGAAGGACAAATTGGCGGTTATCCGGCTATCTTGCTACTCCTGTTCTACGAGCCGTTGCTTGTGGTTTCCAGCCTCATCGGCCTGTCGTTAGTGATCTTGCGCCGCCATCGTTTTGGCATCTTCCTGATCACCTGGCTGGTGGCGAGTCTGATCCTGGATTTGGCGATGGCCGGCCGGCCGCAGGATGCGGCGTTGCTGCCGGTGCTGCCGCTGGCTTTGTTGGGCGGTTTGGCCCTGGACTATCTGGGCCGGCGCCTGCGGGCGGAAGGGGGGTGGGGGCGCGAGGGCTTGATCCTCGGCGTGGGTTTGGTCATGAACGCCTTCGCCTATATCGAGTTGACCCTCTGGACGCGATGCGTGGCCGATACGCCTAATTGCAGTCAGGCCTGGCTCATTCCGGCGGTCGTCGAGGTGGCCTTCCTGGTGCTGGTCCTGTTGTTTGTCGTCGGGTACGGGTTCGGCGTGGGCCTGCGCGGGTTGAGCTTGACCGTCCTGACCCTGGCCTTACTGGCCTCGCTGGCCAGCGCCTGGCGTCTCAATTATGGCCCCCTGCGCTTATTGCCGTACCAGCCCCTCGTTATCCGAGCGCCCGCCACCGGCCTGCTGACGTTGGAGTCCGTTCTGGCCGATCTTTCCGCAGAGCGGGTAGGCGATCCAACGTTGCTGGATGTGAAGGTGATCGGCCTGGATTCGCCTCTCGTGCGCTGGCGCCTGCGCGATTTCAGCCATTTGAATCCGGTGGCTGCGGCTGAAGCAGGGACGGCCAGCCCGGCGGAGGGCAACAACGCCATCGCCATTCTCGCCGCGCCGGATATTCCCTTCGAGGCGCTGGGCATTGAAGGCCCCTATGCCGGGCAAGATTTTATGATCGAGGCTTCCTGGCGACCGGCCGGCCTGGGGCCCAAGTTGTTCATCCGCTGGCTCCTGTTCCGCGAAGCGCCAACGATGCCCGCCGGAGAGCGGGTGGTCTTGTGGGTCAGGCAGTGATTTTGGAGTAATTGGAGGAAATAGCTGTGGCCATCAAATCTGAAACCCGGCCCTCGGTGCTGGATATGCCCGTCCTCGCGGTGGCGGCGATCAATTGGGAGCTGGTTCTGTACGCAGCCATCTTCGTTGCGGCCATCTTTACCCGCTTCTGGCAGGTCGGGGCGCGCGTCATGAGCCACGATGAGAGCCTGCACGCGCTCTATTCCTGGAATCTGTACGCGGGCAAGGGCTACCAGCACGATCCGTTGATGCACGGGCCGTTTCTCTTTCACATTAACGCCTTTTTTTATTTCCTTTTTGGAGACAATGATTTTACGGCCCGCATCAGTACCGCCCTGTTCGGCGTCGTCCTGGTTATACTGCCTTATTGGTTGCGGCCCTGGTTGGGGCGCATCGGCGCGCTGGCTGCCTCGTTGATGCTGCTCATTTCGCCCGGCATCCTCTACTACAGCCGCTACATCCGCCACGATATTTTTATAACGGTCTGGACCGTCTTGATGGCGATTGCCCTCTTCCAGTATATGCGCACCCGGGCCGCGCGCTGGCTCTATGTCGGGGCGGCGGCGGTGGCTCTGTCGCTGGCGACGAAAGAGGTGGCATTCATCCACGGCTTTATCGGCTTTAGTTTTATCGTTTATATGGTAGTCTGGGAGCGATTGCCCGCCCGCTTTCGCGCGTTCTTGAGGATCGGGATTTTGGCTGTAATCGTTGGGCTGATTGTAGGGGTCATTGTTTTGACCGGATTCGAGTTTGCCCCCCCCGCCGAAGGTGAAGAGGCTTTTGACCCCAAGCACCTGATCGAGTTGTGCCTGCTGTCCGCCGGCCTGCTGGGAGGCTGGCTCCTGACGACTGCCAACGTCGACCGCCTCCGCCGGCCGGTATCCGCCACCCTGGCCCGCCTGGCCCTGCCGGATGTTGCCCGCGTCGGTGTGTATGGCGGCCTGCTTGGGCTGCTGGTTGTCGTGGCCCTGGCGGGTGTTTTCCTGACCCTCGAAGCGCTGGTGGCCCTGATCCGCCCGGCCTCCGATCCGAGCCGGCTGCTGCTGAAAGTGTGGGAGGCCGCGCCCGGCCTGGAGATCGCCATCGGCCTGGGCCTGGCTCTGGCTTTCGGCGGATTGGCCTACATCGCCAGGACGGCGGTGCTGAAACGGTTGGAGCGGTACTGGCAGCCGCCCATCGTGCGCGTCATTTGGGGGGCGATTGGCCTGGGCGCTGTCATTTTTGTGCTGTTGTATACGACCTTCTTCAGCAACCCCACCGGATTGGGGACCGGAACTTACGGCGCGATCAGCTATTGGCTCCAGCAGCAGGATGTGCAGCGTGGCGGCCAGCCCTGGTATTACTATTTGCTGCTGGTCCCGCTCTACGAGTTTTTGCCGTTCTTTACCGGTTTGATCGGTGGCCTGGTCTATCTGATCAGAGGCGCGCCCTCGCACGCCGAGCCGCGCGCCGAGACCAGGCAGAAATTGGCCAAAGACGGTTCCATCGCGCCCGGCATCTGGCCCTCTGACGGCGGGACGTTCGCCAACTACCTGATCTACTGGTCCTGGGCCTCCCTCCTCATTTACAGTTGGGCCGGCGAAAAGATGCCCTGGCTTACCGTCCACATCACCCTGCCCCTGATTCTGCTCTCCGGGCACGTGGTCCAATCGATTGCCTCCGGCTTCGATTGGAGCCGGGTCTGGCGGCGGGAGGGGGTGATCTTCGCCGTGTTGATCCCCTTGTTGGGCGCGGCCCTGATCGCGCTGTTCGGCGTGCGTCCCTTCCAGGGCCAGAGCCTTAACGATCTGCGGCAGACGTTGCAGTTCGTGGCCGCGGCGGTTGTAGCCGTCTTCATCGTGGTGGGCCTGGTGCGCAACGGGCGGCGGCTATCCGCCGGCGGGCCAATGCGTCTGGTCTTTATCGTCCTGTTCACCGTTCTGGCCCTGCTGACGGTGCGCTTTGCCTGGCTGTTTTCCTTTGTCAACTACGACTACGTCAACGAACCGCTGGTTTACGCCCACGCCGCGCCTGACGTGAAGCTGGCCCTGAACGAGATCGACGACATCTCCCAGCGCACCGTCGGCGATAAGCAGATCAAGATCGCCTACAGCAAGGGCACCGAATGGCCGTTGGAGTGGTATATGCGCCAGTATCCCAACCGCGTCTTCTTCGGAGACAGCCCCAGCCGTGAGGCGCTGGATGCGCCCGTCCTCATCATCGATCCCGGCCAGGAGGACAAGGTCAAGCCCTTCCTGGGCAATAACTACGACCGCTTCCGCTACCGGCTGGTGTGGTGGCCGGTCGAGGATTACAAGGAGCAGACCTTTGGCAAGATTTGGCGGGATTACATCAGCCCCCGCACGCCGGTCCAGGCATTTATCGAGTGGCGCAACCCGGCCCAGGCCACGCCGGTCGAAGAGATCCGGGCGCAGAAGCAGGTCATTCGGGATAACCGGCGCAAGTTGTGGAACATCATCTTTTACCGCAAGTTTGACGATTACGAGCTAAATGAATGGCCCTTTGTGCATCGCTTTTACCTTTATGTGCGTAAGGATGTGCGTAACGAGCTGTGGGACTATCGCAGCGGGCCGCTGACCCTGGCCGATGTGCCGGGCGATCCCTTCGAGGGCAAGCGCTTCGAGCTGGCGGCGGTCGCGGCCTGGGGCAGCAACGGCAGCGGCGACGGCCAGTTTATCGCCCCGCGCAATCTGGCCGTTTCGCCGCAGGGGCAGGTCTATGTAGTCGATAGCGGTAACCATCGCGTCCAGGTGTTTGATAGCGAGGGCAATTTCCTGGCGAAGTGGGGCGAACAAGGCACAGGGCCGGGCCAGTTCAGCGAGCCGTGGGGCATCGCTATCGCTCCCAACGGGAATGTCTACGTGGCCGATACCTGGAACAACCGGATCCAGGTTTTCGATGCCGGGGGCAATTATCTGTTCGAGTGGGGCGGGCCGTTGACCGACACCCAGGGCAACATTGAAGCCGCGCCCGGCTTGTTCTACGGCCCGCGCGAGGTGGTTATCGACGAAGCGGGCAATGTCTACGTGACCGACACCGGCAACAAGCGCATCCAGAAATTCAGCGCCGAGGGCCAGTATCTCGACTCTTGGGGCGGGCCCGGTATCATCCCCGGTCGTTTCGAGGAGCCGGTGGGCCTGGCCCTGGATGGCCTGGGCAATTTCTATGTGGCCGACACCTGGAACCGCCGTATCCAAAAATTCGGCCCCGACTTCGAGCCGGTAGCCGAGTGGGAGGTCAATGGCTGGACCGGGGAATCGATCTTCAACAAACCCTACCTGGCCGTCGACGACCGGGGCCGGGTCTTCGCCAGCGATCCGGAAGCGTACCGCGTCCTGGCCTTTACGGACGAAGGCGAATTGGTCGGCACGTGGGGCCAGTACGGCTTCGACCTGGCGGCCTTCGCCCTGCCCCAGGGCCTGGCTACCGACGACCAGGGCTTCCTTTACGTGGCCGATGCGGATAACAACCGCGTCTTAAAGTACTCGTTGGAGAGATTAGGAGCGGATTTGGGGGAGCAGTGATTTCTTCTGTCAGCCCAGCGGGGGACGCGAGGGTGCGTCCCAAATTTTAGGTGCGACGCACTTACAATAAGCTGTTGGCTCG
>JBHHXL010000064.1:0-16306 GCA_046757065.1 Anaerolineae bacterium
GGTGCAGGTGGCAACTTGAGTTATTTAATAACCACCGGCAGGTAGAGGTCCAGGATGAAATGCGGCCATTCGAACGCGCCGATGTCGAACTGGCCGCTGCTGGTGAACGGGCGGGTTTGGCCGTCGTGATCGACGTTGATCCCGGCGTCGATGCCTTTATCAATCGCCGCCGAATTGGTTTCGATGTGATAGTCGCCCGCCGCCGGATCGACGAAGTCGGGGTCTCCGTTAAACCAGTTCGTGGTATCGGGGAAGGCGGTTGTGCCTGCGGCGGGCTGGTCTTCGGTGTTGCCGAAGAAGAGCAGGTATTGCCCCCTCAAGAAACCGGTGGCGTTGACATTGCGGATGCCCGCCGTGTGGCTGGCGATGATGGTATTGGTGATTGAAAGCTGGTCGCCGGCCGTCGGGCCGTTGAAGAAGAGGGCTTCGTGCGAGTTCAGAGTGTTGTTGGCCAGGGTGCTGTGAACCACACTTAGCTCGTTCTGGCTGGCGGAGGTGAAATCCAGGTGAAGCTGCGCCCCCCGGCCGTTGCCCCGGGCCGTGTTGTCGGCCAGTACGGTGTTGACCACGACGATGTTGTTTCCGGCCAGCGGTTCCCGGGCGTAGAGGCCGCCGCCGTTGCCGTCATCGCTGATGGCGGCCGTGTTGCTGATCAATGTCGAGCGGTCAAGCGTCACGGCGGCGTGCCGGGCGTGAATACCCCCGCCCCGTCCCTCGCCCGTACCAATGCCAGATTTGGCGATGTTATTGGTCATAGTGATGTAGGTCAACGTGGCCGTGATCGTGCCATCCGTTTGCGAGGTATCGAGGGAGATTGCCCCGCCGCGAGCCTCGTCGACGGCGTGGTCCCCATCGCTGGCGTTGGCGACGTTGCCGGCGAAGGTGTCGCGGGTTGCGGTCAGCGTGGCCCCGCCGCTGGTGAACTCCACGGCAATGGCTCCCCCATCGCCCCGGCCTCCGGCGGCTGTTTTGCTACGAGCGTAGTTGCCCTGCCAGGTGTTGCCGTTCAGCACCACGCGGGTGTCGTCGCTGTTGCCGATGAACAGGCCGCCCCCTTCCCCATCGCCCGTGGCATTCACGTCGTAGGCCTTATTGGCCATCACCGAGCTGTCGGTCAGGTACAGGATGGCCCGGTCGGGGCTGACCAGGGCATCGCCGGCCACGTACAGCCCGCCGCCCTGGCCGCCGCCGCTGGTGTTGACCACTTTGGCCGTGTTCGAGCTGATGGTCGTGCTGGTCACATAAGCCGAGCCGTTGACGACGGCCAGACCGCCGCCAAAGCCGGTCTGGCCGGTGGCGCTGCTGTTGGCCAGGTTGGTATCGAGTTTTGAATTCTGGACGTGAAGCGTCGAGCCGCCCCGCACGCCGATGCCGCCGCCAAAGCCGGTGCCGTTGCCGCTGGCGCGGGCGGTGTTGCTGTACACCCGCACGTTATCGAGGTACAACATCGCGCCGCCATCCACCAGCACTCCACCGCCGATGCGCCCGGTTACGACCACAACCGGATCCGCATTGGAGGCGTCGCCGCCGGTGATGCGCAGGTCTTTGATCGTAACCATCGTGCTGGAGCCGGTGACGGTGATAACCCGCGTGCCGTTGTTGCCATCGATGGTGGTCGTCACTATGCCTGCGCCTTGCATCGTCAGGCTGCGAGGGATGTTGAGATTTTCCGTATAAGTCATCCCCATCAGGTTGATGGTGTCGCAGTTGCTGTCGTTGATGGCAGCCTGGATGGTTGGATAGGTTCCTGACGGAACGCTACAGTTGGCGGCCAGGGCCAGTCTCGGCGGCCCGGCGAGGAGAAGCACCAGCAACGTTGTTAACAATACTCCTAAAGACACGCTGACGACCAGTCTAATCGGTCTTTTCACTTGTGAGTCGATCATGAGATCCCCCCTATTGAGATTGGATATTTGGCAACCGCCCAGGCTAACCCGGACGCGACGCACTCTGGCCGGCGAACGGCGGTATGATGCAGCGAGCGCACATCGCACCCTGGGGTTGGGCGGTTACCTCGGATATTGAATTATACGCGGCGGGGGTAAAATCCTTCAGTCTCAATAGATCCAAATTTGAGGAGCCAGCACCCCCAGGTGCGGCTCCGTTCGGCACGTAGGCGTGCCTCACTCCTCAAAAATTGGATCTGCTGAGTCTCCTGGAAATGCCGGTGAGGAGGGAGCGACGCGAGCGCCGTCCCTACACCTGGGGCATGTCACGGAAACTCCTGGAGAAGCATCCTCCTGGCAGATGCCAGCAGGCCCGGCGCGTTTGTCCGGCAGAACCGGCAATCCCCCCGCGCCGCGGGAATAACAGAGATTTAATACCAATCGGCCCGATTCGTCAACTTTGGCCGGCGGGTTTGGGGAATCTGCGGGGCGGTGTTATCATCACTGGCCTGTTCGGATGCAAAGCCAACCCAAAATTTTGGTAACTACTCAGGCAGAAGCCCCAGGCCGAGTAATCGGGTATTAGGTATTGGTTATTCGCAATAATTACCAGTAACCAATACCGAATACCCAAGGATGAAATACTGGCTACAGGTATGGCTGAGTAGTTTCAAATTCTGAAAGGTGAACCTCTATGACATCAACATCAGACCGGCCCGTGACCGGCGCTGAAGTGTTGCAGCGGGCCCAAGAACTGCACGAGAAGATCCGTTCCTGGCGTCGCCACATCCACCGCCATCCCGAATTGGGCTTCAACGAATTTCGCACCAGCGGTCTGGTCAACGCCGCCCTGACCGACCTGGGCATCGACGCCGAAACCGAGGTGGCCAAGACCGGCGTGGTCGGCACGATTCGCGGCGGCCAGGGCCCGGTGGTCGGTTTGCGGGCCGATATGGACGCCTTACCCATCACCGAGGCCAACGGCACCGACTTCGATAGCACCCGCCCCGGCCTTATGCACGCCTGCGGCCACGACGCGCACACGGCCATGCTGCTGGGCGCGGCCACAATCTTGAAGGAGCTGGCCGACCAGGGGCGCTTGCCCGGCTCGGTCCGCCTTCTCTTCCAGCCGAGCGAGGAGGGCCAGGACGAGGAGGGCAAGTCGGGGGGGATGCGCATGGTCGAGGAGGGGGCCTTGCGGGACCTGGAGGCGGTGTTCGGGGTCCACGTCGATCCGACCCACGATGTGGGCCAGATCAGCACCCGCTCCGGGCCGATGATGGCCAGCGCGGACAGGTTTGTGCTGGTGCTGCGCGGCCAGGCCGGCCACGCCGCCCGGCCTCAGGCGGCCATCGACACCATTGCCCTGTCGGCCCACGTGATCCAGGCGGTGCACCAGGTGGTCAGCCGTCGCCTGAATCCGGTTGAGGAGGGAGTGATCACCATCGGCACCATCGAGGGGGGGACCAAGGACAACATCATCGCCGACCAGGTGACGATGACCGGCACCATCCGCAGTTTCACCGCCGAGAGCCGGGAGTTGCTGCACCAGGAGTTACGGCGAGCCTGCCGCGTGATCGAGCCGTTGGGCGGGCGCTTCGAGTTGGACATCCAGCCCGGCTACCCGCCGACGGTCAACGCCCCGCAGGCGACCGAGGTGGCGGTGGCCGCGACCAGCGCGCTCTTGGGCCGGGAGCAGGTGCGGGAAGCGCCCAAAATTATGGCCGCCGAGGATTTCAGCTTTATGGCCCGTGAAGCGCCGGGGTGTTTTCTGCGCCTGGGCGTTCACAACCCGGCCTGGACGAAGCGCCATATGGTCCACACGCCCACCTTCCGCATCGACGAGGACGCGCTGCCCATCGGCGCGGCGGCCCTGGCGGCGGCGGCGCTGGAATGGATGGCGCGGCAGCAGGACTAGAATCCTTGCAGATGGCTCAGGTCGGCGTAGCCCTGGGTTAAGTCCCGGATGCCCTTGAGCAGGGCCAGACGGTTCTGGCGGATGGCCTCGTCGTCGGCCATAACCAGCACCTCATCGAAAAAGGTGTTGATGGGTTGGACCAGGCCCTCGATTTCGGCCAGGACGGCTTCGAAGGTTGAGGCCGGTGACAGCGCCGCCCGCGCCCGCTCGTAAGCGGCGTGCAGGTCCCGGGTCGGTTGTTCGGTGAACAGAGCCGGTTGGATGGCCGGCCCGCTCCTGTCGCCGGCCGCCCTCCATTCCCTGGGAAGAATCCGCACGCAACGGGCGTAGGCGTTGAGAACCTCGCTCCAATCGTCGCGCCTGACCCACCGGGCCAGGATTTCGGCGGCCTGCCGGGCGCGGTGCGGGGTGTCGCCGCAGGCAGGATCGGCCAGGACGGCCTGAACCACATCGTGCGGCAGCCCTCGCTCGCGCAGGAGACCTTCCAGACGGCGGCGCACAAAATCGCGGCTGGCGGCCAGCGCCTCCGGGGGAACCGGGACCGGCTGCAAGGCCGCGGCCAGTTCCAGCCCCTCGGCCACGGAGAAGTCAAGCTCCTTTTCCAACAGGATCGTGACCAGGCTCAGGCCATCGCGGCGCAGGCCAAAGGGGTCGGCCGAGCCGGACGGGGCCAGCCCCACGGCGAATAATCCGGCCAGGCTGTCGAGCCGGTTGGCCAGGTTGAGGGCGATCCCCGGCCCGGTTTGCGGCAAACTTCCACCCAGGCCGTGCGGCAGGTAATGCTCCATAATTGCTACGGCCACCGGCTCGGGTTCGCCGGAAAGCCGGGCGTACTCGTAGCCCATCACCCCCTGCAGGCCGGTAAACTCAACGACCATCTGCGTGGCCAGATCCGCCTTGCTCAGGCGGGCGGCTCGCTCAGCCGTCTTGATCTCGCCGGCGGTCAGATGCAGCCGCTCGCCGATTTGCGGGGCCAGGGTTTCGAGCCGCCGGCTTTTGTCCAGCATCGACCCCAGTTTTTCCTGAAAGACCAGCGTGTCCAGCCGGGGCAGGAACTCTTCCAGCTTGTGGCTCGTATCCGCCTTGAAGAAGAAGTCGGCGTCGGCGAAGCGGGCGCGAAGCACGCCTTCGTTGCCGGCCCGGACGGTGTCCAGGTGGACGCCGCCGCCGTTGCGGACGGCAATGAAGTAGGGCAACAAACTCCCCCCGGACGAACCAGAGACGAAGGACGAACGACGAACGACGAATCCTGGTCCTTCGTCCTTCGTCTTTCGTCCTTCGTCCTTGACTACCGGAAAGTAACGCTGGTGCTTTTTCATCACGGTCACCAGCACCGGCTCCGGCAGGGCCAGATGTGTCTCGTCAAACGTGCCGAGGAAAGCGGTTGGCTGCTCGACCAGATTGGTCACTTCCTCCAGCAGGTCGGGGTCATCGGGAACCCGGCCACCGACTTCGGCGGCCAGCGCCTGAATTTGGGCCTGGATGCTGGCCCGCCTTTCGTTGAAGTCAACCGCAATGCGCTGCCCGGCCATCGTCTGGAAGTAGCTGCCGGCATCGGCGATGTCGATGCCGGGTGAGCCTTCCGGGCGCAGGCCGCGAGAGGTGCGCTCCGAGGCAACGCCGGCGTAATCGAAGGGCACGATCTCGGCTCCGAACAGGGCCACCAGCCAGCGGATGGGGCGGCTGTAGGTAGTGCCAGCCACCTCCCGGCCAACCTGGGCCGAGGCCAGCCAGCGCATACTTTTGCCAAAGGGGATGCCTTTGATCAGGTCCGGCAAGGCTTCAGCCAGAACTTCGGTGCTGGGCCGGCCCTCGGTTTTGACGGTAGCCACCACGTATTGGCCGCCGTCCAGATCGCGCACTTCCAGGTCGGCTACCTCAACGCCTTTGCTTCGGGCGAAGCCGAGAGCGGCTTTGGTTGGCTGGCCGCCGGCATCGAAGGCGACTTTGGCCGCCGGGCCGCGGAAGGTCTCCTCGAAATCCTGCTGTCTACCCGGCAAGCTGTCGATGTAAACAACCAGCCGGCGGGGCGTGCCGGCGACCTTGATAGTATCTTCGGACACCGGCAGTCGCAACCCGGCCAGGAAATCCGGCACCGCCGCCTCCAGGTGAGCAATGGCGGTGGTCACCTCCCTGGCCGGCAGCTCCTCCGAGCCGATTTCCAGGACGAACGGGGCGAAGGGTTTTGGCTCGCGCTCGCCCGTTTGCTGCTGGCGCTGTGAACGCGGCCGGGTTTCGCGGTCGGGCATATACTTGAGCAGGGGATGGCCCAGCTCCTGGCGCTGCCGGCTGAAAGCCTCCGCCACCAGGTGGGAGAGACGGCGCATCCGCCCGAAGTAGGCGGCCCGCTCGGTGACGCCGATCGCGCCCCGGGTGTCGAGGATATTGAAGGCGTGGGAGCATTGGAGGACGTAGTCGTGGGCGGGGATGACCAGGCCGCGCTCCAGGCAACGCAGGGCTTCGGCCTCGTAAAAGTTGTACAGCTCCGTTAAGCCGTCGATGTCGGCCAGCTCAAAATTGTAGATGCAGTGCTCGATTTCCTGCCGCAGGAGCAATTCACCGTAGGTCTGGCGGCCATCCCAATCAATGTCCCAAACCCTATCGACCCCTTGCAGGTAAAGGGCGATCCGTTCCAGGCCGTAGGTCAGCTCAACCGCGACCGGGTCCAGGGTGAAACCACCCGATTGCTGAAAATAGGTATACTGGCTGATCTCCATGCCGTCCAGCCAGACTTCCCAGCCCAGGCCCCAGGCTCCTAGAGCCGGGCTTTCCCAATTGTCCTCGACAAAGCGAATGTCGTGCTCCTCCGGGTCAAGACCCAGAGCGAAGAGGCTGGCCAGGTATTGCTCTTGCGGATCGCCGGGGTCCGGCTGCAAGATGACCTGGAATTGGGTATGCATTTGCATCCGGTTGGGGTTATCGCCGTAGCGACCATCATCGGGGCGGAACGATGGTTCCACGTAAGCGACGTTCCACGGCTCCGGGCCGAGCACGCGCAGGATGGTGCCCGGATTGGCCGTGCCGGCCCCGACGGTCACATGATACGGCTGCCAGATAGTGCAGCCACGGTCGGCCCAGAACTGCTGGAGGGTCAGGATGATTTGCTGAAAGTTGAGGGGGGGGGTCATCATAGCGTTCTCGCGTCTCCTCGTATAAAATAGCTATCTGCCTGGCGATGGGTAGCCAGGCATTGTATTGAGGGCTTCAGCCCTCCGGCCTGAAAGGGCTAATTGAGTTTAAATAATTAATCCGGTAATCAATTCAGGATGGTTGTGTTTAGCATTGGTGGAGTTCTCCCCCCCTCAATCCCCCCCGCTGGGGGGGAAGCCCGCCAATCCTCCCCCCAGCGGGGGGACGCGAAGCGAGAGGGGGGAGAAGTCCTGGCCGACCCACTCCGTCGATTTCGGAAATGAGGCGGCATTACCGATTTAATTTCTTAACTTTCATTAGCCCTTAATACGGCTGCATCGGACATGCTAGCTCCTCCGTTCCTGCTCCTGCAAATGCTTCAAAAAGTCGGTGCTTTTCAGCTTGCGCTCCAGCAGATAGGTTATGTAACGTTGCAAGGTTTTCTCCACCTTCTCGCCAGTGGCGGGGGTCAATTGCAACCCTTTCACCCTCGGCCACGCCTCGGTTTGCAGGAAGCGCAGCACCTTCAAGGTGGCAACCAGCAGCGGCTCGGCGTGGGCGCGAGCTTCGCCGTCCTTCGGGCACAGGACGCCGCCATCCGCTACCTGGAAGTAGTTGGTCACCGGCTGCAGCGGGTTGCCGCAGGCCACGCAAAAATGCAGCTGGGGCTGAAAACCGGTCAACCCCAGCAAATGCAGCTCAAAATACCGGAGGGCCAAAAAGAGGTTCTCCGCAGCCTCATCGCTAAGGCGAGCCACGGTGCGTAGGGCCAACTCAAATAGGGGGAAGTTCTCGTCTCCCTCCTCGATGAAGCGATCCAGCAACTCTACGACATAGTACGCATAACTGATCCGGCCCAGGTCTTCCCGCAGGGGGCGGAAGGACTCCAGCGACTCGGCCTGGGAGATTATGTCGAGGTTGCGCCCCTTGGCGACCAGCAAGGCCGTGTGGGTGAACAGCTCGATGTGCCCGGCTTTACGGCTTTTGGTTTTGCGAGCGCCCTTGGCGATCAAGCGCAACTTGCCCAGATCGGGGGTAAAAACGGTCAGCAAGCGATCGGCCTCGCCAAAGTCAGTGCGGCGTAAAACCAGCCCTTCGGTGCGGTACAAACGTTCTTTAGCCATACGCCAAATTATACCATATGACAAATAGGGCAAGCAAAGCATAAAATCATTCTAACAATTCCAACTTTTTTCCTAGACCTTTCATATGATCTTCCAATGAGTCTATGATACCTTTAGGACGGTTATCAGCCTGGATGCTTAGCGATTGTCTAAAAATAACCTCCCGTTTTCTGCAAGATGTTTCTTGGGAAAAGTGCAAAGTTATTCGCGGACAGATACCTGGTTTGAAAATTGGAGTGACCGTTCGAATGACTCAACTTCGCTTTTGGATCGCAGCGCTTATTGTTTGGCTCATTTTCTTCTTCAATATTGAACGGCTCGATATAATTGATCTCGGTCACGTGGACATCAAGCGAGTTACCTACAGTTTTGTAGCTATAGTAGCTATTAGCACCCTGCTCATCGTCCAACTGCAAAGAATCCCGTTAACCATCCTGGTTTTGCTACCGGTGCCCCTTTTCCTGTTGGTGAAAACGTGGTATGGAGCGCCGATTACCGGCAGCGCCTTGCCCCTGACGATTACGGAGTTGTCCGGGATCATCCTGACCAGTATGTTAACCCGGCAGATTAACCATCACCTCAAACGCATCGACGAGGCCGTTGAAGCCATCACCTTGATGAATTGGGGCGAGTTAATGCCCAACCTGACCGAGAGTCAGGGCGTGATGTACCGTGAACTGCGCCGGGCGCGACGCCACCAACGGCCGCTTTCGCTGATTTGTCTCAAAGTTGATGAGGGCAACGTCGATACAGCCCTGAGCCGGGCCCTGGAAGAGATCGAGGCCAGAATGACCAAACGTTACCTCACCGCCAATGTGGCCAGGGCGCTAAACAAAACGCTTCACGATTATGATATTATTGCCCAGCAAGATGAGAGTCTCATCGTCTTGCTGCCTGAGGTAGATCAAACCGACCTGTCAAGCGTTCTGCAAAAGGTAAAGATGGCCGTCAGCAAGGATACAAAAACCACCTTAAAAATCGGCGTAGCCACTTATCCAGATGAAGCTATGACCTTCGAAAGTTTGGTAAAGCGCGCCCAAATGTCCATGGAAGCTCAGCAAGAGATAACAACGCGGGCGATTCTTGAGCCATCTCAAACGACGCAAACCCCGCAGTAAGAGCCGACTAATTGGCCCCAGTTGCAAAGTTGTTCAATACAGATTATTATAAGGCTCAGTTCGGAAATTGTGTAAGCGTCTGAAAGAAACCGGGTTTTTGGCCTGGCAACCGCAATTTTGTCGAAAACATCAGGTCAAGTTGCCAACCGGCTGGGGCCTTTTAACAAAAAACCGGGGTCTCGCCGGTCGTAGTAGTGAAGATTTCGAGAGTCGCCTCTCTAAATCCGCCACGGAGGATACGTAATTATGGAACTCAAAGTTTATCTAAACATTGTGCTGAGGCGATGGTGGATAGTCATCCCAATCTTTTTGATTACCGCAACCGCAACGGTGTACTTCACCTTTACCCAGCCTTTCACCTGGCGCGCGAGGATATCGTATATCGTAACCCCGGCGCAGGCCGCGCTCGATTCTGATACGTTTGTTCGCGATCTGGATGTCCTGGGGCGGCGACAGGAAATCGCTTCCACTTATAGCGAGGTGGCAACCAGCCGCACCATCAGGTCCCAGGCCGCCGAGCAATTGGGCCTGACCGAGGAGCAGATGGAGGAGATTGAGGTCAAAAGCCAGACCATCGCCGGGACCAATGTCATCTACATCACCGTCGACGGCAATGATCCGGTTCTGGTGAAGGATGCCGCTAACACCATCGGCACCTTGACCCTGAATTACGCCGAAGAACTGTACGAGACCTTTACTCTGAGGCTGCTGGATGAGGCGGTCGTACCGCCCTGGCCCGTCAAGCCGAATCGAAAACTGAACGTGGCCTTAGGCACCGCTTTTGGCCTGATCCTTGGCGTCGGTTTAGCCTTCTTGTCTGAATACTTAAGCACGCCGCTGGAAGCCGTGAGCGCGCTAAGTATCCTCGATAGGGACACCGGCCTCTACAACCGGCAGCACTTTATGCAGCGCCTCGTTGAGGAAATGAGCCGGGCCAGGCGAAACAAATATCCGCTATCCCTGGCCTTGATGAACGTTGACTATCTGGATACGCTTCGCTCGCTGGGGAACAGAGAGGCGCGTAACGAAGCTCTGCGCAAAGTCGCCAGCTTCTTGAAAGAATACGTGCGCCAGGAAGACATCGTCGCCCGCCTGGATGGACACATTTTCGCCTTTATCCTGCCCGATTTACCGGGTGAAGAGGCCAAGACGGTGATGGAACGGCTCCAGGCCAGAATGGCCTGGCATCCCTTTGAACTGGAACGAACCGGGACCAAACTCAACCTGACCGGCGTCTCAGGGGTCATTTCCTACGATTTGAACGGAAGCGGCCACACCGAGTTGCTGGCGATGGCGAACAAGGCGCTGCAACAGGCCGAAGCCAGCGGCCAGAGCAAAACCTTCCTGGCCACGCCGGAAGAAGTCATCACAAACTAACTGTTGAAAGTTACTCATATCGTGCGTAGTCGTAGTTTGCACATGAACGAGTCCAGAGGAAGCGTAGCCAGGCTACGCTTCCTTTTACTTGCCGCTGGTTTTACCCTTTTAAGCCTGTTGATCCTGGGGTCACCGGGGGCGACAGCCAGGGTTTCCGCCCAGGCAGCGGCAGAAGATTCAGGCGAGCTGCACGCCTTTCCGGGGATGCAGGTAACGTCCACACCCACCGCGACGGCGGCCATAAATCAGGTCACTCCCACGCCGACACCCACGTTGCCCGCTGAGCCATCACCGTCGGCGACGGCGGCCACAACCGCCGACAACGCAGCGATAGACTTCAAAATCACCTTTGAGGACTTAGGCTTTGCCAACGCGGCAATGGAGAGCCCTTCCGGTGGAACCCAGTACAACCTGCGCCTGCCCGATGGGTCGCAAGTTCTTGAGGGCAGCTACCTGGAACTTGACATTAGCTATTCCTATATCGCCCTTGGCTCTCGCCAAACCCAGTTAGTGCCTGAGTCCTACGGCACGCTAACGGTCAGCATTGATGACGACGTTGAAACCGAAACGGTCTTCGTGATCGACCGGCCCCTTCTGGACCGCCAACCGTGGCGGATTCCGCTGCCCCCCAAGCTACTCAACGATCCGGAGGTCCGGCAGCACAATATCTCGATAAAGTTTGAGGCCGGGCAACTATGCACCTCTCCGCACCAGGCCACGGTACTCGTGCATAACACGTCATTCTTTGCCCTGGACCTGAACCAGTCCCCGGCGACCGTCGAATTGAAGGACTACCCGTATCCTATCTTCCAGCAGGCGTTCGATACGGATCAGGTTCGGTTCGTGCTGCCCGAGGGGCCTTCCGGGGCCGAACTGACGGCAGCCGCCTCCATCGCTGCCAGGCTGGGCGGGTTGACGGCCAATCGCCTGGTCATCAGCGCCACCACCGACGTGGCTTTGAGCGCAACCACATCCCGGGAGCATTTGATCGTTGTCGGCCGCCCGGATTCAAATGCGTTCATCCCACAGCTATACGAGCTGACGGACCCCCCGCTGCAACTCGCCAAGCGGCAATTAGCCATCAGCAGCCAGGGGCCCATTGGGGTTGGCAATGGCAATACGTTCAGTTACCGGTTAACGATCACCAACACAAACTCCCGATCGGTGACAGGGTTGTCTCTGGTTGACAAGTTACCGGATGGCATCGAACTCCTGGGCTGCGACCCGGTTTGCGAGCAGGACGTTTCCCAAAATGAAATACGCTGGGAATTACCAACCCTGAGACCGGGCAGTTCGCATAACTATAACATCACGTTCAGGTTGCCCAGATCGGCTACCAACCCGATTATCGATCATACGGCCACATTGTTGAACGCCGATGACGAGCCCATCAACGTCGATACGCTGGCGATGAATGTTGGGGCGAATGGGGCCGGCAACAGCGGCGGACGGTCAACCGCCGAGGTTGAGAGCGATTACTTCTTCGTTCTCAATAATCGTGGCGTGGCGGAGAGTGATGGCGTTATCCAGGAACTCGTTTCGCCCTGGGATGAGACGAAGGTTATTGTTATCGCTACCGGCCTGACCGATGCGGCCCTGCACAAGGCAGCCCAGGCCCTGAGCAGCCAAACTCGCTTCCCCGGAATGTCGGGCGCTTTTGCCCTGGTCCAGGAACTGCAACCCTTCCAACCTCAAGCGGAAGAAGCTATTGGCACAGATTTAACATTTAACGATCTGGGATACGGCGAGCGCCTGGCCCAAGGTTTCCGGGGCCAATCGCTAAGTTACTTCTTCGGTTTGCCTCCCAGTTGGAAACTGACCGATGATGCCTCCTTGAGACTCATCTTCAGGCACTCGCAGTTAATCGACCTGGGGAAATCGTCGCTGAAGGTTTCGCTCAACCGGCAGCCCCTCACCGGCATCGTGTTGGATAAAGGCACTTCGCTGCAAGGCGATGTTAGCCTGCCGTTGCCCGTGTCGGCGCTGCGGGGCAGCGGGTCTAACCAACTTACCGTTGACGTCGAACTGTTGCCTCCGGACGACGACAACCCCTGCGCTAACGAGCCGGAAGACGCCTGGTTGGTGATCGACAACGCCTCGCGTTTGCATTTACCCCACGAAGAGCTTGAGCTCACAACCTTTGACCTGGCCAGGTTCTCGGACCCGTTCGACAGGCAACCGAGTCTAATCGATTTACTGATTGTCGTGCCGGACTCCCCCAGAGTGCATAATATTGAAAACCTGCTAAACCTGGCCGCCGCGCTGGGTAATTCCACCCGGGCGGATGATTATTTGCCCACGGTCGTTCACGGTGACGCCTGGCGGTCGGTTGACCTGGCCGGATTCAACATTATTGCCCTGGGAAGGCCAACCCAAAATTCCTTCTTGCAAGAAGTCAACAACGATCTGCCGCAACCCTTTATCCCCGGCACGGACCAGATTGAGCAGCGGGTGAACAGAGTGATCCTGCGTCTACCCCCGGCCACAGACCTGGGTTACGTGCAAATACTTCCCTCGCCGTGGAACGAGACAAAGGCCCTGCTGGCCGTCACCGGCACGAGCGAGCAGGCACTGGGATGGGCGTTCGAAACTTTACTCAACCGGCCCTGGAGATTGGGGGGAAACCTGTCACTGGTTCAAGGAGAAGAAGTACAATTCATCGACACAAACGCCTCCACCGCCGGGGATGTGGCCAGCCTGCTGGCCACGGCCGTTCCCGAAATAACCATCGTCCCCGACTCGACGGCCACACCCCAGTCGACCCCGACCGGAACCCCGCCGGAGCGGGCTACATCTTCAGGCCAGGCCCAGACATCCGGCCAACAGACGCTACTGGTCGTTCTTTTGATCGCTTCTATCGTGGCGGCAATCGGTACGGGAGGGGTAGGTATCTGGCTTTCTAACCGCAAGCGGCAGCCGTAGAGGCCAGGGCATAACCGGGGCTCACGCCGGTATGGGTGGTACTTCCTAACGCACGTAGCCCTGGCCCTCGACCATTCTTCGATTCATTTCCTCTTTCATTTCCGGGCTTACGTCCTGCACAATCGTGTATTCTTCCTCGAAGCGAGGCAGGCGTTCCATTTGCCGCTTGTGTTTCTCCAAAAAGCTTTCCAAAGAGCATATGACCTTGGCCGGATTGCCGGCAACCACAACCCCATCGGGAACGTCTTTGCTGACCAGGCTGCCCGCCCCGATCACCGTGTTGGAGCCGATGGTAACGTTTGGCATAACAATCGAACCGGCGCCAATGAAAACATTGTCACCGATTTTGACCTTGCCAATGCGCGTATAGCCCAGGTGCATAAAGGTGCTGGCATCGTGGGCCAGGATATGCACTCGCGGGGCGAGCGTCACATTGTTGCCAATTTCTATGTGCCAGCAATGGCTGGGATCGATGATAACTCCACTTAAGATGTGGCAGTTTTCACCGATTTTTAACCCCCTTGCCTTGAGCTTACTAAGATCAAAATCCCCGCTACTGCCGAAGACTATTTGCCTGATGACGGCGCGGAACACGTGGACCGCTCTCCGGATGGTATCGATCATTCTCCACCTCTACTGGCTAAATAGCTGAGTAGTTGCCAAGATTCATTCTAAGGTAAGTGGGTGAGATCGTCAAGTAAAAATGCAACGCAAAACGAGGCTCTGGCTGAGCAACCAGAGCCTCGTGCGCGGTCAATGCCACCTCGATCAGGACGAGGCTACCGGTGCACCAACGGTATATAGATTTTGAATTGACCCTGGGCGGTGATCTGAGCCTGAACGACGGTCTGGTAGACCTGCCCGGCGCTTTCTACCTGGATCGTGTGATCTACCTCCAGGCCATTTTTTTGGTATGCTTGCAGAATTTTGCCAAGGTCCACGGCATACCGTCCCTGGTTATCGGCCACGCCCGGTGAAGCGATGTGCGGGTCATCCAGGTCTTTGATCGTCAGCGCCTGGCCCGGCAAGCCCTTACCGGTAACAAGGGTGGCCCCGGCATAGAGCGGTTCATCGATGGTTAGTTGGAGAACCTCTGACGTCGCCTGTGGCGTGGGTGTGTGGGTCGGGGTCGGGGTGTGAGTCGCCGTAGCTGTGGCTGTGGCCGTAGACGTAGACGTGGGTGTCGGTGTCGAGGTCAAGGTCGCAGTTGCCGTACCCGTCGGTGTCGGCGACGGGGTTTGGGTAGCCGTGGCCGTGGCTGTATGCGTTGACGTGGGCGTGTAGGTCGCCGTGGCCGTCGGGGTGTGGGTCGGTGTAGCCGTAGCCGTGGCCGTAGGCATAGGCGTGTAGGTCGCCGTCGAAGTTGATGTTGGCGTAGGCGTTGGCGTTGCTGTCTCCGTTTGCGTTGGAGACGGCGTGCCAGTCATAACAGTTGCCGTTGGCGTCAGAGAGGGCGTACCGGTTATGACCGGGGTGTTGGTGACCGCCGGCGTACCGGTCGGTGTGGGTGATGCCGTACTGGTAGCCGTAGGTATTGGCGTCGAGGTTGGTGTTGCCGTGTGAGTCGCGGTCGGCGTCGGCGTCGAGGTCGATGTTGGCGTGGGCGTGTGGGTCGCCGTGGCCGTGGCCGTCGGCGTATCGGTCGGCGTGGCCGTGGCTGTGGCTGTAGGCGTGGGCGTGTAGGTCGGGGTCGGGGTGTGAGTCGCCGTAGCTGTGGCTGTGGTCGTAGGCGTAGACGTGGGCGTGCTCGTCGCCGATGCGGTCGGCGTGTAGGTCGGCAGCGGCGTCTTGGTCGCGGTGGCCGTCTCGGTCGGTGTGGGAGTTGGGGTTGGCTCGGCCTGACGCATCAGAGCCTGGATGTCGTTTTCTGCCAGCGCCTCGGCGTACACCCGCCAGTCGTCCATCAGGCCATCCATATACTGCAACGGGTTGCCATTGGTATCGACATTGGCCCCCAAATAGAATGCCTCTTCCGTCTCATTTATTTGATGATAACCCACGTGCCGGCTGCCATCCAGAGCGCCGTCCAGATAGATGCGGATATCCCCTGCTGAAGCGTCGAAGACCGCCGCCACGTGATGCCATTGCCCCGGCGTCAGGTACGTATTGCCCTGCGCCGTGTACGAGCCTGAGAATTGCCCGTCGGGTGAGATGATGACATAGAGCCGCCCCCAAACAATGCTGAAGCGATAGGCGGCGTTCGGTTGGGGCGTCTGGCCCGAAGTCCAACCCCAATGATATTTACCGGCCAGAATGGCCTGCGAAGGCAAGCTCTCCATCTTCACCCAACCGGCCATCGTCAGGTCACCGGTGATGTCCAGCCCGCTTTGGACGGCATCGTCGATATACATATATTGCCCGTTACTGCTCTCGAAGTCGGCTGCCCGGACCAGGTGGCCGCTGCCGGTATTGATCCCATTGACAGGGGTCAGGTGGTTGCCCCATCCAGAACTATCCAGGCGCTGGCCGCTGATTTCATCGAGCTTCCAGTAGCCCCTCAGGTCCAGGGTAAGATCGGGGGTCGGGGTCGGGGTGACGGTCGGGAGGGGGATATCGCCCCCCGTGGTTTCTTCTGTCGGCGTGGCCAGCCCCGACGGAACGGGTGTCGCTTCCGAGGTCGGCGTCGGGGTATGCGTTGGCAGCGGCGTTTTGGTTGCGGTGGCCGTTTCCAATGGCAGAGAGGTTGATGTTGGCGCTATCGTATTGCCTGGCGACGCGGTGGGGGTGGGGGTGTAAGTGGGCAACGGTGTTTTGGTCGCCGTCGGGGTTGGCGGATCGATTGAGTAATCATCGTTGGTGGGGTCATTGAAGGCGACATCGGCGATGTTGAGG
>JBHHXL010000065.1:0-16305 GCA_046757065.1 Anaerolineae bacterium
CCTTTGTGGCCGTGCCCCTGGCGGAGATCGCGCCCGACTACCGGCATCCGGAAACGGGCCAGACGCTGCGCGACATCGCCCGGCGCTTCCGGATCGAAGCCGGCGACATGCAACGACGCCACAGCATCTCCAAAGCCCTGACGCAGCTCACCGATTTCCGCCGGCTACAGTTCCAAACCTGAAGGCAAAAGGAGACACAATGAATCACCTTGATTTAGAACAACTGCAAGAGACATTCCAGATTAGCCCGAACGGCAATCACAAACAAACTAATAGCAAGAAGCGAAAAATCGAGCGGGCCGTGCGCACCCTGCTGGAAAACATCGGCGAGGACCCCGACCGCCAGGGGCTGCAACGCACACCAGACCGCATCGCCCGTATGTACGATGAGCTGACCGCTGGCTATCACGTCGATCCCATCAAGCTGATCAACGACGCCCTGTTCGATGTCGATTACAGCGAAATGGTCCTGGTCAAGGACATCGAGTTTTACAGCCTGTGCGAGCATCATATGCTGCCCTTTTTCGGCAAGGCGCACATCGCTTACATCCCCAACGGCAAGGTGGTCGGCCTCAGCAAAATCCCGCGCATCGTCGAGATGTTTGCCCGGCGTTTGCAGGTGCAGGAGCGCATGACCCAGCAGATCGCCGATTTCATCGACGAGGTGCTGCAACCGCACGGGGTGGCGGTCGTCATTGAAGGGGCGCATATGTGCAGTATGATGCGCGGCGTGAAAAAGGCCAACGCCAGTATGGTCACCAGCGCCATCTCCGGAGCCTTCAAGGACGATTCCAAGACCCGGGCCGAGTTTATGGAGCACATCGGCCGCCGCCGCTTTGATGATTAACCCCGGCCACCCCCAAGCCGCCCACCGCCATCGACGGTGATCACTTCGCCGGTGATGTAATCGGCCTGAACCAAAAACAGGGCCGCCTGTGCTACATCTTCAGGCGTTCCCCAGCGATCAAATAACGTGCGCCGGGCCAGGCGTTGAATCTGCTTCGCTCCCAGATTGGGCGGCGGCAGGACCAGGCCCGGCGCGACTGCATTGGCCCGTACCGCCGGGGCCAGCTCCAGGGCCAACTGGCGGGTCAGAGCCAGCAGGGCGGCCTTGCCCACACAGTGAGCGGCGAAGTTGGGCCAGGGCTGCCAGGCGGCCACGTCGGCGATGTTGACAATGGCCCCGTCGCCCCGGGCCAGCATCCCCGGAGCGACGGCGTTGGCGCAGTAGAAAGCGCCGTGGATGAGGACGCCCGTCACCCGCTGCCAGGCGGTGAGGTCATCGGTGGGGAAGGGCGTTTTCTGGAACAGAGAAGCGTTGTTAACCAGGACGTCGACGCCCCCGAAACGCGCTTCGGCCCGGGCGACCAGCGCCTGCACGCTCTCAAGCTCGGCCACATCGGCCTGGACGGCCAGCGCCTCCACCCCCAACGCCCGCGCCTCGGCGGCCGTGGCCTGCGCCGCCTCCGCCGAGCGATGGTAATTGACGACGACGTTTGCCCCCGCTCGCGCCAGGGCCAGGCTTATGGCTTTGCCCACCCGCTGCGCCCCGCCGGTGACCAGGGCCGTTTTGCCTGCTACGTCCATTCCGCGCCATCCAATCTATCTTCATCTGGGCGGAGCGATCAGAGCCAGCGCGCTACCAGATCAAACAGGCCCAACAACCGCGCCGCCGAGACGGCTACCACGGCGATCAGCAGCCAGCGCACGAACACCGCCCCCCGCTTGACGGCGATCCGGGCGGCCACCCAGGCCCCCAGCATATTGCCGATGGCCAGGATCAGGCCGACGGTCCACTGCACCTGCCGGTTGAGCACAAAGACGGCCAGGGCAAACACCGTGAAGCAGAGGATGATCAGGACCTTGACGGCGTTGGCCCGCACCAGATCGTAGCCGGCGCTGAGCACCAGCCCCGCCAGCAGGAAAATACCGACCCCCGCCTGGATGAACCCGCCATACGCCCCGACCAGAAAGAAGATCAACAACTGGCTCCAACCGGGGCGCCCCCCGCTTCCCTCCGGTCGCCCTTCCAGCCAGCGCCGGGGCCGGATCAGGATCACGGCCAGCATCACCGCCATCAACACGCCGATGGTCCGGCGCATAATCGCTTCGTTCAGGTTGACCGCGATCTGGGCGCCGATGATCGATCCGACCACGGCCGGGGCGGCCAGCATCAACCCGCCGCGCAGGTTGAGCATCTTCTGGCGGCGAAAACTGCTCACGCCGACCACGTTTTGCAGCAAAATCGCCACCCGGTTGGTGCCGTTGGCTACGTTGGCCGGCAACCCGATGAAAATGAGCAGGGGCAGCGTCACCAGCGAGCCGCTGCCGGCCAGGGTGTTGATGAAGCCGGCTATAAAACCGGAGCCAATGATCGCCAGATAAAGATACCAGGCCAAGGTTCCTCCTTTTGCGGGTTGCGTGTGGCGTGTGGCGTGTCGTGTATCACGTGTCAAGTGTCAAGTGCTACACAACTGCACGTGACACGTGATACCTGACACGTGATACGTGTTGCGTAATGAATTACGTTGTAAGATTTCGCACGTGACGCAAGTCGCTTCGCAGCGCAAGACGCTTCGCGTCACGCTTCACGCAACACATTCACGGCCATCCCGACCAGGGCATCGACTCCCGATGAAGCGCCCCAGGCCAGCAAGCCGGAGACGCTTTCCTCCGGACCGGGCCGGCCGGTGTAGATGCAATCCAGGGCGTTGACGAGACGCTCATCCGCCTGACCAAGGGCGGCGCACTCGATCAGGTTGGCGCTAAGGGTGGTCGTTCGCCGGCGGGCTGCTTCCAGGATGGCCCGGTTCAGCCGTTCAAGTTCGCCCTGCAACCCGCTCCCCTCCGGCCAGCGGTTGAGGGCCAGCAGCAGGCCCAGCGTGAAGTCGTCGCCGGCGGGGGTCAGGCCGGGCCCGCGCCCCAGGCAGGGAACCAGGGCCGCCACGATCCGCGATGCGTCTTGATCTGCCAGGCCCTGTTGCAGCCGCAACGCCCCGGCAAGCATCTGGCCCGGCCCGGAGGGCGGCAGTTCGAGCAGCGGCGGCAGCAGCCCGCCCAGGCCGGAGTCCCCCCGGCGAGCGATGATTTCCTGGGCCATCCATTTCAAGCGAGCCCGCTGCTCAAGCCTGGGGCCGGCAGGTTCCGGACGGGTTGGCGGCAGCCAGACAGCCCCGGCAGCGGCGGAGATGGCCAGACCCGCCGCCGGAAAGACCAGTCCGCCTCTGGCTATGCGAAGGGGCGCTCCCGTTTGAACCGACCGCAAGCGAGCCGGAACTTCCGCCAGGGTCAGGGTCAACGGACCCCGGTAGGTTTCAAAGGAGACGAAGAGAACCCGGCGGTCGAAGGTTTGAACAAACACCCCCCGGCTGGTCACCCCCAGCACGGAGGCCCCCTGCTCCCCAGAAAGCGTTTTGAAAGCAGGGCTGCCGACGCTGGCAGCGCGGCAGATCTGGCGGAATGTCGTCGGGTTCGTGGCGCTTGAGCGTACTGTCACAACGGCCAATAGGATAGCGCAGATCGCGCCCAGCACCAAATCTCAACTTCCACCTGGCTCTTGCCGGAGGTTAGCGGCTGGCCAGGCCGCCCGCCGTTTCCCCACCGTCGATGATGATGGGATGCCCGGTGATGAAGGGGGCCTCGTCCGAGGCCAGAAAGGCGAACAGGGCGGCGATCTCCTCCGGTCTGGCGTGGCGGCCGAGCGGGATTTTGCGATTGACTTCGGCGATCATGTCCGGGGTGTATTCGGCTTCCTGCATCGGGGTCATCACGTAGCCGGGACAGACGGCGACGACCCGCACCGCCGGGGCCAGTTCCAGAGCCATCGAGCGGGTCAGTTCAACCACGCCCGCTTTGGAGGCGTTGTAATCGGCATAGAAAGGGTAGCCCCTCAGGGCGTTGGTCGAGCCCATATTGATGATGACCCCGCTTCCCTGGGCCAGCATCCGCCGGGCGGCTTGTTGGGCCACAAAGAAGACGCCGTTGAGGTTGACCTCCAGCACCTGCTGCCACTCCTGGGGGGTGATGTCCAGCAAGGCGTGGCGCAGGCTGATGCCGGCGTTGTTGATCAGCACATCCAGGCCCCCGCAGAGGCCGTCCAGCTCCTCGAAGGCGCGGGCCACCGCCGCCGCGTCCGAGACATCGGCCGCGATGGTCCCCGCCAGCCCCGGCAGCTCGCCGGCGATGCGCTCGCAGCCGGCCCCGTCTCGATCCAGGACGACGACGCGCGCGCCCTCCTGCAGAAAACGGGCCGCCGTGGCCGCGCCGATGCCACTGGCCCCGCCGGTGATGAGAACTCGTTTGTTTGTAAGACCGCGCATAGTTTGCTCCTTCATCCCGCCAGGCCGCCCCCATCCACCACCAGCGAAGCGGGTTCAGCCATCAAGGCAGTAAGCCCGCTTCGCCAGATTATAGGCCGTGTCCTGGATCATCGCCTCGGCGTCGGCCATATCGACGATGCCGCGCACCACCAGGCCGGCGATCCAGTTGGCGTCCACCCGCCGGGCCAGGTCGTGCCGGGCCGGGATGGAGGGGTAGGCGCGGGTGTCGTCGTTAAAGCCGACGGTGTTGTACAGGCCGGCCGTTTCCATCACCTGCTGCCGGAAGCGGGTCATCCCCTCCAGGCTGTCGTGGAACCACCACGGCGGCCCTAACCTGACCGCCGGGTAGTGCCCGGCCAGCGGCGCCAGCTCGCGGGAGTAGGTCGTCTCGTCGAGCGTGAACAGGATCAGGGTCAGGCGGGCGTCGTTGCCGTACTTGTTGAGCAAGGGATGGAGGTTGCGGGTATACTCGGTCCGGACCGGGATGTCGGCCCCCTTGTCCAGGCCGAAACGGTCGAACACCCGCCGGTTGTGGTTGCGGAAAGAGCCGGGATGAAGCTGCATCACCAGCCCATCCTCGAGGCTCATACGGGCGTTCTCCAGCAGCATATGGCCGGTGAAACGGGTGGCGTCCTCCGCCGTGGCCTGGCCTTTCAAGGCCCGCTGGAAGATGGCCTCCGCCTCCCCCTCCGAAAGCTCCTCCGTGTAGGGCGTGACGGCGGCGTGGTCGGTGGCCGTGGCCCCCATCTCCTTGAAGAAGGCCCGCCGGTTTTCGAGGGCCTGGATGTAGGTCCGGTAGCCGGTCACCTCGACCCCGCTGACCCGGCTCAGGGCGGCGATGTTTTCGACCCAGGCGGGGGTGTCGATGTTGATCACAGCGTCGGGGCGGAAGGTGGGTAGGATGCGCCCCCCCCAACCCGACTGGCGGATAGCCCGGTGGTGGTCCAGGGGATCGGTGGCGGCGTCGGTCGTGCACAGCACCTCGATGTTGAACGCCTCGTACAGGCGGCGCGGGCGGAAGTCGGGCGACTCCAGCCGGGCGGCGATCTGGTCGTAAATATCCTGGGCCGACTCGCCACTCAGCTTGTCCTCGACGCCGAAGACATCGCGCAGCTCGTGAGCCAGCCACATCCCGGTCGGCGTGCCCCGGAACAGGTAGAAATTCTCGGCGAAAATCTGCCAGATGCGGCGATGGTCCTCCTCAACCGGCCCGCCGTCCTGCCGGGGCACGCCCAGCTTCTCCATTGGAATGCCTTGGGAATAGAGCATGCGGAAGATGTAATGGTCGGGGATCAGGAACAGCTCCGCCGGCGTGCCGAAGGAATAATCCGGGTCGGCAAAGAGGCGCGGCTCGACGTGCCCGTGGGGGCAGATCAGGGGCAGGCCGGCCACCTGGCGGTAGAGGTGCAGCGCCACTTCTTTTTGCCGGGGATCGGGGCCGAAATAGCGGTCCTCCGGCAGGCTGATTTTAGGTCGGTTTGGCATTGTGATTTCCTCCGGGTGTGTCCGATATTTTAGGAGGACCGGGGGGTGTGGGGGGTGTCCCCCCAATTCCCCCCTGTGCTGTCCAAAAATTTTGGACGCACCCGTTTCCTCCCTTTGGTTTGATATTGGTAGCAAAACGAACTATAATGGCGCTCCTTTGTCACATCTGCCGGACAGGCTGGCAGCCTCTCCGGCAAGATTATTTCCATATCAGGATTTCTATGATGAACCAGCCCCCCCACCATACCCCCCCGCCGGTACGGGCCGCGCGCCCGGAAGCGGACCGGATCGAACAGCTCAGGTTACAACTGAACCACAACTACGGCGTCGATCCGGCTACGGTCCGCGTGGTCAAAGCGCCACTGCGCATTTGCCCCTTGGGGGCGCACATCGACCACCAACTGGGCCAGGTGACCGGGATGACCATCGACCAGTCCATTTTGATGGCCTTTGCCCCCGCGCCCGACAGCACCGTCTGCATCGAAAGTCTGGATTTCGAGCCGGCCGTACGCTTCAGCCTGAGCGACGTGCCCGCCGGCCGGCCCCGCGACTGGGGCAATTACATCCGAGGGGCGGTGCTGGCCTTGCAGCGCGACCACCGGCTTGAGCGCGGCCTGCTGGGCGTTGTTGACGGCGATATGCCCATCGGCGGCCTGAGTTCCTCCGCCGCCGTGACCATCGCCTATCTGCTGGCGCTGCAAGCGATCAACGGTCTGGAGCTAACGCCCGAAGCCAACGTCTCGCTGGTCCGCTTCACCGAAAACCAGTACATCGGCCTGAACAACGGCATCCTGGACCAGTCGGTCATCCTCTTCAGCGAGGAGAACTGCCTGACGCTGATCGATTGCCAGACGGTCCAGATCGACAAGGTGCCATCCCCGATCCGGGGGGACGACTTCGACATTCTGGTCGTCTACTCCGGGGTGACGCACGCCCTGGTCGGCACTGATTATAACAACCGGGTGGCAGAGTGCCAAGAAGCGGCCCGCCGTTTGCTGGCCTCTGCCGGGGCAGAGGCCGGGGCCGATCCGCGCCTGCGCCAGGTACCGCCGGCCGTCTTCGAGGCGGAAGGGCAGGGGTTGCCCGAAACGCTCTGGAGACGGGCCCGGCACTACTTCGGCGAAATGGAGCGCGTGGCCGAGGGGGTGGACCGCTGGCGCGCCGGCGACCTGGACCGCTTCGGGGCGCTGATGTCGCAGTCCGGCAATAGTTCGATCAACTATTACGAATGTGGCAGCCCCGAACTGATCACCCTCTATGAGATATTGCTGGATACCCCCGGCGTGTACGGGGCGCGCTTCAGCGGGGCCGGCTTCCGGGGCAATTGCATCGCCCTGACCGACCCGGCCGGCCGCGAGTCTATCGCCGAGGCCATCCATCGCCGCTACCCCGCCGCCCATCCGAACCAGGCCGGCCACTACAGCATTCACTTCTGCCGCTCGGCAGCTTGTGCCGGGCTACTGCCCTGAGGGTGAGATCGATGCAAGCTGTCATTCTGGCCGCCGGAAAAGGCTCGCGCCTGCATCCTATTACGCTCAATCGCAGCAAGGCGATGGTGCCGATTTTGGGCAAGCCGATGGTGGCCCGCGTGATCGAGAGGTTGGTGCAGAACGGCATCCGCGAGATCGTTATGGTCATCAGCAAAGAGGACAGCGAGGTCGGGCGCTACTTCCGGGACCAGTCGGGGCTGGATGTGGATATTCAATTTGTGATTCAACCGGAGCGACGGGGGATGGCCGACGCCTTGAGCCGGGCCGCTCCCTACATCCGGGATACGTTCATTCTTTCCGCCTGCGACAACCTGACACCGCCGGAGCACGTGGCCCAACTGCTGGCCGCCCATCAGAACGCAGGGGCGACGGCCACTCTCAGCTTAATGAAGATCGATCCCTCCCTGGCCGGACGGACGGGCATCGTGGAAATGGAAGACGGCTATATCCGCTGCATCGTCGAGAAGCCCGCGCCGGGCGAAGCGCCTTCCAACATCGCCAGCCTGCCCCTGTACGTCTTTTCGCCCAAACTCCTGGCCTATTTGCCGGAGGTCAAGCCCTCCCCGCGCGGCGAGTATGAATTGCAAGACGCCATTCAAATGCTGATCGAGGGAGGCGGCCGCGTCACCGGCGTGCTGACCAAGGACCGGCTACAATTGACCAACGCCGCCGATCTTTTGGCCCTCAACCGTCACTACCTGACCCACGGCGACGACAAGCCGCAGTTAGCCCCGCACACCGTCGGCCAGCACACCCACCTGATTACGCCGCTGCGCATTGAGGAAGGGACCGTCATCGGCCCCGGCTGCGTCATCGGCCCGCGCGTCTACATCGAGCGCAACTGCCGCATCGGGGCGGACGCGCTGCTCAAAGATGCCGTTGTCCTGCGCGAGACGACCATCGAGGACGGCCGGCAGGTGGTGGGCGAAGTGGTTTCATAAGACCAGGCGGATTGTTTGCCGCGATTGCCCCCCCTTTCGACCCCTCCCCGCCGGTGGGGTCGATTTGATAGGGGCGGGTTCTGAGCCAATTGGTATTGAGGGCTTCAGCCCTTACCCGCCACAAAGGGCCAGTTGGTATTATGGAAATCCCAGCAGTTGCACGGGGCTGAAGCCGCCGTGCTGAGAGAGCGAAGCCCTATCGGGCTGGCAAATCAGGCAGTTTAGGGCGTTTTAACGTCCTTTGCTCTTTCAGCGTGATGGCTTTAGCCTCACGCTATGGCCGGGCTTTATTACCGAATTAAACTTTTCTGCTTCTAACGGATTCTGTGGTTGGCCTTATTATCTGCGCGCCGCCCCGCGATAAATCGCAGGGCTACCAAACAGCGCCCGATAAATCGGGCTAGCAGCAGCTTGTTAAGCCGGATTCATCCGGCGCGATTCAACAGCCCGGCGACACCTGCACTTGCGCGCAGGTGCAAGTGTTGATCGCCGGGCGAGGCAACAAAAAACACTCCAACCACAGCATCCGCTAGGACCAGAAATTTTTAACCTCAATCAGCCCTCAATACGGCTGCACGGAAACGAACCGCACTTGTTTGACTTTTACGGGCCCCACAGTATAATTGTACTGGCTCAATTATACATTCATCCCTGCCAACCAGGAACGACAGTCGATGCCCGAACCCCCGTTATACGTCCAGATCGCAGACACGATCCGCCAGGACATTCTAAAACAGCTTTTCCGGCCCGGAGACCGCCTGCCCTCGATGCGGGAAATGGCGGCGCGATGGGGCTGCACAATTGGCACCGTCCGGCGGGCCTACGAGGAACTGAGCCGCCAGGGGCTGGTGGTCAGCCGGGCCGGGCAGGGCACGCGCGTCGTGGCCGCGCCCCCGGCAAACGCGGCGGGGCCGCTGCGCCGGGTCGCGCTGGTGCATCGGGCCGAAGCCTTTCTGCTGGAAGTGCTGACCGCCGGTTACGCGCCGGCGGAGGTCGAAGGGGCGCTGCGCCTGGCCCTGGACCGCTGGCGAACCCTCAAGCGGGAGCCTGCCACCTGGCCCGAAAACTCCTTGCATTTTGTCGGCAGCCACGACCCGGCGGTAACGCTCATCTCGGCACACTTCACCGACATCGCTCCCGGCTGCACGCCTGAGCTCACCTTTGCCGGCAGCCTGGGTGGGTTGATGGCCCTGGCCCAGGGGGAGGCCGACCTGGCCGGCAGCCATCTCTGGGATGAAGAGAGCGCCACCTACAACTTCCCCTTCGTCCGCAGGCTATTGCCGGGCCGGCAGGTTGCCCTGCTGACCCTGGCCCATCGCCGCCTGGGATTGATCGTGCGGCCCACGAATCCGAACAGCGTTGCCGGCCTGGAGGACCTGGCCCGGCCCGGCCTGCGCTTTGTCAACCGGCAGTCCGGCGCGGGGACGCGCGTCTGGCTGGACGCCCGCTTGCGCGACCTGGAGATTCCGCCGCAGGGCATCAAAGGCTACAATGAGGAGGCGCAAACGCACTCGGCGGTCGCCCGGACCATCGCCGAGGGCAAAGCCGACGTGGGATTGGGGATTGAAGCGGCGGCGTTGGCTTACGGTCTGGATTTCCTGCCGCTGACGACCGAACGCTACGATCTGGTCATTCCGGTCGAGACCTGGGAACGGCCCCCGCTACAATCGCTGGCCCGCTGGCTGGCCACCGACGCGGCCAAAAGCGAGATCGCGGCCCTCGGCGGCTACGAAGTGGGGCAGACGGGTCAGGTGGCGTGGGTGAAGTGATGATTTCAGAGAAAGGGGGAAACACCAGAATGCGCTCTGGCAAGAACCTGATCATCTTGACCCTGTTGGCGTTGTTGATGGCGACAGCGCCGCGGCCTGTCCGGGCAAACCCATCTCCCCAGGCGGGCGTTACCTGCGAGGAAGTGGTATTCGTCCAGGTCGATGACTGGCTGTCTAAAATCGCCGACAAGGTTTACGGCGATGTCTTTGCCTACCCGGCCATCGCCGAGGCCACCAACGCCAGACATCGCCAGGACAGCTCTTTCGCCAATATTCAAAACGTCGATCTCATTGAACCCGGCTGGAAACTGTGCATCCCCAGCGCCGCCGAGGCAGAGGCCCTCTTGAATCGAACCCTGCGGGGGCCTGACCTGGCCCCCACGCCTCCGGCCAGGCGGGCGGAAGTTGGCCGCCTGGTGCTGGCCACCACAACCAGCACCGACGACTCCGGCCTGCTCAAGGCAATTCTACCCGATTTTGAAGCGCGCTACGGCGCTTCGGTCGAAGTCATTGCCGTGGGTACAGGCCAGGCCATCCAGTTGGGCGAAAACGGCGATGCCGACGTAATCCTGGTGCACGCCCGCGAGCTCGAGGATGCTTTTGTTGAGGCCGGGTTTGGGATCAATCGCCAGGATGTGATGTACAACGATTTCGTCATCGCCGGCCCAGCCAGTGACCCGGCCGGTGTCGCCGGGATGGCCGACGCCATCGCCGCCCTGACCAAAATCGCCGAAACGCAGAGCGTTTTCGTCTCGCGGGGCGACGATTCCGGCACGCACACCAAAGAGCAAAACCTGTGGCGGGCCACCACCGTCCCGCTCAGCGAAATCCCCAGTCTCAAGCGGGCCGGTAAGACCAACATCCGGCCCACGGGCGACTGGTATCTCTCCGTGGGTCAGGGGATGGGCGCTACGCTGACAATGGCCGACCAGCAGCAGGCGTACACCCTCAGCGACCGGGCCACCTACCTGGCCCGCAAACAGGAAGGGCTTGGTCTGGAGATTTTGGTTGAGGGCGACTCTCGTCTCTTCAACCCCTACGGGGTGATCGCTGTTAACCCGGACCGGTATCCCAACGTAAACGCCGCTGGTGCAACCGCTTTTATCGAGTGGTTGACCTCGCTGGAGACGCAACGCCTGATCAGCCGGTTTGGGGTTGAAACCTTCGGGATGCCACTCTTTGTGCCCAACGCAACGGCCTGGAAGGCGGCTAAGTGATATAGTATCAAGTGTCAGGTGTCACGTGGCATTTGACACTTGATTACTTGACACTTGATTACTTGACACTTGACATTGGTTATAGCCAGACCGATGAAGGATTTACTCCAGGGCGCGGTCCGGGCCTTCGGTTTAATCGCCAGCCTGGACCCGGCCCTTTATGAAGTCATCTGGTTCTCGTTGTACGTGTCTGGGGTGGCCCTGGCCTGTAGTACCGGGGCCGGCATCCCCCTGGGGGCGTTTCTCGGACTCAAGCGATTTCCGGGCCGCCGGTTGATCACGGCCCTGCTCTACACGGGTATGGGCTTTCCGCCGGTAGTGGTCGGTTTGTTCGTCTACTTGATGCTCTCGCGCAGCGGCCCCATCGGAGCTCTGGGCTGGCTTTTCACCCCCAAGGCGATTATCGCCGCCCAAACCATCATCTCCTTTCCGCTGGTGGCCGGCCTGACGATGGCCGCCGTGATGGGGGTTGATCCCAATCTGAGGCAACAGTTGCTCTCCCTGGGCGCTTCGAGCTGGCAGGCCACGCTGGCCATCCTGCTCGAAGCCCGGGTCGGGGTTATCGTCTCCATCATCGCCGGCTTCGGGGCGGTCATCTCCGAAGTGGGGGCGGTCATGCTGGTCGGCGGCAACATCGAGGGCAAAACGCGAACCCTGACCACCGCCGTCGTCCTGGAAACCCGCAAAGGCAATTTTGACCTGGCCATTGCCCTGGGGATCATTTTGCTGTTGATCACCTTTTTGATCAACCTGGCCATGATCCGCTGGCAAGGAAGGGATTTTGTGCGGTGACCCTGTCATTCAACGACGCCCTCTACCGCCTCCACAACCTGACCCAAATCTATGACGGCCGCCCGGTCCTACAGGTAGACCGGCTCGACATCTACCGTGGCGAGATTCTGGCCGTGGTCGGCCCCAGCGGGGCGGGCAAGAGCACGCTCCTGCGCCTCCTCAACTTCCTGGAGCAGCCGGCCGCCGGGGCTATCACCTACCACGAAGTGCAGGTTCAGAACGGCCGTCTGCCCTCGCTCCGGCTCCGCCGCACCATCACCGCCGTCTTTCAGCGCCCGGTCTTGCTCAACCGGTCGGTGGCAGCCAACGTGGCCTACGGCCTGAAACTGCGCCGGCAGGCGCGCGAACAAATCGGGCCGGTCGTCGCCGGGGCCCTGGAGCGGGTGGGCTTGAGTGACCTGGCGCAGGCCCCGGCCCGCACGCTCAGCGGGGGCGAGGCGCAGCGCGTGGCCCTGGCCCGGGCCCTGGTCATTCAGCCGACGGTCTTGCTGCTGGACGAACCGACGGCCAATCTCGACCCGTACAACGTGAAGCTCATCGAAGGCATCATCGGCCAGGCCAACCGCGAACAGGGCACGACCATTGTGCTGGTCACGCACAATGTTTTCCAGGCCAGGCGGCTGGCCCACCGGACCGCCTTTCTGCTCGACGGCCGCCTGGTGGAGGTGGCCGGCACCCCCGTCTTTTTCGACGCCCCGCGCGACCGGCGCACGGCGGCGTTTGTGCGCGGCGAGATGGTGTATTGAGGCGCCGTTACCAGGAGGTGCAGGACAGAAAGTGGGCGGAGAACCAGGTTGGGCATTGAGGTTTACAGCTACGCAGAGGATGTTGAGGAACTTTAGATTGACTTAAATTACCTGGCAGCCGGTAGGGAGAAGTAGAACGCGCTGCCCTGGCCCTCGACGCTTTCGACCCAAATGCGCCCGCCGTGGCCCTGGACGATGTGCTTGGCGATGGCCAGCCCCAGGCCGGTCCCCCCGCCGCTGCGGGCCCGGTCGGCCTTGTAGAAGCGCTCGAAGATACGCGGCAAATCGTCCGCCGGGATGCCAACCCCCGTATCTGCCACCGAAACAACGACTTCATCCGCATCAAACGTGGCCGTGACCGAAATGACACCGCCTGGCGGGGTAAACTTAATGGCGTTATGAACCAGATTGGTGACCACCTGTTGCACCCGCTCCGCATCGGCCAGGATCAGGGGCAAAGCCGGGGGCAGCTCGATGGTGAACTCCAGCTCGGCGCGCTCGGCCTGGGGACGCAAGCGCTCTGCCGAAGGCAGCACCACCTCCGACACGGGGGTCGGGAGCAGACGAAAGGGAACCAACCCCGACTCGATGCGCGACAGTTCCAGCAACTCCTGCACCATCTGGGTCAGGGCATCCACTTCGACATCAATCCGATCCAGGAAACGCTGGGCCGCGGGCGGATCGTCCAGCGCGCCGTCGCGCAAGGTGTCCGCGACCGCCTTCAACGAGGCCAGGGGCGTGCGCAATTCGTGGGAGATGTTGCTGACGAAATCCCGGCGGGTGGTCTCCAGGCGGCGGATCTGGGTCAGGTCTTGCAGGATGACGAAACGCTCCGGGGCCTCGCCGTTTCGCAGGGGGGTGATAATCACCTGCAAAAACAGGCCCAGGCGCTCCAGTTCAATCGCTGCCACCTGCTCCTGGTTCCCCTGGCAGCAGTCCTCCCATAACTCGACGAGTTGATGGTCCCGCACCACCTCGACGAAGGAACGGCCCAGAGCCGCCGCCTCGGGGACGCCCAGCAGCCGGGCCGCAGCCGGGTTGATCAATTGCACCGTGCCGGCCCCATCGGTGATGAGGACCCCGTCGGCCATATGCTCCAGCACCGCCGCCAGCCGGCTCCGTTCGTCAGATAGCTTCCGCAGTTGACGCTGAAGCCGGTCGGCCATGTCGTTGAAGGCCACGGTCAATTGCCCCACCTCGTCGTGCCGCGCGGGCGAAAGGCGAGCGCTCAAATCGCCCTCGGCCAGGCGTCCGGTCAGCCGGGTCAGCGAGCGCACGGGTCTGGCCGCGCGCTCGGCGATAAGCACGGCCAGCGCGATGGCTAACAGAAGCGTCACCCCTCCAGCGGCCAGCATAGCGCTGCGCAGGCGGACGACGCCGGCCTCGATTTGGTCCAGCGGCAGCGCCACCCGCACCAAGCCCACGGTTTGACCCTCCGCCGTTACCGGCCGGGCGGCGTATAGCATCTCGTAACCGACGGTCTGGCTGAAGCGGATGCTGGTGCCCTGGCCCGTGCCCAGGGCTTCCTGCACCTCCGGGCGATCCAGATGATTATCCAGCAGCGCCCGATCCCGGTGCGACTCGCCCAGCACCACCCCGTTGGCCCCGATGATGGTCACCCGCGCCTCGAGTAAATCCGCCCAGCGATGGGCGAGCGCGTCCAGGGTCTCGACGCTGGCCCCCCGGCCCAGCAGAGGTTGCAGGCTATCGGCCAGGAAACGGGCGTCGATCAGCAACTGCGCCTGCAAGTCGGCCAGGCGCGCCCGGCGCACCTGCTCCGAGATGTAAAAGGTCAACCCAACCGTGGTCAGGACGATCAGGACAGCGTATGGCAGCGCGATCCGCCAGCGAACACTACGCAGCATTGGTTACCCCTCGAAACGATAGCCGATGCCGCGCACGGTGACGATGCGCACAGGCTTAGTCGGGTCCGCTTCGATTTTCTCCCGCAGCCAGCGCACGTGCACATCGACGGTGCGGCTGCCGCCGCCGTAATCCCAACCCCAGACCCGTTCCAGGATCAGGTCGCGCGAGAGGACGGTGCCCCGGTTGCGGGCCAGAAAGAGGAGGAGTTCGTATTCTTTCGGTCGCAGGCGGAGCGGTTCCTCCCGGTACAACACCTCGCGCCGGGCCGGGTCGATGACCAGATCGCCAAATGCCAGCGCAGATGCCTGCCGCGAAGATTCCTGGTCGTGGGGCTCGCCGTTGGCGGCCAACTCCTCTCGAATGAGGCGCACCCGCCGCAGCAGGGCCTTGACCCGGGCCAAAAGCTCCCGCATGCTAAACGGCTTGGTCAGGTAATCATCAGCCCCAACCTCCAGCCCAACGATCTTGTCCACCTCGTCGGCTCTGGCCGTGAGCATCAAAATAGGCGCGCTCATCTCCTGGCGCAGGATGCGGCAGACCTCGAAGCCGTCCAGGCCGGGTAGCATCACATCCAGGACGATCACATCCGGGCGCTGCTGGCGGGCCAGCTCCAGGGCCGTCAGGCCGTCCGCGGCGGTGAAAACCTGGTAACCCTGGCGGCTGAGGTTGTACTCCAACGTTTCGAGCAGGGTCACCTCGTCTTCCACAACCAGGACTTTGTTCATAGCCGGCTTTCCAAAACTTGCTCCGGGGCAAAGCCGTCGAGTTGCAGATACCAGACGGCAGAATCGATCAACGCCTGCTGGGGGATAAGGCCGATCAGCTCGGTCGATTCGATGCCCACGCCGTAGCGTTGCGCCTCGCGGCGGATCATCTCGACGACGCGAAAGACGGGCGTTTTGGTGTAATCGGTCAGGTTCATACTGACCTGGGCTTTGCCGTCAACCAGCAGGCCCATGCCTTTGACGAAACGCAGCCCGCCGCCGCTGTGCCGGACCGCCTTGCCGATTTTTTTGGCGATTTCGACATCGCCCGTGGTCAGATAGACGTTGAAGGCGATCAACGGGGCGCGGGCGCCAATGGCCGTGGCCCCGGCGGCCCCCATTTCCGCCGGGCCAAAGTCGGGGGCGCGGTCGGGGTTGGTCGCGATCTCGGCCTTGATGCCTTCGTACTGGCCTTTGCGGACCGTGGCCAGGTTTTGGCGCTCGGGGCGGGCGGCCGCCGCTTCGTAGAGATAGACCGGAATCTGCAATTCATCGCCGACCCGCCGGCCCAGCTCGCGGGCCAGGGCCACGCAGTCGTCCATCGTCACCCCCCGGATGGGCACAAAGGGGCAGACATCGGTGGCCCCCATGCGGGGATGGCCGCCCTCGTGCCGGGTCATATCGATCAACTCGGCCGCCTTACCGATTCCGGCGAAGGCCGCCTCGATGACCGTTTCCGGCGGAGCCACGAAAGTGACCACGCTCCGGTTATGGTCGGCATCCGAAGAATAATCGAGCATTTTCACACCCTCGACCTCATCGATGGCGGCCACGATCTGTTCCACCACCTCCGGGCGGCGGCCCTCGCTGAAATTGGGAATACATTCAACGATTTGTTTCATAACATTCCTCCTCAGGTTAGCAACTGGGGTATTCTAATCGAGGGGGAGAAGTTCGTCAACAGGATGATTGCCTG
>JBHHXL010000066.1:0-15854 GCA_046757065.1 Anaerolineae bacterium
CCGGCCGTGTTCCCTGGGTCAAACTGGGCAACTATTTACGCCCTGATGCACTAGGTGAATACGACGACTCACCTGAAGGACGGCTAAACAAGCATATCCGGGCCACCATTGCTGAGTACGAACGGGAAAAGATTCGGGAAAGGATGGTACGTGGGCGACGGCAAGCGGCAAAATCTGGAAGTGTCTTTTTCCAACGGTCAACATACACGTAACCCGGATGAGCATCTGATACCTGTAGAGGTTCCCGCTATCGTCTCACGCGAGATGTGGGAGGCTGCGCAAAAAAGGCTAAAGCAGAATAAGGAAACCTCGCGGCGCAACTTGAAAAATGAGTACCTGCTTAGGAGTCGCGTGACTTGCGCCGGATGTGGTTTCAAAATGTCGGGCTGTACAAAAAGCAGTGGGGGGAAAAGGTGCTAACAATTTCCTATTGAAGTTGTAACAAAAATCCGCTATGATAGGGGGCAAAGGAGGTATTATGACCTTTGCCCCCGGCGAAAACGTCGGCCCCTACCGGATCATCGAGCAGTTAGGCCAGGGTGGAATGGCCACCGTCTTTCGAGCGTACCACCCCTCGCTGGACCGGGACGTAGCCGTCAAAGTCCTGCATCCGGTCTTCAAGGAAGACCCGCAGTTTTTCGTTCGCTTCCAGCGAGAGGCGCGCATTGTCGCCAGACTCGAACACCCCAACATCATCCCCGTTTACGATTTCAACGAACACAACGGCGAGCCCTACCTGGTGATGCGCTACGTCAACGGCGATACGCTCAAAGCGCACCTGGGTGATAGCCCGCTCTCCCCCACCGAGGTGCTGCGCATCATGCGGCCCGTGTGCAACGCTCTGGCGTACGCGCACGAGCAGGGCGTTCTGCACCGGGACATCAAGCCCAGCAACATCATGCTCACCAGGGACGGCAACGTCTTTCTAACCGATTTTGGCCTGGCCCGCATGACGCAGGCCGGCGAGAGCACCTTGAGCCAGGATATGCTGGTCGGCACGCCCCAGTACATCAGCCCGGAACAGGCCCAGAGCTTGGCCGAATTGGACGGGCGGGCCGACATCTATTCGCTGGGGGTGGTCCTGTTCGAGATGCTGGTGGGCAACGTCCCTTACAATGCCGACACGCCCTTTGCCATCGTCCACGACCACATCTACACCCCCTTGCCCCTGCCCCGCAGCCTGAACCCGGACCTCGACGAGGGGGTGGAACGAACCCTCCTCAAGGCCCTGGCCAAGGAACCCGATGAGCGCTTTGCCTCGGCGGATGATCTTCTGGCGTCGTTGGAGTCATCGCTGGGGTCCCAGATAGCGAGCGCACCGACTGTGGCCTCAAGCGAAGCGGCCGTAAGCCCGCCGCTGGCATCCCCCAGGCGCTGGCCGTGGTTCGTGGCGGGGGCCGCCTTGCTGCTCTTGCTGGCGGCCGGGGTGTTGTTGGCCCTCTCAATTTTCAATGAGGAGGAGCCGGCGCCGCCCCCCGTTGCCGCCGCCACCGCCGCGCCGTCCGATGCCGCAAGTGAGCCGCCGGCGCCGCCTTCGGATGCGGTCGATGCGCCGCTCGATTCCCCTTCGAGGCTGGAAGAAGCCCGGGCCTTGCACAGGCAAGCCGAAGAACTGGCCGAACAAGGGGAGATCGAGGCCGCCCTGGAAACGCTCGACCAGGCCATCGAGCTTGCGCCCGGTTATTTACCAGCCTATCTCAACGCCGGCGCTCTGTTGTTTGACAACGGCCACCCCGAAGACGGCCTGGCCTATTTCGAGGCCGGGGCCCAGGCCGCGCCCAACGAGCCGGAGGCGTGGTTCCAACTTTCCCTGGCCCGGGCCCTGACCGGCGATGTGGATGGCTTTCAAGAGGCGATCCACGAGTCGCTGGCGCTCAAGCCCGATTACGTTCCGGCCCATACCGGCCTGGCGTTATTTTACCTGCACCAGGATCAACTGGACGAGGCTCTGGCGGAGATCGAGACATCTCTAAAGCTAGAGCCCGAATATGCCGGGGCGAATCTGGCCAAAGCCCTCTACCTGTTCAAAATCGGGGACCGACCGGCGGCATTGCGCACTTTCAGGGAGATCCGCCGCCCCGAATCTGTCCCCGTCCTGGCCCGTCTGGTTGCCGGCCAATTGCTCAATGACCTGGGCATTGACCTGCCCCAGCGGGATGCGCCCGGCGGCGGTAATTGATCGCCGCCTACGGGGCATCTTCCCCCAGCAGCTTCAGGCAGGCGGCCCAAACCTCTTCAACGGATATACCCCGCTCCCAATCGAAGTCGCCGGGCGTGGCTTCGGCCACGCCGCCGGAGGGAATCTTCGTCTCGCGCCACAAAACAATGGACCGGCCAGGGGGAGCGAAGGGCGCGTAGCGCGCCGGGTCGCTGGGGCCGAAGATGGCCGCCGTCGGGCAACCGCAGGCAGCAGCCAGGTGCGTTCCGCCCGTGTCCCCCCCCACAAGCAGCCGCGCGGTCTGGCATAGCGCCCCAAACTGGCCGAGGGTCAGTTGGCCGGCCAGGATCAGCGGCTGGCGCTGCATTTGAACGGCGATCTCGGCGCAGAGCGGTGCATCATCGGCGCTACCGGTCAGGGCAACCGTCAGGCCGTGTTCTGCCAGGCGGTCGCCCAGGGCCGCAAAGCGGTCGGGAGGCCAGCGTTTGCCGGGCATCGTCATGCCGGGGTTGACGCCGCCGCCGGGGTGGAGCAGGGCCAGAGGCCGGGGCGACCGGGAGCCGGCCGTTTCCAGCAATATGCCCTCCAGGGCGTGTTGGTCCCCGGCGGTGGGATGGAACTCGGTCCAAAAGTCGAGGGGACTTTCCGGCACGATGGCTTTGAGGCAAGCCAGGTAGATGAGCGCCTCGTGGCGCGGCTCGCGGGGCACGGGCACGCGAACGGTGTGGGCGAAACCGCGCCCCCGGCTGTCCAGGCCGGCGCGATGGGGGATTCCGGCCAGGGCCGGCGCTAACCCCACCAGCGGCGAGCGATCCAGCACGACGGCGGCCTCATAGCGTTCCGGGCGGAGCCGGCGCGAAAGGCGGCGCACATCTCCCAGCGTGTATCGGCCCTGGCCCACCCGGCCCGAATCCACCAGGCGCCGGATGTGGGGGTTGTTGAGCAGGGCCGGGCGGGACCAACTGCCTACGACCACGTCGATTTGGGCTGCCGGGAAATGATGGCGCAGCCCGGCCAGGGCAGGGGTGGCGTTGATCACGTCGCCCAGGCAGCACGGCTTCAGGACGAGGATTGTTTTCGGTTTTCGGGGAAAGGCACGTTCCCGGAAGAAGAGCCGCAGGCTATAGCTGGCAAGGGTGATGAGCGTGTCTCGGATGGGCATGAGGCGAGAACAACCCCACCGCGCCTATCGCTGCCGCTGCCCGCTTCGACCGCGCCCCGGCGAGCCCCGGTAACTGGGCACATCGATTTGAAAGTTGGTGCAAAGGCCGAGGTCGAAGAGGCGAGATTTGAGGCGCTCGTCGATGTTGGAGATGTCGCCGGTGGTGAAGACCGTTGGCAGGCGGGCGTTGTAGCGATAGTTGATCAATTGATACAGTTTTTCCCGGGCCCAGGGCGTGGCGCTTTCCGTGCCCAGGTCATCGAGAATGAGCAGTTCAGAACGCTTCACCTGGTCGAAGCGCTTGTCCAGGCTGGTCAGGCTGTTAGGGTTAAAGGTGGCCCGCAGGTGATCCAGCAGGTCGGGCACGACGACGAACAGGGCCGAGCCGCCCTCGCTTACGACCTTGTTGGCGATAGCCGCCGCCAGGTGCGTTTTGCCACAGCCGGATGAGCCGGTAAACAGCAGCCAGCCATCGGTCCGGTTGGCGAAACTGCGAGCGGTTTCGTAGGCTCGATGCAGGTTCTCGGCCTGATTCCGGTCCAATTCCAGCTTGCGCAAGTCGAAAGCCTTAAAGGTTTGGGCGCTGTGCAGGGTCAGCGTCGACAGGTCCGAAAGATGCGAGATGCCTTGCGCCACGCCACTTTGCCGGAAGTCAGGGGCGGTGATGGCGACGATGCGGGTCAGGTCCGGGTCGATCAGGCGCGAGCGGATGCGGATATCGATTTCCTCCAGCTCGTGGTTTGAGGTGATGACCGTCGGCAGTTGGGCGTTGTAACGGTAGTTGAAAATCTGGAACAGTTTTTCCCGGGCCCAGGGCGTGGCGTTTTCCGTGCCCAGGTCGTCGAGGATCAGCAGCGAGGCGGTGCGAATCTCTTCAAACCGTTGGTCGTAACCGGTATCGCTGTGGGGGCTGTAGGTGGTTCGCAGGTGGTCTAAGAGGTCGGGCACGACAACGAACACGGCCGGCGAACCACGCTCGACGACCCGGTTGGCGATGGCCGCCGCCAGATGCGTTTTGCCGCAGCCGAAACCGCCCAGGAGGATCAGCCAGTGGGCCGGGTCATCAACGAAAGCGAGCGCGGCTTCATAGGCCGAACGCAGGTTGCGTTGCCGGGCTTCGGAGAGGCCGAAGCCCTGCGGTTGAAAGGTCTCGAAGGTGAAACGGGCCAGCGCGTCCAGGTTGCTGATTTTGCGCAGGCGCTTGAGGCGTTGCGCCTCGCGCTCGCGCTCTTTGCATTGGCACAGGGCAAATTTACCGAAGTCAGGGTGGCCGACGGGCACGTCCAGGCGGAGGTAGCCGGTGCCGCCACACTCCGGGCAAGGTTGGGGTATCTCTTTCTCAGCGTTGGAAGAAACGTTCGAACTCATCTTCGGTGTACCAACGTTTCTTCCCTTCAGTAGTTCCTGTAGCGAGTTCATCATCCCTGCCTGCGGTGGCCATCCGCTCCAGAATGGCGCGAATGTAGCTCCATTTGCGAACATTGTTTTGGGCAGCAATTTTGATAGCGTCTTCGATCCAGGAGGCCGGGTAGGTTAGTTCCGCATCCTTCAATTCATCAACCAGGATGGGGGATAGCAGGCCGATGTTGGCTTCGTAGAGCTCGAAGATATTGGGCCGCTCGGCGGGCGGGGCCATTTCCGCGCCGCTGGTAGCCACCACGCCGAACTCACCGGCCATCACCTTTTCCAGGGCCAGCCGGCCCCCCTCGCTGTTGACAACATAAAGATCATGAGTGCCTTGCTCGTCTTCCACCCGCACGTAGAGCAACGCTCGGCGGGCCACGGCCCGGCGCAGAGCCTCATCCAGCATCTGCACCGGATCATCGCCGGTGAAGCTGAGGCCGTGGATCAGCGTTTCATCGGCCAGCAACTCGGCCCGCGAGATGACCTGCCGCCCCCCCCGCTGTCGCCGCCAGATGATGTGCAAGGTAACTTTCAATTCCGCCAGGTCGTCAATTTGCGGCAACAACCGGGCAAAGAAGAGGTCCGGGATCGAGGTAAAGTGGAGTTCGCCGGCGGGAAAGCCGTCAAAGGTATCCATCGTCAATAATCCAGGCGCTGTCTGCGCACCTCCAGATCAACGAACTGGGCCAGTTCTTTTTTGAAATAGACCGACAGCACCCCCGTCGGGCCGGAGCGGTGCTTGCTGACGATGATCTCGGCCAGGTTGGGGAACTCGCTGTCGGGGTTGTAGAAATCGTCGCGGTAGATGAAAACCACCACATCCGCGTCTTGCTCCAGGCTGCCGGATTCCCGCAAATCTGACAGCATCGGGCGCTTGTCGTGGCGGCTTTCGACGGCGCGGCTGAGCTGGCTGAGGGCAATGACCGGCACGTTCAACTCGCGGGCCAGGGCCTTGAGGGAGCGGGAGATGAAACTGATCTCCTGCTGCCGGTTTTCGCTGCGAAAATCGCCGCGCATCAATTGCAGGTAATCGACAATGAGCAAGTCCAGGCCATGTTCGGCGTGGAGACGGCGGGCCTTGGAGCGCAATTCCATCACGGAGATGGCCGGGGTATCGTCGATGTAGATCGAAGTGTTGGCCAGATTGCTGCTGGCGGCCATAAACAGCGGCCATTCATCTTCGTGAATATCGCCCAGGCGCAGGCGCTGGCTGTCGATGCCCGTTTCAGCCGAGATCAGGCGCTGGACCAACTGCTCGTCGCTCATTTCCAGGCTGAAGAGGGCAATGCGCTTGTCCCATTTGCGCGCGGCCTGGAGGGCAATCGACAGGGCCAGCGAAGTTTTGCCCATCCCCGGCCGCCCGGCCAGGATGAGCAAATCCGAACGCTGCAAGCCGCCCAACAGCTTGTCCAGGTCGGCCAGGCCGGTGGGCAAACCGACCACCTCGCCCTGGTGCTGGTAGAGATATTCGACGCGGTCGTAGTAATCGTCGATGACCTTGCGAATAGGGCGCAGGTCGCGGTCCACCCGGTGCTCGGAGATACCGAAGATGATGGCCTCGGCTCGATCAATGACCTCCTCGACGTCCTCGATGCCCTTGGGATCGTAAGCCAGTTGGGCGATTTGGGTAGCGCCGCCGATGAGCCGGCGTAAGACCGCCGTACGCTCGACGATGCGGGCGTAATACTCGACGTGGATGGAAGTTGGGGTGGCGTTGATCAGGCTGGTCAGCCTGGCCCGGCCCCCGATCTCCGAAAGCTGGTTGCGGCGTTCCAGCTCGTCGGCCAGGGTGACCAGGTCGGCCGGCTCGCGGCGCTCGTGCAGGTTGCGGATGGCATCGTAAATCCAGCCGTTGCGCTGCGCGTAAAAATCTTCGGCTTTCAAAAACGTAGCGATGTTAATAATCGCGTCGGGATCGATGAGGAGAGCGCCCAGAACGGCCTCTTCCGCCTCGATGTTATGCGGCTGGAGCTTATCTATGGATGCGGCCACAAAAAACAATCCTTCCCTGTTTTCACGCAGAGGGGAGGCGTTAGAAAATTTGTTCTGTGACAGAACTATAACACACGCCGGCGCTTTCGTCAAAAAAATAGCGCGCCCGTTCGCCTGGCGCAGCGCTTTATTGCCAGATTGATCGTAGTAGTTTAGGCGAGGGGATGACTTAGTAACTGTCCGTGAATAACTTCTCGCTTTTTCCCAAGAAACATCCTGCAAAAACGCCAAGTTATTTCTGGACAGCCGCTTATTCCGTCTCTAAGTCGTCCAGGTCAAGGGAGTCAACAAATTCGCGGAAGACGGACAGATCGCCTTCGTTTTCTTCACCCACGAGATCGCTCTCGACTTCTTCATCGGGCGTAACGCCGGCGGCTTCCATCACCTCTTCGTTGACAAAGATCGGGGCATTGACGCGCACGGCCAGGGCGATGGCATCGCTGGTGCGGGCATCGATCTCCAGGCTGGTGCCGTTCGAGTCCAGGATGATGCGGGCGTAAAACGTTTCGTTGCGCAGCTCACTCACCAGAATGTGGGAAACGCGGGCGCCCAGTTCGTCGATCATGTTTTTGAGAAGGTCGTGGGTTAGCGGGCGGGCGGCCTCGATGCCCTGCAAACGCATGGCAATCGCTTCGGCTTCGAAGGGCCCAATCCAAATGGGGAGATACCGCTCCACATCTGTCTCTTTCAGAACCACCACCCGGTGCTGAGACATCAAGCTCACTCGAACGCTGTCAATGCTAACCTCAATCATAAGGAGTCCTCCTGGCGGATCGACCGGTCGTTACGCCAAAGCGGTGTGGACGGATTATACCATATCCCCAATTTCGTTACAAGTGGGATGTTGGTCCCCAAATCGGCATTGAGGTATACTTTAAGGTGATGAGCGCTTTGCTACGATCCCTGTACATATTGGTTTTCTGGCTGATCTGGACCGGTGGTTGCGCCGGCCCCGGAAGCGATGTCGTTTCGCCGGAGGTAGTTCTGGCGGAGCTTCGCGCGGCCTGGCAGCGGGATCAGCACGCGGTTTGGGAGATGGAATGGCCCGGCGCGCCGTTGGCCGGCCCAATGGCTGTCGAGGTCTGGTTGTCCGGCCCGCGCCGCCGTTTCGAGATGCTGGAGTCGGGCGCGCCGGCTCTGGTGGGCGAAACCCTGGTCAGCGACGGCCGGACGGCCTGGCTCTTTAACCGCTTTGCCGACGGGGTGACCGAAGTCGGGGCCGAGGAAGCTCGCTTCTCCCCGCTGTCCGACGCCTTGCTCATCATCTCCGCGCATTTAGCCCGGGAGCCACGATCTGTCCGTGCCTTGGGGGAGGCGTCCTTGCCGACGGGCCCGGCCCATCGCTGGCGTCTGATCTATCCGGAAGGAACTACCCTCGACCTGTGGCTGGAGGACGAGACCGGCCTCATTTCAGCGATGAAGTTGGCCGGGCCGGGGGGGGATTTCTCGCTGACGGCCCGCCTGATCGAACCCCTCGATGAAGTTCCGGAAGGCTTGTTCCGCATCAATCAGGAATGGGTTAACCCCCGGTAATTTTCTGATTCCTGTACGACAGCGCCATCCCCGTCGCCTATCCCGCCGGAAACAAAGCGGCGCGTGGCCGAAACCACGCGCCGCCGGCTTGGACAGGGTTGTCCGGAAGTAACCAACTCTCAAAACAGAGCGTTGGCCAGTTTGCGCCGGAAGGTTTTGGCCAGGTCATGCTCCTCGCCGATGGTGGTGAAGAGAGCCAGCATCGCCTTGCGCGCGCCGTCGTCGTTGTAGTGTCGATCCCGCCGGACCACCTCCAGGAACTCCTCCAGCGCTTCGGGGTAGCGTTGCTGGGCGGCCAACAGGCTGGCCAGGGCGTAGCGGCTGGCAACATCGTTCGGATCGGACACGATTTTGGCCCGCAGGTCGGGTTCGGCGTGGCCGTTGGCGTGGTACTGAAACTGGGCCGTGGCGATCAGCGCCTCGGCCACGGAGCGTTCGGGCACGCCGGCCGGAACCTTGCCCAGAATCGCCAGGGCCTCGTCAATCTTATCTTGCTTTAGCAGCGTGCGCCCCAGCCCGATCATGGCCGGGTAATGATCGGGCTTCTCGGCCAGAGCGGCCTGGTAATTCTCCACGGCCATCGCCAATTGGCCGTTCATCTCCCAATCGTAACCCTGCTTGGCCAGCAGGTCCGCCGTCGAGGGAACCAGCCCCTCGATGAATTTGCGCACCTGCGGCTCGGGCAGCGCGCCGGTAAATTCACCGGCGACCTGGCCGTTGTAAAACGCCTTGACGGCCGGAATGCCCTGCACCTGGAACTGCATCGCCAGGCCACGGTTGCGGTCAACATCGACCTTAGCCAGAATGAATCCGCCCTGGTACTCGGCCGCCAGCTTTTCCAGCACGGGACCCAACACCCGGCAGGGGCCGCACCATTCCGCCCAAAAGTCGACCACGACCGGCACCGTCTTCGAGCGTTCCAGAACCTCGGTGGCGAAGGTCTGGTCGGTTACATCAATCACGTTGGTGGCAGTTGGGGCAGTGGATGCCATAGGTTGCTTCTCCATTTACTTTGGTCTCGTTCAGGGGGAGATTGTACCTCAAGGGCCGGGCTTTGCCAAGGATATTGGGCAAGGTTCAGAAACCGTGACCCGTGTCAGGTGTCATGTGCCACGTGTTTCGTAGCACTTGACACGCACCCCATCAATGCGTCTTCTGGAAGACGACCTCGTAGGAAAAGTGGCCGCGGCAGCCCTGGTTGTTGGCCTGACGCCAGGCGCACTCCTCCGGATCGTTGCAAAAGCCGGCGGCCTGGTAGATCAGCGGCGGGATCAGCTCGTCGGCGGCGGTCAGGGGGAAGGTAACCTGGCTGGTGTAGGACGTACCGTCGATATGACGCTTGACCAGGATTTCCATCGTGTTGTTTTGCAGGGGGATGTTGGCGTGGCCCGGCCCTTTGTCCCCCGAGGCGACCTCGACGTTGTTGAACGTGTCCCCCAAGACGATGCCGTCCAGGGGATTGCCCTCCACATCCAGCACCCAGATGAAGATGGTGTGGTCGTAGCCGCAGTAGCCGTTCTCCAGCGAACCATTGGGGCTGTAGCCGCCGTTCTCCTCATTGTGCTTCAGGCGCTGGCTGAGGACGACGAAATCGACCGGCGGTGGGGGGGGCGGTTCGGTGGGCGGCGGGGGCGCTGGCGTGGGCGTATCGACCGGCGTGGCCGTCGGGGCCGGGGTGGCGGTCCCGGTCGGCGGCGGGGGAGGCGTCGGTGACGGGGCGGGGGGCGGCGCGGTTGGAGTGGCCGTCGGCGGCGGCGGCGTCGAGGTCTCGGTTGGGGCCGGGGTTGGGCTGGCGGTAGCGGTGGCGGTGGCCGTCGGCGAGGGGGTGAGGGTGGCGGTCGCCGTCGGCGTCGGAGCCACGGCCACCGTCACCCGGCAGGCGAGGGCGGCTACGGCCAGGATCAGCAGCAGGCTGAGGGCAGCTCCCGGATGGGATCGGTTGGGCATAGGCGCGAGGTTACCTCTTGCGATAGACGTGCGTGCTCCGGCCAAAGAAGACCTGGGCCGCCTCCATCAGCGTTTCCGACAGGGTGGGATGGGGGTGAATGCTCAACTCCAGGTCCGAGGCCAGGGCGGCCATTTCCACGGCCAGCACCCCCTCGGCGATCAGCTCGCCCGCGCCCGGCCCGGCCAGCCCGACCCCCAGCACCCGCTCGCCCTCCGGATCGATGATCAACTTGGTCAGGCCGTCGCTGCGGCCCAGGGTGGTGGCCCGACCGGAGGCCCCCCAGGGGAAACGGGCCACTTTGACCGGGCGCTTCTCCGCCCTGGCCTGGGTCTCGGTCAGCCCGCACCAGGCGAGCTCCGGGTCGGTGAAGACCACGGCCGGGATGGCCTGCGGCTCGAAGGCGACCTTTTGCCCGGCGATGGCTTCGACGGCCACGCGCCCCTCGTGGCTGGCTTTGTGGGCCAGCATCGGCTCGCCAACCACGTCGCCGATGGCGAAGATGGCCGGCTCGGCGCTGCGGCGCTGCTCGTCGACCACGATGAAGCCGCGCTCGTCGATTTCAACTTTTGTGTTTTCCAGCCCCAACCCTTGCGAGTTCGGCTGGCGGCCAACAGCGACCAGCACCCTGTCAAAGACCTGGTCCGGTTCCCCGGCCCCCTCTCCCTCCAACCTGACCCGGACCCCGCCGTCCGTCTCCTCCAGCCCGGCCACGGTCGTTTTGAGCATAATCGCCTGGAACCGCTTTTGCAGCGACTTGGCCAGGACCCGCACCAGGTCACGGTCCGCGCCGGGCAGCAGGCCGGGCATCATCTCCACCACCGACACCTGGCTGCCCAGGGCGGCGTAGACCGTGCCCAGTTCGAGGCCGATGTAGCCGCCGCCGACCACCAGCAGCGTCTGGGGGATGTCCTTCAGCTCCAGCGCGCCCGTCGAGTCCAGCACCCGCTCCGAGTCGAGGGCCAGGCCGGGCGGGGCGGCGGGCCGGGAGCCGGTGGCGATGATGGCCTGCTCGAAGGCCAGCGTTTCCTCGCCGCCCTCGACCTTCCGAATGGCCAGCGTCCTGGCGTCCAGGAAACTGGCCTGGCCCCGGATGTAGTTCACCCGGCGCTGCTTCGAGAGCTGCCCCAGGCCGCCCGTCAGCTGGCCGACCACCTTTTCCTTCCAGGCCCGCAGCCGGTCCAGGTCGATCTTCGGTTCGGCGAAGTCGATGCCCCACCCGGCGGCCTCTCGCGACTCCGTCAGCAGCCGGGCCACGTGCAGTAGCGTCTTGGAGGGGATGCAGCCCCGGTAGAGGCACACCCCGCCCGGCTCCGGCTCCAGGTCGATCAGGCTGACCTGCATTCCCAGGTCGGCGGCTAAAAAGGCGGCGGCGTAGCCCCCCGGCCCCCCGCCGATGACGGCCAGTTGGGTTGAATTCGTAGCTTCAGTCATCTTGAGAAATCCAAAATCCAAAATCCAAAATCTAAAATCGCCTCAGCCTTCCAGAGCCAACAAAAAGGGTTGCTCCAGGGCCTCGGCCACCCAGCGCAGAAAGCGGGCCGCGTCGGCCCCGTCGATCAGGCGGTGGTCGTAGGACAGCGACAGGGGCAACATCAGGCGCGGCTCGAATTGCCCGTCTTTGAAGACCGGTTCCACCCGCCCCCGCGACACCCCCAGGATGGCCACCTCCGGCGGGTTGACGATGGGCGTGAAATAGGTGCCGCCGATCCCGCCCAGGTTGGAGATGGTGAAGGTCGCGCCTTGCATCTCCTCCAGGCTCAGCTTGCGGTCCCTGGCCTTTTTCGAGACCTGGCCCAACTCGACGGCCAGCTCGATCACGTTCTTGCGGTCTACGTCGCGGATGGCCGGCACCAGCAGGCCGCGGTCGGTATCGACGGCCACCCCCAGGTGGTAATATTTTTTGTAAACGATCTCGTTGTTGGCCGGGTCCAGGCTGGCGTTGAACTTGGGAAAGACCTTCAAGGCGGCGGCGACGACCTTGAGCAGGATGGCCGTCACCGTCAGCTTGCCGCCGGCGGCCTCGGCTTTGGGGGCGTAGCGTTTGCGCAGCGTCTCCAGGTCGGTGATGTCCGCCTGGTCGAACTGGGTCACGTGGGGGATGGTGGACCAGGCCAGGCCCATCTGCCGGGCCGTGGCCCGGCGCACGCCGCTCATCTTCTCCCGCTCGACCTGGCCCCACCGGCTGAAATCGGGCAACTGGACGGCGGGCGCTTCGGGCCTGGGGGCGGCCCCGTCCGTCTCCCGGCTCGAGCGGCGGACGAAAGCCTTCACGTCCTCCCTGGAAATCCGGCCGCCGGGCCCGGAGCCGGGCACGAGGCCGATGTCCACCCCCAGTTCGCGGGCGAAGCGGCGCACCGAGGGCGCGGCAGGCACCAGCGCCCCTCGCTTTTCCGGCGCGGGGGCGACCGCCGGGGCGGGGGCCGGCGGGGGTGGGGGCGGGGGCGGCTCCGGCGGGGGGGCGGGCTCAACTTCCGGCTCGGCTGGCGGGGCGGGGGCGGCCTCGGGCTGGACCCCGGCGGCGGGCGTTGCTTCCCCAGCCTCGGCCACCGTCAAAATCAACTGCCCGACCTGAATCTCCGCGCCCTCCTGGACGTGGATGGCCTGGATCGTACCCCCGGCGCTGGCCGGCACTTCGACCACGGCCTTGTCCGTCTCCAGCTCGAGGATGGGCTGGTCCACGGCCACCGTCTCCCCGACGGAGACCAGGACCTTGACCACTATCCCGCTTTCGATGTTTTCGCCCAGTTCGGGCAGTTTGATTTCGGTTGCCACGATTGCATCCTCTGGAAATAAAATTCCTGGAGTATTGAGGGCTTCAGCCCTCCAGCCTGAAAGGGCTAAAGCCCTTAATACGACCTCTTCTGAAAATAAACCCGTTCAGGAGCCCGGAACTCATCCCCATCGCTTACGAAACCATCGGGTTCGGCTTGGCCGGGTCGATCTCCAGATCGTGCATCGCCTCGGCCACGTCCTCGAAGGCCAGTTCCCCCTCCCGCGCCAGCGAGGACAGCGTGGCCAGGGCGATGTACCGGGCGTCCACCTCGAAGAAGTCGCGCAGGTCGCGGCGGCTGTCGCTGCGGCCAAAGCCGTCCGTGCCCAGGGAATGGAGGGGCTGCGGCGACCAGCGGGCGATGGAGTCGGGCAGGGTTTTGACGTAATCCGAGGCGGCCACGAAGACGCCCGGCGCGTCGGCCAGGCATTGGGTGACGTAGGGCATTTTGGGTTCCTGGCCGGGATTGAGCAGATTCCAGCGCTCGACCTCCAGCCCGTCGCGGCGCAGTTCCTTGTAGCTGGTCACGCTCCAGACGTCGGCGGCCACGTCGTAGCGGTCTTCGAGCAGTTGCTGGGCCTTCAGCACCTCGTTCATAATCGCCCCGCTGCCGAAAAGCTGGGCCTGGAAGCGGGCGTTGGGCTTGTCCGAGGCCCGAAAGCGGTACATCCCTTTCAAAATGCCCGCTTCGATGTTGCCGGCCTCGGGCATTGGGGGCATGGTGTAATTCTCGTTGCCGATGGTCAGGTAATAAAAGACATCCTCTTGCTGGGTGTACATGCGAGAGATGCCCTCGCGGATGATGACCGCCAGCTCGTAGGCGAAGGCCGGGTCGTAGGTAACCAGGTTGGGCAGAGGGTAGGCCAGCAGATGGCTGTGGCCGTCCTGGTGCTGCAAGCCCTCGCCGGCCAGCGTGGTCCGGCCCGACGTAGCCCCGATCAGAAAGCCACGACAGCGCATATCGCCCGCCGCCCAGATCAGGTCGCCGATGCGCTGCAGGCCGAACATCGAGTAGTAGACGAAGAAGGGGATCATATTGATCCCGTAGGTGGCGTAGGCGCTGCCGGCGGCGATGAAGGAGGCCATCGAGCCGGCCTCGGTGATGCCTTCTTCCAAAATCTGGCCGTCGGTGGCCTCTTTGTAATAGAGCAGGCTATCGGCGTCGACCGGCTCGTAGAGCTGCCCGGTGTGGGCGTAGATGCCGACCTGCCGGAAGAGGGCCTCCATGCCGAACGTCCGCGCTTCGTCGGGGACGATGGGCACGATCAGCTTGCCCAAATCCGGGTGGCGCAGCAGTTTGGCCAGGATGCGGACGAAGACCATCGTGGTGGACACCTCCCGCCCGGCGGTGCCCCGCTGGAATTCCTCGAACAGCTCCTCGGCCGGGGTGGGCAGCGACTTGAGGTTGACGATGCGGCCCGGCAGATAGCCGCCCAGCGCGCGCCGGCGCTCGTGCAGGTAGACCATTTCCGGGCTGCTTTCGGGCGGGCGGTAGAAGGGGGCCTCGGCCACGTCCTCGTCGGAGATGGGGATGCCAAAGCGGGTGCGGAAGCCGCGCAGCTCGTCCTCGTTCAGCTTCTTCTGCTGGTGGGTGATGTTCTTGCCCTCGCCCGCCTCGCCCAGCCCGTAGCCTTTGATGGTGCGGGCCAGGATGACCGTCGGCGACCCCCGGTGCTCGACCGCCGCTTTGTAGGCGGCGTAGACCTTCTTCGGGTCGTGCCCGCCCAGGCGCAGCTTGCTCAGTTGCTCGTCGGACAGGTGCTGGACCATCTCTAGCAGTTTGGGGTGGGCCCCGAAGAAGTGCCGCCGAATGTAATCGCCGCCTTCGACGGTGTATTTCTGGTACTCGCCGTCCACGACCTCGCCCATGCGCTTGACCAGCAGCCCTTCCCGGTCTTTCTCCAGCAACGGGTCCCAATCCACCCCCCAAATGACCTTGATCACGTTCCAGCCGGCCCCCCGGAAAATCCGCTCCAATTCCTGGATGATGCTGCCGTTGCCGCGCACGGGGCCGTCGAGCCGTTGCAGGTTGCAGTTGACGACGAAGATCAGGTTGTCCAGCTTTTCGCGGGCGGCCAGGGTGATCGCGCCCAGGGCTTCCGGCTCGTCGGTTTCGCCGTCGCCCAAAAAGGCCCAGACCCTGGCCCCCGTGTCCCGTTTGAAGCCCCGGTCCTCCAGGTAGCGGCTGAAGCGGGCCTGGTAGATGGCCATAATCGGACCCAGGCCCATCGAGACGGTGGGGAATTGCCAGAAGTGGGGCATCAGCCAGGGGTGGGGGTAGGATGACAGGCCGCCCTCCGGCCGCAACTCGCGCCGGAAGTTGGCCAGGTCCTGCCGGGTCAGGCGGCCTTCCAGGAAGGCCCGGGCGTAGATGCCCGGCGAGGCGTGGCCCTGGAAGTAGATGATGTCGCCGTCGTAGTTGTCGCCCCGGGCCCGGAAGAAGTGGTTAAAGCCGACCTCGTAGAGGGTAGCCGCCGAGGCGTAGGTCGAAATGTGGCCGCCGATGCCGTCCTCCTCGCGGTTGGCGCGCACGACCATCGACATCGCGTTCCAGCGGATCAGGCTTTTGATGCGCCGCTCGATCTCGCGGCTGCCGGGGTAGGGCGGTTCCCGGTCGGCGGGGATGGTGTTGATGTAGGGCGTGTTGGCCGAGAAGGGCGTGCGCACCCCGGCCTCGTAGGCGTGCGATTCCAACTCGCGCAGCAGGCGCTGGACGCGCTCCGGCCCGCCGTGGTGCAGTACGTAGTCCAGGGAATCGAGCCATTCCTGGGTTTCGATGGCCTCGTGGTCGTTGGCTTTGGTCATAGTCGCGCTTCCCCCATTAAGCTGGTTGACCGGGCTGGATGCCAGATCGATCCACAGCGGCTCATCGTATCAATCTGTTTGG
>JBHHXL010000067.1:0-15755 GCA_046757065.1 Anaerolineae bacterium
GCCGGCCCCGCTGCAAGCCCTGGCCTTGAAGAGGACCGAGGTCCCGCCCGGCAGGCTGCTCTCTTCGCTCGAAGAAATTGTGAAACCTGGGATTGATGATACAATATGCCCGTGTCGATATCGTAACGATCAGGAGTAGGGCTATGACCAGGCCGGAGCAGAAAGGAAGCTGGTTGACCAGGGGCTGCGCGATTTTCGGGGTTGTACTGATGGTTTGCCTCCTCATTATGGTCCTGATGACCTTTTTCGGCCTGGTGCCGCCGGCGGAGCCGGCCCTCCTACCGCCCGGTTTTTGAAGCCGTGTCGGCTCGGAAAGGTGAATTTTTCCGCGCAATCGGGTATAATTCCCCCGCTTGAATTCAATTCTCCCAAGGAGTGGCTATGGACTATTCCGACTACCAGCACCTTCTTTTCGAGCGCCGCCCGCACGGCATCTTGTTGCTGACCCTCAACCGGCCCGAGATGCTGAACGCCACCAACGCCCGCCTGCACACCGAGCTGGTCCAGGTCTGGGACACCATCGACCGCGACCCGGAGGTGCGAGTGGCGGTCGTCACCGGGGCGGGGCGGGCCTTCTCGGCCGGCGGCGATTACGGCCTGGTCGAGAAGGCCTACCGGGATTTCGAGGAGATTGCCCGGATTTTGGACGAGGCCCGCGATCTGGTCTACAATATACTCCGCTGCCAGAAGCCGATCGTATCGGCCATCAACGGCCCGGCCGTCGGGGCGGGGCTGGTGGTGGCTCTGCTGGCCGACATCAGCATCGCCGCCGAGAACGCCCGCCTGGCCGACGGTCACGTGCGGATGGGCGTCGCCGCCGGCGATCACGCGGCCATCGTCTGGCCCCTGCTGTGCGGGATGGCCAGAGCCAAGTATTATTTGCTGACCGGCGATTTTGTGACCGGCAAGGAGGCTGAGCGCATCGGCCTGGTCAGTCTCAGCGTGCCGGACGAGCAGGTATTTGACAAAGCGATGGAGGTCGCCACCGGGCTGGCCACGGGGCCGCGCTACGCCATCAAGTTCACCAAACGCGCCCTCAACCAATGGCTGTTGCAGGCCGGGCCTATCTTCGATCACTCCCTGGCCCTGGAAATGATGGGCTTTTTCTACGAGGACCTGCTGGCCGGCGTCGAGGGTCTGCGCGGCAAACGCGCGGCGCGGTATCCCTCGAATGAAGATATTGGGGATTAGGGATTGGAGATTAGGAGATCAGGAGGTCAGGAGGTTAGGAGATTAGGGGATTGGGGGATCAGGAGATTAGGAGATTAGGGGAGTGGAGATTGGAACTTGAGGCACTTTGATCTCCAATCTCCCCATCTCCCAATCCCCCCATCCCCCCATCTCCAATCTCTACATCTACGGAGGTTCACGGTGTTACACGGTTACACAGGCAAGATTTTACACGTTGACCTGACCAGCGGCACCTTCGAAGTCGAAACGCCGCCGGAAGCGTTCTACAAAATCTACATTGGCGGCAGCGCGCTGGGCCTTTATTACCTCTTCAAATTCACCGAGCCGGGGGTCGATCCGCTGGGGCCGGACAATGTGCTGACCCTGGCCCTGAGCGCACCCACCGGCCTCTCGATTTCGGGCCAGAGCCGCTGCACCGCCGTGGCCAAGTCGCCGTTGACCGGGGCCGTGGGCGACTCTCAGGCGGGCGGGTTCTGGCCGGCCGAGCTGAAATTTGCCGGGTTCGATGCGGTCGTTATTCGCGGCAAATCGCCAAAACCGGTCTACCTGTGGGTCCACGACGGCGAGTACGAGCTGCGGGACGCCGGGCATTTGTGGGGCCTCAAAACCGGCGAGGCCGAAGCCGGCATCAAGGATGAATTGGGCGACTCGAAGATCGAGGTGGCCCAAATCGGCCCGGCGGGTGAGAAGTTGGTGCGTTTCGCGGCCATCATCAATATGAGCAACCGCGCCTTTGGCCGGACCGGGATGGGCGCGGTCATGGGCAGCAAGAACCTGAAGGCGATTGCCGTCCGGGGCCGCCAGCGCCCGACCGCCTTCGATAGCGCGGCCTTGATGGACCGCACCAAGAGCGGCGCCAAGTCGCTCCCCGGCAGCGATATGGAGAGTTTCGGCCGTTACGGGACGGCGGGCATCGTGGCCTACCAGAACGCCTCCGGGGGCCTGCCGACCTTTAATTACCGGACGGGCGTGTTTGACGGCAGCGAGAACATCACCGGTGAGAAGCTGTACGACGAGCTGCTGCGCGGCGCGGCGGAGGACAAGCAGGACAAACTGGGCCGCGACACTTGCTACGCCTGCATCGTGCGCTGCAAGCGCGTGGTCGAGGCCGAATGGCGCGAGCGGCCCGTCGAGAAGCGTTACGGCGGGCCGGAGTACGAGACCATCGCCACCTTCGGCTCCTACTGCGGCATCGACGACCTGCCGGCGGTGTCTCTGGCCAACCAGATGTGCAACCAGTACGGCGTGGACACGATCTCGGCGGGGGCCACCTTGAGTTTCGCTATGGAGTGCTTCGAGGAGGAGATCATCTCCCCCGAAGACACTGACGGCATCGAGTTGCGCTTTGGCAACGCCGAGGCGATGCTGACGATGCTGGAAAAGACCCTGAATCGCGAGGGCTTCGGCGATGTCCTGGCGGAAGGCTCCCGCCTGGCGGCGGAAAAGATCGGGCGGGGCGCGGAAGATTACGCTATGACGGTCAAGGGCAACGAGCTTCCGGCCCATATGCCGCAGGTCAAAAAGAGCCTGGCCCTGATTTACGCCGTCAACCCCTTTGGGGCCGATCACCAGAGCAGCGAGCACGACACCGGTTACACGCCCCGGTCAGGCGAGCAGAGCCTGGGCTGGCTGGCCAGCATCGGCCTGACCGATCCCCAGAACAAGTACGCCATGAACGAGGAGAAGGTCAGGTTTGCCCTGCGCACGCAAATGATTTACAGTTTTATGGACAGCGCCGCGCTGTGCCAGTTCGTCTTCGGGCCGAGCTGGCAGCTCTACGGCCCGGAGGATACCCTGGCTACCTGGAACGCGGTCACGGGCTGGGACTTTTCGATGGACGACCTGCTGGCCGCCGGGGAGCGCCGCCTGAACCTGCTGCGCGCCTTCAACGCCCGTGAGGGCATCGCCCGCGAGAGTGATACGCTGCCCAAGCGCCTGTTCAAACCGCTAGAAGGCGGTCGCTCCGACGGCAAAGCGGTGACCGAGGAGGAGTTCGAGTTCGGCCTGCGAACCTACTACCAGCAGGCCGGCTGGAGCGAGGACGGCCTGCCCACCCGTCAAAAACTCGAAAGCCTGCAACTGGCCTGGGTAGCCGATGAGATCGGGGTCTAAGAGGCTGTCTGAAAAGCGTTTGACGGGGCAAGGTGACCGGCACTTTTGCGGTGAAATTCGTGAAATTCGGCCCTATTCTATCCCGGGTTTGAACGTTTTTAAGTGCCGGTCACCTGAAATCCGACTTTTCAGACCGGGTCTAAGGGGCGGGACCTCAGCCTGGGTTGGAGCTACGTTTTATGCCGGATCGACCAGCGGAGGCCGGAGCGCCGGTCACCTCCAAGATTCAGCTTAACGGTTTTGGGATGAGCTACGATGAGTGGCCCGGCGACAAAGGGCCACTCATTTGTCTGTCGAGTCTGACCGGGCACAAGGGGGGGTTCAGCAACATCGCCGCCAGGCTGGCCCCGGAATACCGGGTCTACGCCCTCGATCTGCGGGGGCGCGGCGATAGCGACAAGCCGCCCACCGGCTACGGCTTCGCCTACCACGCCCGGGACATCCTGGCCTTCGCCGAGGCGCTGGGGATCGACTCCTTCGCCCTGATCGGGCATTCGTTTGGGGCCACGGTTGGGGTCTACCTGGCTTCGATCCGGCCCGACCGGGTGCGGGCTGCGGTCCTGCTCGACGGGGGGGCCGATCCGACCGAAACGATGCTCGAGGCGATGTACCCGGCGGTGCGGCAGTTGGGCCAGGTCTATCGGTCGCTGGAGGCATACCTGGCGGCCATGCGGGCCGTGCCCTACTTCCAGCCCTGGAGCGCGGCCCTCGAGCGCTACTTTCGCCAGGACGTCGAAATCTTGCCGGAGGGAGCTGTGCGCTGCAAAGCCTCGGCGCAGGCCATCGAGCACGACCTGGACGTTCACTTTTTGTACAGCATGTGCCTGCACTTTCCGGCGATGCGCTGTCCAACGCTCTTCATCCGTCCGGAGCAGGGGTTGCTGGGCGACCGGGGCCACATTTTTTCAGAGAGCGAGGCGACGGCCATCGTGGCCTGGATTCCGAGCTGCCGGCGCGTCGATCTGCCGGACGTGAACCACTTCACGATGGTTTTGCACGACGATCCGCCGGTCGTGCCCCCGATCCGGGCTTTTTTAGCGGAAGTGTTGTCGGAGGGGGATAATCGAGGGGGAGCGCATTCCGGCGGCCCGCTGCCTGGAATTGGGCCTGTCCAACCGGGTCGTGCCCGCCGGCTTGCTGCTGGCCGAGGCCCAGGCCTGGGCCGAAAAACTGGCCCAGCGGCCAAGTTACGCCCTCGGCCTGACGAAGCGGGCTATGAACCGGGCGCTGGCCGTTGATCTGCCGGAGGCCATTGAATACGAGGCTCATCTGCAACAGTTGGCTGCGGAGAGCTACGATTTCGGCGAGGGTGTGTCTGCCTTCAAGGAGAAACGCGCGCCGGTTTTTCAGGGGCGCTAAAAGCCGGCCAGTAAAAATCTTTACCGCAATTTCAACAACCGCTCCGCCGCCGCTTCCAGCATCTCCTGGGTTTTGCAAAAGGCAAAGCGGGCCAGCCTTGCGCCGTCGGCGGGGTTGTGGTAAAAAGCGCTGGGGGGAATGGCCGCCACGCCGACCTCGGTGGTCAGGTAGCGGCAGAAGGCCACGTCATCGGGGAATCCCAAATCGCCGATGTCGACCATAATGAAGTAGGTTCCCTGGGGGGGAATCGGTTTGAGGCCGGCCTGGCTCAAGGCTGCGGCCAGGAAGTCCCGCCGGGTCTGGTACATCGTCGCCAATTCGGCGTAGTAATCGCTGGCCGTTTCCAGGGCTATGGCCGCCGCCTCTTGCAGCGGGGCCGCCCCGGAGTAAACGATGAACTGGTGCCCGCGAAAGATGGCCTGGTTCAGTTCGGGCGCGGCGACCGTCCAGCCCACTTTCCAGCCGGTCACGCTGAACGTTTTGCCCAGGCTGGAAACGGTGACCGTCCGCCCGGCCATACCGGGCAGAGTGGCCAGCGGTCGCTGCCGTTGCCCGTCGAAAATGATGTGCTCGTAGACCTCGTCGGTCAGGGCGATGACGTCGTGCGCCCGGCAGAGTTCGGCGATGAGGCCCAACTCCCGCTCGCTGTACACCTTGCCGGTGGGATTGTGGGGCGTGTTGATGATGATCAGCTTGGTTTTGTCGGAGAACAGAGCCGCCAGCGCCTCGGCGTCAATCGACCAGCCGGGCGGGCGCAGGGTGTAGTAACGCGGAATCCCTCCGGCAATCTCTATCGAGGGGACGTAGGAGTCGTAGAACGGTTCAAAGACGATTACCTCCTCGCCGGGGTTGACCAGGCCCAGAATAGCGGCGAAGATGGCCTCCGTCGCGCCGTGGGTGATGGTGATCTCGGTGTCGGGGTCTACCGTCAGGCCGTAGTGTTCGGCCATCTTACGGGCAATGGCCCCCCGCAGCCGGGGTCGCCCGTTGCCGGGGGCGTACTGGTTGATGTCGGCCCGGATGGCCTGGGTTGCGGCCTGCTTGACGAAGTCGGGGGCCGGGAAGTCGGGAAAGCCCTGCCCCAAATTGATCGCCCGGTGTTGGTTGGCCAGGCGGGTCATTTCAAAAAAGATGGTGGTCCCGAAGTTTTCCACGCGGCGGGCCATATAGCTCATAACGATTCCCCTCTGGTAGAATATGGATATTGCGTAACTACTCAGCCATACCTGTATCCAGTGTTTTATCCTTGGATATTAGGTATTGGTTACTGGTGATTATCGCCAATAACCAATACCCAGTACCCGATTACCCGACTAACCAGTAACCAATCCCCAATCCCCCGCTCAGGCCATGCCCACCGTGCGCTTGGCCGAATCGAGGGTGTTGCGCAGCAACATGGCAATCGTCATCGGGCCGACGCCGCCCGGCACCGGCGTGATGGCCGAGGCCACCTCCCTGGCTTCATCGAAGGCCACATCGCCGACCAGCCGGTAGCCCTTTTCGCGGGTCGCGTCATCGACGGCGTTGACGCCGACATCGATCACCACCGCGCCCGGCTTGATCCAGTCGCCGCGCACCATCTCGGCCCGGCCCACGGCGGCGATCAGGATGTCGGCCTGGCGGACCACGTCCGGCAGGTTTTTCGTGCGGGAGTGGCAGATGGTCAGCGTGGCGTTGCGGTGCAACAGCAGCATGGCCACCGGTAGGCCAACGATATTGCTCCGGCCCAGGACCACGGCCCGCTTGCCCTCGATTTCCACGCCTGTCCGGTTAAGCAATTCGATGCAGCCCTTCGGGGTGCAGGGCACAAACAACGGTTCGCGCCGCTTCATCGACAGCCGCCCGATGTTGAGCGGGTGAAAGCCATCGACGTCTTTTTCCAGGCTGATCGCCCTTAAAATTTCTTCCTCATCGATGTGGCCGGGCAGGGGCAGTTGGACCAGAATGCCGTGCACGTCGGGGTTGGCGTTCAGTTCCCGGACGATCTCGAGCAATTCCTCCTGGCTGACGTCCTCCGGCAGGTCGTGCCCGAACGAGGTAATCCCCACCTCGGCGCAGGCCCGCTTTTTCATACGCACGTACGTTTGCGAATCTTTCCGGCTGCCGACCAGGGCGGTGGCCAGGCCGGGTACTTTGCCGTAGCTGGCCTGCATTTCCTCCACTTCGGCCTTGATCTCGCCCCGGATGGTGGCAGCGATCTCTTTGCCGCTGATAATTTGCGCAGACATGAAATCCTCCTTGCGTAACGGGATGGGGTTCTGGGAGTGGCTGGCTTCAAAAGTAGCCGTGTAACTACTCAGCCATACCTGTATCCGGTATTTCATCCTTGGATATTCGGTATTGGTTACTGGCGATTATCGCTAATAACCAATACCAAATACCCAGTTACCCGGCCTGGGGTCTCTGGCCTGAGTAGTTACGTAACCGTTATAAATATACCGGACCTGGGACAGATTGCGTAGTGACATTTGTTAGATCATCTCGTGACATTTATCACTATTCGTCAATATCGCGCGCGATCAAGTCCTGGTAGGTCTCGCGGCGTTGGACCAGCCGGGCCTGGCCGTTGCCAACCATGACCACGGCCGGGCGCAGAGCCAGGTTGTAGTTGCTGCTCATCGCCAGGCAGTAGGCCCCGGCCATCGGCACGGCCAGCAGATCGCCGGGGGCCAGGCGCGGCAGCTCGATGTCCCGGATCAAAATGTCACCGGATTCGCAGTATTTGCCGGCGATGGTCACCCGTTCCCCGGGGGAGGCCGCCGGCTTGCCGACGGCCAGGGCCGTGTAGCGCGCTCCGTACAGGGCGGGGCGGATGTTGTCGGCCAGGCCGCCGTCAACCGAGACATAGGTCCGCACGCCCGGAATCTCCTTGCGCGCCCCGGCGCGGTACAGGGCCACGCCGGCCGGCGCGGTAATGGAGCGACCCGGCTCCAAAACCAGCAGCGGCGGGTCCAGATTGCGGCGGCGGCAGGCGCCGACAACGGCCTCGGCCAGGGCCTGCACGTAGGCGGCGATGGGCGGGAGGTCGGGCCGGTCCGGGTTGGCGACGCCCCAGCCCCCGCCGGGGCTGACTTCGCGTAGCGAGATGCTGCGGGCGTCGCGCACGGCGGCCACGAAGCCGATCAGCTTCTCGACGGCGGCGGCGAACGGGTCCGTCTGGTCGATTTGTGAGCCGATGTGGGCGTGGATCCCGACCGGTTCCAGGTGGGAGCTGTCGATGGCGCGTTGCAGGGCGCGCTCCGCGTCCCCGGTCGAAAGCGGAAAGCCGAACTTCGAGTCGAGCAGGCCGGTTTTGCGGTAGGCGTGGGTGTGGGCATCGACGCCGGGGGAAAGGCGCAGCCAGATTTTCGCCGGCCCGGTCCGCGAGAAACGGCCTTCGGCCAGCAATGATTCGAGCAGCGCCAGTTCATCGAAGTTATCGACGACGATCCGGCCCACGCCCGCCTCGAGGGCCTGGCCGAGTTCACCGGCCGATTTGTTGTTGCCGTGGAAGTGGATGCGTCCGGCAGGGAAACCGGCCCGGCGGGCCACGTATAATTCGCCGCCGGAGACGACGTCGAGGCCCAACCCCTCCGCCTCGAAAAGCCGGGCCAGCGTCAGGTTCAGGCCGGCCTTGCCGGCGTAGCTAACCGCGGCCGGGCCGGGGTAATGGTTTTGCAGCGCCCGGCGATATTCCCGGCAGCGGGCGCGGAGCGTGCTCTCATCGAAAACGTAGAGCGGGGTGCCAAACTCCCCGGCCAGGGCGGCGGCGGAGCAGCCACCCAGCCAGAGCCGGCCGCCCTCGTCGAGGTGGGCGCCGTCGGGGAAGAGGCGCAGCGAGGGCCACGGGCCGTTACCCTGGCTACGATCTGGGGCGGATGGGGGTGTGTCTTCTGTCATCCAGGCTTTCATCTTTGATCACGTGCTGCGCCCCGTCGTTGTCGGTGATGGTGGCCATCACCGTGCCGCCGAAGAAGCCGACGCGGTCCCGCAGTTTCTTTCTGAGGTCAACGCTGGCCTTCGCGCCCCGGACCAGGGCGTACAGGCCAAAGCCGGTCAGGCTCTGCCCCCAGGCCACTGCGCCGTTGTCCCGCATCAGTTCCAGGAGGGCCTGCGATTCATCGCGGATTTCCTGCGGTGACCCGGCCTGGGCCAGCGCCGCCCGGTTCAGAGCTTGCAGGGTGAGCAGGCTCCGGCCAAAGGCGGCGATGTCATCGTTTTCCACCGCCGGCCACAGTTCCTCCGTTACGATCCGGCCGCCCTCGCCGCTCAGATGAGGGCCGGCCTGCAACAAGGCTCGCAGCCGGTCCGCCCCCAGCGTTTCCGGCGTGCCGTCCGGGGCGCGCGGCAACAGAAAAACGAAGGCCCAGGCATCTTTTTCCTTGTGGGCGATCTCCCGGCGGCGGCGTAGGGCGGGGATGCCGTCCGGTCCGGTCTCCGTATCGACCAGTAGCAGGCCGCCTCCGTCGAAACCCCAAACCTGCAACGCGTGCTCAGGCCCGAGGCCAAGCCCCCGGGCCAGGTCCGGCCCGCTTTCGAAGGGCAGGCCGTTGCTCCAGGCCGCCGCCTGGGCGATGCTCAGGCTGAGCATCGTTTCCGACGATAGCCCCATAAAGGCCGGGATCGCCAACTCGATCAACACCTCGACGCCGGCCCCGAGCCGGTGGTGCGCCAGGAAGCGTTGGGCCTGCACCCAGACTTTGTCGGCCCGAGGGCCGGCGATCAATATCTCTCGTCCTGCCTGGGCCGCCAGTTGCAGCGGCGGGTGTTGCAGGGTGATCCCTAGCAGACAGGTTTGGGGCCCGGCGTCGCCATCCAGCCTGACCAGACCCAGGGGCAGGCTGGCCGGCGCGCCGATTTCAATCAGCAAAGATACATCCTCCTATGCTTGGAAATGCTCCGCTCTCAGGCTATAATCCCCTTATGGACGCGCGGATGGGCAGTCAACGTTTGATGCTTGGAGTGGGGCTGGTGGTTCTGGTCTTTATTGTCCTGGCCGGCATCCTGCTGGCGTTGTTGGTCATTCAGGACCGGCAGGCCGATCATTATCCGGGCGCGTTGTTGGTATCCGAACACAACGTCTACGAGACCTTTCCCCAGTTTTTTATCCGCTGGGACGCCACCTATCGAACCTCCGATGATTTCCCGCGCGTTTATAACTGGTACTCAAGCGGATTCAAACTCGGCCCGGAGCGGCGGGCCAACAGCAACTGCGTCCTCCTGGAAGGCTCCTCGCGCTGGTTTGTGATCGTGCGCAACACGGCGGTCTTGGTGTGCGATACCCCCCTGGACCGGATGATGTTCGTCCAGCGTTCGACAACTTTGCGTTATCGTTAATGGTCTGGTTTCGGTAGTTCCAATTTGTAGCACAAACTGTTAGTTTGTGCGGGTCAGACTAACAGTTTGACCTACATTTACGGGCTCGAATTTGGATCTACTGGGTTTGGATAGGGATGTCTGCATTGCCCGCATATACCCACCAGCAACGTCTGATGTTTGGCCTGGGCCTGCTCCTGCTGATCGCCGTGTTGCTGGCCGGGCTGGGCCTGACCCTGCTCCTCATCCGGGAACGCCGGGTAGCCTACTACCCCGGCGCGTTGCAGGTCTCGGACCATAGTCTGTACACCGGCTCGCAAAGCTTCCACTATCGCCGGGATACCTCGTATCGGACTCCGGATGATTTCGTGACGGTCTACCAGTGGTACTCCGCCAAATTTGATCTGCGGGACGTGGTCAGCGCCCAGGGCGGTTGCACCCTGATCGAAGGGACCAAACGCTGGCTGGTGCTTGAGCGCCACATGAGCGCGATGGTGTGCAGCACGCCGGTCGATCAAATGGTCTTTGTCGAGCGGTCGTTGTCGTTGCAGTTTCGTTAGGCAGGTTCGGCCCCGGCCTGGTAGACGCTCGTTTCCCGCAAATCAATAAGCTGCTGGCCCTCGATGCCGGTCAGGGCCGACTCCAGCACCTCCCGCTCGCAGCCCCGAACCTTGATCACAATGTCCCAATAGCCCGTGGCCTTGGGCGCTCGGACGCCGCCCATCGTCATAATCTCCCCGCCCTGCTCCAGGATTGCCTCGGTCAGTTTGGAATACTCGCCGCGCTGATCGGGCACGCGCACGGTGATGCGCCAGCCGGGTTCGCTGGCGCCCAGCAGGTTTTGCAGCTCGATCAGCAAATCGGTTTCGCTGATGATGCCGACAACGATGTCCTCCTCCACCACCGGCAGCGCGCCGATGCGGTGGCGGATCATGATCTCGGCCGCCTCTTCCAGAGTGGAGTCGGGATCGATGGTATACAGGTCCGGGCCTTTGACCATAACCTTGTCCACCGTCAGGTCTGCCAGGTAGCGGGTGATTTCCCACACGTCCAGGCTGCCCAGCCGCTCCGGGGGGATCGACAGGCGCTGGCGGGTGATGAGCCCCCGCAGCCGTTTGCCCGCGCCAACGACGGGCAGGTGGCGCATCTTGTTTTCGGTCATAATCTGCTGGGCTTCAAAAATCCGCTTGTGGGGCTCGATCATTATGGGATGTCGGGTCATATATTGTTTTACCAGCATTTGAGCGTTCTCCCTCTCGTCTCTGGCCTAGGCCGGGGCGTGGATGACCGGTTCAAGCTCCCTCAGTTGTCCGAGGGGGATGTGGCAGAAGATGCGATGGCCGTCGCCGGCATCGCGCCAGGGCGGAACCTCGGTTTCACAAATCTGGCCGCCGTCGGGCAGCAGACTGCGGCGCGGGCAGCGGGTGTGGAAGCGGCAGCCGCTGGGCGGATTGAGCGGGCTGGGCACCGACCCTTCCAGCCGCACCCGTTGCTGCTTCACCTGCGGATCGGGAATGGGCACGGCTGATAGCAAGGCTTCGCTGTAGGGGTGGTAGGGCGGGGCGTAGATGGCCTCGGCCGGCCCGATCTCCATCACTTGCCCCAGGTACATCACGGCGATGGCGTCCGAGAAGAAACGGACCACGCTCAGGTCGTGGGCGATGAACATCATCGTCGTCCCAAATTCTTTCTGGATCTCCAGCAGCAGGTTGAGGACCGCCGCCTGAACCGAAACGTCCAGGGCCGAGACCGGCTCATCGCACAAGACCAGGTCGGGCCGGCCGGCCAGGGCCCGGGCGATGCCGACCCGCTGCTTCTCGCCGCCGCTCAACTGGCGCGGCAGGCGGTCGTAGTAAAACTCATCCAGCTTGACCGCCCGCAACAGGCGCACCACCTCCTCGCGGATCTGGCTCTTGGGCACGACCTTGAAGCGCCGCAAGGGCCGCTCGATCTGCTGGCCGACGGTGTAGGTCGGGTTCATCGTCGATTCGGGGTTCTGGAAGACCATTTGCAATTCCCGGATCAGGAACAGGTCTCGCTTCTTGACTTTGTTGCCGATGTCGAAGCCCATAAATTGAACGCTGCCCCTCGTTTTCTCCTCCAGGCCGATGATCGTTTTGATCAGGGTGCTCTTGCCACACCCGGACTCGCCGACGACGCCCAGCGTCTTGCCCCGGATGACGTCCAGGCTGACGCCGTCTACAGCTTTGACGTACTCCTTTTGGCCCAGGCCAACGATGCTCAGGGGGGAGCTGCTGGGATGGTCGTAAAAGGTCTGCAAGTCTTCCATCTTCAAAAGCATCTCGTCATCCTGGGCCGTCTCGGCTGCCTCGCCCATGATGGGCACCAGGTCGGGCGGCGGGGTCCATTCAGCGGGATTGATCTCTTCGGAGAAGAGGCAGCGGGTGACGTGCTCTCGCGCCAGATGGCGCAGCGCCGGCCGTTCGCCCCGGCAGGCGTCGCGGGCGTAGTCGCAGCGCGGCTCGAACAGGCAGCCGGGCGGCAGGTTGGCTGGCGAAGGAACCCGGCCTCGAATAGGGTAAAGAACGCTGCTCTCCTTGCTGCGCCCCAGTTTTGGCAGGCAGCGGATCAGGCCCTGGGTGTAGGGGTGGCGCGGGTTGGCGAAAATTTCCTCGACGGAGGCCAGCTCGACCAGTTCGCCGGCGTACATGACCCCCACCCGCTCGCTGACCCTGGCGATGATGCCCATGTTGTGGCTGATCAGCAAGATGGCCGTGTCAAAATCGCGCCGCAGATCGTTCACCAAATCCAGAACGGTGGCCTCAACGGTGACGTCCAGGGCCGTCGTCGGCTCGTCCATCAGCAGCAGGGCCGGGTTGTTGAGCATAGCCATTGCGATGACCACCCGCTGCTGCTGGCCGCCCGAAATCTGGTGCGGGAAGCGTTCCATCACCCTGGCCGGGTCGGGCATATGCACCCGGGCCAGCATTTGCACGCAGCGCTCCCTGGCCTCTTCCTCGGAGATGCCGCGATGTACGGTCAGCACCTCCGCCATCTGCTCCCCGATGCGCAGCACCGGGTTGAGGGAAGTCATCGGGTCCTGGAAAACCATCGCCACCTGGTCGCCGCGCAGCTTGCGCAGTTCCTCCTCATTGCGCCCGATCATCGACTGGCCTTGGAAATAGATATTGCCCCGGATGATCTTGCCGTTCTTGCCCAGGTAATTGACCAGGCCGTAGGCCAGGGTGCTCTTGCCGCAACCTGACTCGCCGACGATGCCCAGCGTCTGGCCCCGGTGGATGTCGAAGGTCACATCGCGGACGGCGATCACGTCGCCGAAGCGCGTTTCGTAGGCAATGGCCAGGTTTTCGACCCTGACCACGGGGGGTTGGTCTTTCTTGCCAGAGGTTCGGTCCATAGAAACTTTTCCTTGGTGCGTGTTGCGTATTGCCTCGAGTGGCTTGAGGCCGGGCGCGGGTCATTACCGGTAGCGTTGGGACTCTTCGTTCAGGCCGTCGGCCAGCAGGTTCAGGCCGACCACGACCATGGCAATAGCCACCGAGGCCCACAGCGCATCCCAGGGATGGCCGCTTTGGATAAAGGTTCGCCCGGCGTTGACGATGCTGCCCCAGTCGGGCGAGGGCGGGGGCAGGCCCAGGCCCAGAAAGCCCAGGGTGCCGATGGAGAAGACGGCGTAGCCAACCCGCAGGGTGGCATCGATCAAAATGGGGCCGCGGGCGTTGGGCAAAATCTCGACGTACATAATGTACCAGGCGCTTTCGCCCCGCGTTTCAGCCGCGGCCACGTAATCGCGGGTTTTAATGTCCAGGGTCAGGCTGCGGACCAGGCGGGCGATGCCCGGCGCGCCGGCGATGGTGATGGCCAGGACCACGTTCGTGGCCGATGGCCCCAGGGCGGCGATGATCACCAGGTAGAGCAGGATGGAGGGGAAGGCCATCAGCGCGTCCAGGGCGCGCATGGTGATCTCGTCGATCAGGCCGCCGTAATAACCGGCGATGACCCCCAATGTGCCGCCCACCACCAGCGCCACCGCTACGGCCAGGGGAGCCAGGAATAAGATGGTCCGCGAGCCGTGGGCCAGCCGGGCCCACAGGTCCCGGGCCTGGCGGTCGGTGCCCAGCCAGTGCTTGGCCGACGGCCCTTGCAGGCTTTCGCCCCGGAATTGCTCGAAGGGTGAATATCGCGCCAGCCAGGGCGTGGTTTCATACTCCTTGGCCCTGAACCAGCAGCCGGGGCTGACGATGCAGTTATCGGCGAAGATGGCTATGATCACCCAAAAACCGACCAGCGCCAGCCCCACCAGGGCCACTTTGGAGCGGGTTAAAAGCTCTAACCTCTCTTTGGGCTTTTGCCAGCGCGAAGGCTGGGAGACAGTCGTGGGGATAGCCCTGCCGGGCGAAGTTGGTTCGGCAACGGCCATATTTTGTCTCCTTTCTGGTTGGCAACTGACGACTAAGCGTATCGAATTCGCGGGTTCAAATAGGTGTAAATGATATCGGCGATCAACTGCGAGCTGACGGCGATGATGACCAGGATCATCGCTGCCGCTTCAATGGCGAAGACGTCCTTGAACAACGCCGCGTCCAGGATGTAGCGCCCCAGGCCGGGGAAGCCGAAGATCACCTCCACCACCACGATGCCGCCCACCAGCCAGTTGATGTGCAGCATAATGACGGTAATGGGCGCCATCAGCGCGTTTTTGATGGCGTGTTTGAACACCACCCGGCGGCGGGGCATCCCCTTCAGGATGGCCGTGCGGATATAGTTGGTTTTCATCACCTCGACCATGCTGGCCCGGGTGATGCGCAGCACGTAGCCCAACTCGACCAAAGTCAGGGTAGCCACCGGCAAGATCAATGATTGCGGCCTGTCGAAGACGGATGTGCCGGGTGGCAGGACCACCGCTCCCGGCACCAGATCGAGCCAGGTGGCAAAAACAAGGATCAGGAAGATGCCGCTGGCAAATTGAGGCGTAGCTGTGGCGACCAGGCTGCTGATCGACAGCACCCGGTCGACGAACTCGCCTTCGTTCAACCCGGCGACCAGGCCCAGGACCAGGGACAGGGGCATGACGATGACGAAGGCAATGCCGGCCAGGAAGAGGGTGTTCAGCAGCCGCCGGCCCAGAACCTCGGCCACCGGGCGGCGGTCCTTGAAAGACTTGCCGGGGTCTCCGCGCAGCAAGCCTTTCTGCAAGGGGATGTACTGGCGCGGCGCGCCCTTGGCGCTGGTCCAGGTAGCTTTGGTCAGGGTCCAGGTTTCCAGATCGTCGCCTCTGATCCACATTGCGGCGTGGTCGGACTGGTCGATGCCCCAGTAAACCAGCAGGCCCTCGTCGTTGGGCTGCCAGACGTCATCGCTGGTGATGATCTCCTGGGTGGTGCCGTCCGGCTGGCGTTCAACGCGGATGATCGTTTCGCCGTCGGGGGTGTAGTTTTGGAAGAGGGCGCCGTCCTCGGCCACGGCCCACCAGCTAAAGCGGTCGTTTTCGGCGTCGAAAATGCGGCGGACCGGCCGGCCGATCCGGCGCTCCGCCTGCCAGTCGCTGCCAATCATCCAGCGCAGGTAACGGGTGAGCGGTGACTGGTCCAGCCCATTTTGGGCGTTGAATGATGCCTCCTGGGCGGGGGTGATGGTGTTGCCCAGGGTGTTGACGGCGATGTTGCCGGGGGCTAACTCGGAGATGGCGAAAATGGCGATCGATACCAGAAAGAGGGTGAGCACCAGAAAAATGATGCGACGGATCAGGAATTTGGCCATAGGTATTGCTCCTCAAGAAATGGTTGCTGGCCTGGTGGTGGATAGTGCTTCAAGGC
>JBHHXL010000068.1:0-15642 GCA_046757065.1 Anaerolineae bacterium
CCTCGCCGGCCCGCCGAGCGTTAAAACGCCCGGCTCAGGCAGGTAAAAGCCCGCTAGAGCAGGCTGAAAAGCGAGCCATTGAGCCGGTTTTAGACCGGCTTCCACCTGTTTGAGCCTGGCGGCTTTACAGAAGAACACAGATTTTTGGAATTGCTTTGGTTCTTTGGGAATTCCCGAGGTCACCCCCCGTATCTGGTCCAATGCCACGGAAAATCCTGAAGACTCATTATTTTTTATCCGTGTGTATCCGTGAAAATCCGTGAGCCATTTCTCCCGGCGGTTTGAGTGTGTTCGCCCCAGGCTGGGCCGGTTGACATCCTCTTTTGGGGCAGACACGTGGGTCTGCCCCTACGTCTGCCCCCAAAATTGAACGCACCCAGTTGCCTTTGTTATTTGACGCTTTAATCTGCCGCATGGTATAATCCGCCCTACGAGAGAACATCCTTCGCGGGTGTTCAAGTATCCGGTGTCAATGACGACACCGGATATTTGTTTTTATGGACATCCGGGGAGTTTCGGGCAAACATCGCAATTTTAAGCTGCGCCCCCTTGACAATTCATCGATTATCGTTTATCATACACCGTAATCAATCGAAGTATCTGGATATTTCGTTATATTCGCACCAAAGGAGGTTGGTGAATGATGGACGATGTCGAGAAAATTCTGGAAGGGTTGAGCCAGGAAGACCGGCTGAAGCTGCTGGAGTCTCTCATCCAGGGCGCGACGCAGGCCCGCGAGGAGAACCTGAGCGTTGAGGAACGGCTGGAGCGCCTGGAACAGCTTATCCTGGGCAAGCCGTGGGCCGCCCACGGAGCCAGGGTGGTACACATCGAGTGCGGGCCGGGGTTTGCCCATCACGCCGGCGGTATGGGCCACTCCTGTCACTGCTAATTAAGAGCAAAGCCCCCCTTGCGCTAGATGCCGAAGGGGGGCTTATCGTATTCGATTGCCTGCTTGAGGACAACAATGGATGATTTGTCTGCCGCCGTGTTAGACAGATTGATCGAGAAAACCTTCGAAAACATGAGCCAGGAGGAACGGCTGGACTTCATCGAGCGGCTGTTCGCCGAGATGACGCCAGAAAACCAGGCCCGTTTTCTGCGCCGGATGATCGGCCAGGTATCCGGCGAAACAACCGGTCCGGCAACGTTCGTGCCGCCGTTCGTGCACCGCGCGGCAGGGGACGCCTGGCCCCGGGATATTGGCCCCTGGCATATGTGCTACCGCATGATGATCAAGATAGATCGCGCCCCCCATCTGGAGTCTCTGGATGCGACTCATCCGACGCGGGTCTTCGGCGCTCTGGCCGATGAGACGCGGATCAAAGTGGTCAAATTACTCACGGAAGGGGAGAGGCGCGTGGATGACCTGACCCAGGCGCTGCACGCGCCCCAGTCGACCATCTCCCACCATCTGCGCATCCTCAAGGAGGCCGGGCTGGTGCAGGCCGAGAAGCGAGGCCGGAGCATCTACTATTCGCTGGCCCACCCGGTCGATGTGGACGTGGAGTAGATGTAGCTACCCGGTCAGCGGTAGAACTCGCTGGCCGGGTGAAAATCGGACCAGGCCCAATCAAACGAGGAAAGATAGGGCACCGGGCGCAACGTCTCGCTCGCGAAAACCTCGCCCTGGGACAGCCCGGTGGCTACGTGCCAGCGCCCGCCGGTTTCGGCATCGACCAGAAACTGGCCCGTTTCATCCAGGCTCAAGGTCAGCACCCGGTCCCCCACCTGGCGCAGGTAGGCGTGAACGCTGCGCGTCGCGTCGTCGGCGTAGAGGGCCACCGGGTAGGGGCCGATAAAGTCGTTGACGACCCGCTCCCGGATGAGAGCGCGATAGTAGTAAGCTTTGGTGTCTTTTCCCAGAACAATGCCGATCACCCAGCCGTCACGCGGGCGCTCCGCCCGGCTGAAAAGGCCGACCTTGTCGTTGATCATCGCCAGTGTGTCGGGATGCTCGGCCTTCCAGGTAGCCCAGGGCACGATTGCGGCCGGGATCAGGTCAAGCGTTGTCCCCTTGAGCGGCCCGGCGATAGCCTGCCCCCAGACCTGGCTCCAGACGCTGCCGGTCTGGTGGTCATACCAGGTCATAGCGTTCATAAACAGGCCGCCCTGGTTGCCGAAGACGAAGGTTTCGTTGTTTAGTCGCCGGTCATGCACGATGCCGGTATAGCAAATCGGTCACCACGTGACCAGGATGGGCACCCCCCCCAGGGTGTCGTTGACCATCTCCCGGCTGTTTAGGGGGCCGATGGCGTAGGCCTTGGCCTCGCCGTTGATCTCTACCCCGATGACCAGCTCCTCATCGACGTAGGGCGCTTCATCCGCAGCGGCGAATTGGGGATCGTAGATAGGGAAGATGGCGTCGCGGGCCAGCAACTGGCTCCAGCGGTATCCCCCTTCGGCCAGTTCGTTTTGTGGCTGGGGGAGTTCAAGTTCGACGGCGACCGATTCCTCTCCGCTAGAGAGAATTGCGTCCGTTTCCTCAGTCACAACCTCATCCGGCAGGGAGGCGCTCGACCCCGCAGCCCCGCCGCAGGCAACAGCAATCACCCCCAGCCCCAGCAGGCCGGCGATGCTCAAAACTTTTTTATTCACCGGTTTCACCCCCATTGACCTCTGTTGATCTTGAGACGACCCCGGCAAAGCGGGTCTTACCCCTGGAAAAAAGACGGCGGCCAGTCCGCGAATAAGCTCACAGAAGAATCTGTACAAACTTGCTAAGGGGGTTCAGGTTCTGGTCGAATGGTGCAAACTTTGATCAGCTTCACCGTCAATGGATGGTTACGGCGAGGGCGTTTCGAGGAAGCAGAGGATGCCGGCGGCCACGCCACGAGCCACAACTTTGGGGCGGCGAACCAGCAGGTATTGATCATCGAGCAGAAAACCCGTTTCGATGATCGCGCCGGGGGTTTGGGGCGCGATCTCGCGGAAGGCGTGGTAATCGGTCATCCCGTCGGTGATGCTGGCCGGGTGCTGCGAGAGCCCGGTGTGAACCGCGTATTCCTGGTTCAGGCAGGCGACCAGCCGGTCTTCCGCCGCAGGAATGGCGCTCTCCGTCACCCGCGCCACCTTAAAGCCGCTGGCGCCCGGAACCGCGCAACTATCGGCGTGGATGCTGACCAGGGCATCAGCCCGATAACCGGCCAGCCGGGGATCGAACTCCTCCAGCAGATCGGCCCCGATCCCCTTGCGCTCCAGCAAACGGATGACTTCCCCGGCGATGGCCAGATTCACCTCGGCCTCGGTGGGACCGTCGGGGCAGACCGCGCCGGGATCGTAGCCGGCGTGTCCGGCGACGATGCCAACCAGCGGGCGGGTCGTGCCGGCCACCGGTGTGGACTGGGCCCCGGCGAATATAAACTCGCGCGGCGACCTGCCCGAAGCCAGCGAGGCCCGGCTCATCAGCCAGGCCAGGACCAGCCCCGCGCCGAGCATAGCCACGATAGACAGGGACAACATGCTCAGGCTACCGCGCTCCAGCAATTCTCGTCTCAGCGGGCCGGCGGAAGATGCCGGCCCCATGCGCCCGGCCTTGCGTCCTCGTTGCATGATGACATAATATCATAACCTGAAGAATTAGGAAAATGCGGGTTTGAGGTTCTGACCAGGCAAAAAAAGCGCCGGAGCGGGGCCTGATCGCAATACAGGTCCGCTCCGGCGAACTACAATTACCGGTCCTATCCGGTCCAGCAGGCTTAACTTGATGCGATCACGCCGGCACGGCCAATCCGGCCCGGGCCAGCAAAAAGTCCACCAGGCGGGGAAACGGGTCGAACCCGACGACCTCGGGCGCATCGGCCACGAAGTTGGAGAGGGCGTTGACGTCGTAATAGTAAACCTCTCCGTCCCGGTCATTGATCAGATACTCCACCCCGCCAACTTCAATATTGGCCACAGCGGTCAGGCGTTCCACCGCCTCGATGACCGCTTTCGGGGGCGTGTAACCCTCCACCAGCAGGTCCCGGCCGGACACGCCGTCGGGCATTCCATTGTCCGGCAGATCGCAGTAGTCCGCCGGGCAGAGGTTGAACGTGTCCGGGGATTTCAAATGGAGCCGGATGGCGTACAGGAACCGGCCGTTGAGAACCTCCATCCGAACGATGCTGTTTCCTCGCGGCGGCAGGTATTCCTGCACCAGGGCCAGGTGGTCGAGGCCCAGGTCAATCCTGCCCGTCTCAGCCGCCTCTGCCAAATCTGCGGGCGCATCAAACTTCTGGATGCCGGCCCCGCTGCCGCCGATGTTCGGCTTGACCACGACCGGGAAGACCAGCCCTTCGGCAGCAGGGTTTATCTGGGAAATGTGGTTAACCACGCGCGCTCGCGGGTAGCGTAGCCCCAGCTTCTCAAGCAAGGCCAGTTGCCGGGCCTTGGAAAACTCGTAGACGTAGGCGTCGTAGCCGTTGAGGACGTTGGCCCCGATCATCTTCAAATAGGCCAGGAACTGGAGCGTATAGTTTATGGCCTGCGCGTGGCCCCGCATATAGGCCGAGGGGCTCATACGGTTGACGACGAGCGCGTACGGGCTGCGCTGCTCGGCCGGGTCGAAGTGATGCCGGTAAGCCAGCAGCCGATCATAGGGCACACCGCGCCGGTCAAGCTCGGCGAACATCGGCTTGAACCACTCCGGGTGTTCGTAGAAGATGGCCAGCCGCCGCCCGTTGGCCTGTTGGCCGTTCTTGCTTGCCATAACATCCTCCGAATTCAAGATGAAACCCCCTACCGGCCCAGGCTCAGATACTTCTCCCCGCCATCGGGGAAGACGGTGACGACGATGCCCTCGTCCAACTCCTTCGCCAACTGCAAGGCGGCCCAGGCCGCTGCCCCCGACGAGTAACCGACGAACAGCCCTTCTTCGCGCGCCAGGCGGCGGGCCATCTGGTAGGCGTCATCGGGTAGGGCGGCGATGGTCCGGTCGGGGAAGGCGCTGTCGTAGATGCCGGGCACGATGCTGGTTTCCATATGCTTCAAGCCCTCGATGGCAGCCAGCTCGTCGGCCGGTTCAACGGCCACAACTTCGATGTCCGGGTTCAGCTCGCGCAGCCGCCGCCCGCTGCCCATCAGCGTGCCGCTAGTACCGATCCCGGCCACAAAGTGGGTAAGGGCCCCGCCCGTCTGCTCCCAGATTTCCAGGCCGGTCGTTTTGTAGTGGGCCTGCCAGTTGGCCGGGTTATTGTATTGGTCGGGGCGGAAGTACCTGTCCGGGTCTTCCCACAGGCGACGCTGCGCCTCGCGGATAGCGCCGTCGATCCCTTCCAACGGGTCGGTCAAGATCAGCTTCGCGCCGTAGGCCTGCAAGATGCCCTTGCGCTCGGCGCTGACGTTTTCCGGAATCACCAGCTCGACCTGGTAGCCTTTGGCCGCGCCGATCAAGGCCAGGCCGATGCCGGTGTTGCCGGAGGTCGCCTCCAGGATGACCTTGTCCGGTCCCAGGAGCCCCTGGCGTTCCGCCTCCTGGATCATATTCAACGCCGGCCGGTCTTTGACCGAGCCGCCGGGGTTGAACCACTCGGCCTTGGCGAAGACCACGACCAACGGCGATACCCCTTCGCGGGCGGTGATGCGATGCAACGGCACCAGCGGCGTGTTGCCGATGCGGTTGAGCAGGCTTTCGCCCATCAGCGCGCGTGCGCCGTTACGTTGTGCGGTTTGTGGTTTGGATGCCACCTTAATCACAGGTGCGGAAGCCATAAGTATCTCCTCGTATAAAACAGGGAATACCTGGAGTGCAAACCTTGGTTTGCCTGGGCAGAGCAAGCTCTGCACTCCATTTTCATTGTCGTTGCTGTCCCGCCAGGGACGGTCCGACTCCCTTGAAAATAGAGGCTCTGTGAGGAATTGTGTGGTAATGTAGGACACGCGGAGCGTGTTAGTTTGTCCCGCACAAGCTAACAGCTTGTGCTACAAAACCCCATAAAAGCTCAAAGAGCCAAAATAGAATTGTAGGACACGCGGAGCGTGTTAGTTTGTCCGGGGCAGCGACAAGCTAACAGCTTGCCCTACAAACTCGCCCCATTTTCATTGTCGGTGTCGTCCCGTTAGGGACTGTCGGGCTCCCCTGAAAATAGATCAGGCCAGGACCGGCACGCCGTTCTCAGCGCTGGCCGGAGCCGGCAGGAGGCCGCAGAACTGCTCGTAATCGATCAACTGGACGGCGCCCGGATCGACGCTGCACACAGGGCAGGCCTCATCCTTGCGAATGCGCACCTCGCGGAACTCGCCTTCCAGGGCATCGTAGACCAGCAGCCGGCCCCGCAAAACCTCGCCGATGCCGAGGACCAGCTTGATCGCCTCGACGGCCTGCACGCTGCCGATGATGCCGGGCAGCACGCCCAGCACGCCGCCCTCAGCGCAGCTTGGCACCTCGCCCGGCGGGGGCGGATCGGGGTAGAGGCAGCGATAGCAGGGGCTGCCGTTGGCCGTGTCGTAAACCGTCACCTGCCCGTCGAAGCGGAAGATGCTGGCATCGACCAGGGGCTTGCCGAGGATAACGCAGGCATCGTTGATCAGGTAGCGGGTGGGGAAGTTATCGGAACCGTTGAGCACGACGTCGTACTCGCCGATGATCTCCAGCGCGTTTTCGCTGGTAATTTGCGTCTGGTGGCCGATGACCTTGACGTCGGGGTTCAAACGGGTAATGGCATCCGCCGCCGAGTCCACCTTGGGCCGGTCCAGGTCGTCCAGGCGATGGATGATCTGGCGTTGCAAATTGCTGGTGTCCACCACATCAAAATCGACGATGCCGATGGTGCCCACGCCGGCCGCCGCCAGGTAGATCGCCGCCGGGCTGCCCAGCCCGCCCGCGCCGATGAGGAGGACTTTGGCGTCGAGCAGCCTGTTCTGCCCGAACTCGCCCACCTCCGGGATCATGATGTGGCGGCTGTAGCGGTTGCGCTGCTCGTCGTTCAGGACGCGAGGCACGACGAACTCGTAGCCAGCGTTCTTCCAGCCCAGATAACCGGCCTGCAAGGATTTGACATTGGTGTAGCCCATTTCCTTCAGGGCGCGCCCGGCCAGCAGCGAGCGCACGCCGCCGGCGCAGTAAAGCACGATGGGCGTGTTGCGGTCCGGGGCCAGCTCCTCCATATGGAACTCCAGGAAGCCGCGCGGGATGTATACCGCGCCGGGGATGTGGCCCTGCACGAATTCGTCGCGCTCGCGCATATCGACCAGGTACAGCTCTTCGCCGTTATCCAGGGCCCGCTTTAGCTCGTGGATGTCAACCTCGTCCACGTACTGCCGGGCCACGTCGAGCAACTGCTGGGTACTCATAAACCCGCTGCCGCCGGCCATAGCCGGGATGATCGATATCTCATCTCGCTCCGCTACCGACGTATCCGCCCCCTGCAAAGACCGGATCTCCTCGTCGTTGACGAAGATGTTGACATAGCGTTTAATCTGCCCGTTGTCATCGCAAATCCGAGACTTGACGCCCGGATACTGGTGGTCCAAACTGTCAAGCAAGCTGGCGATGGTACTGCCTTCAGCCTGGACTTTAGCCTGCCCGTTGGTGTAGCGGCGCAACGGGCTGGGAATTCTTACGGTTGCCATTTTGAAAAACCTCCTCGCATAAAATAGCTATACCAGGCGCACGCTAAAATTTCATAGGTCGGCATCCTTATGCCGACCGCTGCCGCATAGGGATGCGCCAGCTACGGAAATTTCAGAATGCGTTTAGTGTATCTGCTTTTTGGTCGGCAGTCAGGGACTGTATTGAGGGCTTCAGCCCTCATCAGCCTCAATACGGCCGCACTGGATTCCTTTGAAAATACCCTGTTGCTCAAAACGATCTACAAATCGAAAGGGTGAATCAATTTCAGTCGGGAGAGGAGGATGCTCAACGGATAGGGAACGGATTAGCGGATAATCTCCATGCAACAGGGCATCCGTTTATCCGCTAGACCGTAGGCCATCCGCTGATAATTCTCCGCTCATTCGAAAAGTATTGGCCCTACAACGCATTTTGAATACACCCAAATCAAAAAGGCTCGTCACCGGTACCTCACATACCCGGCAATGAGCCTCTATCGAACAAGTTTTGTATGTTAGTTTTTCAGGTTATGCCATCAAGCCCTTACAGAATGGCGCACCGGATAGAGAGGCTCATCGCCCTGGCGAATTGAAACAGCCCTGCGGACAACCACAGCCCGAGCCCTTCTCCGGCGAAGGTGCGGGGCTAGGATGCCCGCCTAAGACAGATGCAGTGAACAAACAAATCGTTACGCGCGATCCCCATCGAGCCTAGCCTACTCCGCATTACGCGCCTGAATTTTACAGTCAACCATCCTACCCCAGATCAACGATTCCGTCAAGTCTAAAAGAAACCCAACAGGGTCGGGTCCTCCATCATCTCCGGATTCCATTGTTCCGGCACCACTTCGACCTTTACCTCCGCGCCGGTGGCCCGTTCGGCGATGTCTTTGACCTGCTGCACCAGCCAGGGGCCGTAGGGGCAAAACGGCGTCGTCAACAGCATCTGAATGTCAATGGGCTTGGTTTCTATGTTGACAGACTTGATTAAACCCAGGGTGATGACATCCAGGTGCAGTTCGGGGTCCATCACCGCCCGCAACGCCTCGCGAACGGCGCCTTCCGACATACTCTTTTCTTCAGACATCCTTTAACCCTTTCTTCTTACGTTATTTGGGAGCGATGTAAATGTCCTCGCCCTCAATCTTCACCTCGTAGAGAGGTACCGGGGCAAAAGCGGGCATGGTTTGCTGGCCGGTTGTCACGTTAAAGCGAGCGCCGTGGCGCGGGCAGACGATCCATTCACCGTCCAGGTCGCCCTCGACCAACGGCCCGTCGTCGTGGGTGCACACGTCGGAGATGGCGTAAAACTGGCCGTCGATGTTAAACAGGCCGACATCCTCGCCATCATACTCGACCAAAACTTTCCCTCCAGGTTCCAGCTCGGTTGTTTTGGCAACTTTGATGAATTCGGTCATTTGAACTTGCGAACCTCTGTGGGATCAGGTTTACCAATCGTCGTCGTCCTCGCCCCACTCGGCGGCGTCGCTCAGGCCGTAGGCGCCCACTTTGAGCACCTTCAGCGAGAGCAAGGCGCACTTGAGCCGGACCGGGCTCAAATCGATGCCGATCGCTTCTAAAATATCGTCCTTGCTGATCTGGCGCGCCTCCTCCAGGTTTTTGCCGACCAGCATCTCGGTCAACATCGAGGCGCTGGCCTGGCTGATGGCACAGCCCTTGCCGTCAAAAGCAACCTGGTCGATGACGTTATTGTCATCAACGTGGAGATCGATCCGGATCACATCCCCGCACAGCGGATTGTGCTCCTGGTGGCTGTGCGTTGGGTTTTCCAACGTCCCCTTGTTTCTGGGGTGGCGGTAGTGGTCTAAGATGTTTTCCCGGTAAAAATCATCCATATCATTGATCGTAACTATTCAGGCAGGTCAATCCCGCCCTCGAATACGGGAGACTAGAGATTAGGAGACTGGAGATTAAAAGCTGGAAACATCGTACCCTTTGGATATTGGATGGCGAATCTCCTAATCTCCAATCTCCAATCTCTTGAATAGCACATCACACCTTTTTACCTGAACAGTTATCATTGCTCAAAGATTTCCCGCGCCTTGTCCAATGCCTCTGCCAGCCGGTCGATCTCTTCCGGCTTGTTGTACACGTAGAAGCTGGCGCGGGCGGTGGCCGTCAGTTGCAGCCGGTCGTGAAGCGGCATCGCGCAATGATGCCCGGCCCGGATGGCGATGTTCTCCTGGTCCAGCAGGCTGGCCAGGTCGTGGGGATGAATGTCGCCCAGGGTGAAGGTGACCGCCCCGCCGCGCTCGGTCGGCTCTAGCGGACCGTAGAGCCGGATGCCTTCCACCTCCGGCAAACGTTTGAGCGCGTATTCGACCATTTGAATCTCGTGCATGCGCACGTTGTGCATCCCCAGGCCGGTCAGGTAGTCCACGGCGTGCCCCAGGCCGATGGCCTGGGCGATGGCCGGCGTGCCGGCCTCGAATTTCCAGGGCAGGTCGTTCCACTTCGAGTCGTGGAGGGTGACCTCCTTGATCATATCCCCGCCGGTCAGAAAGGGCGGCATGTCGGCCAGCAGTTCCTTGCGCCCCCACAGGACGCCGATGCCGGTCGGGCCCAGCATTTTGTGCCCGGAAAAGGCCAGGAAGTCGCAATCAAAGGCCTGGACATCGGTTGGCATATGCGGCACGGCCTGGGCCCCGTCGATGAGGGTGATGGCCCCCACGGCGTGCGCCTTCTGCACGATCTCGGCCACCGGCGTGACCGTGCCCAGGACGTTGCTCATCTGGGTCACGGCCACCAGCTTGACCGTCGAGTCCAACATGCGGTCGTAGGCGGCCATATCCAGGTAGCCGTGCTCGTCGACCGGGATGTGTTTCAGCCGCGCGTTCTTCTCGCGGGCCAGAATCTGCCAGGGAACCAGGTTGGCGTGGTGCTCCATCTCACTGACGATGATCGTGTCGCCGGCCCGGATGTTCTGCCGCCCCCAGGTGAAAGCCACCAGGTTCAGGCTCTCGGTGGCGTTGCGGGTGAAGATCACCTCGCGCCAGCTACGGGCGTTGATAAAGCGCCCGACCTTCTTACGCGCCCGCTCGTAGGCTTCGGAGGCCCTCTCGCTGAGCTTGTAAATGCCGCGATGGACGTTGGCGTTGTACTGGCGGTAGTACTCGTCCAGGGCCTCGATCACCACCCGGGGCTTCTGCGAGCTGGCCGCGCTGTCCAGGTAGACCAACGGCCTGCCATCAACGCTCTGGTTGAGGACCGGAAAATCCTGGCGAATGCGGTCGGTGTCAAACATACGTAGCCTGCACTTCATCGTCATCGACGAAGGGCGAGGGACGAAGGACGGATGACGAAGGACGAAAGCCCAACTCACGCCCTCCCGCAACTACAGCCGTCATTCACCCTTCATCCTTCACGCAAAGCCTTCATTTTGGCCGAAGCGGCTTCGAACAGCTTTTCCTTGACCCGCTCGTTGCCCATCCGGTCGAAGACAATCGAGAAAAAGCCCTCCACCACCATGCGCACCGCTGTGCTGCGCGGGATGCCCCGGCTCTGAAGGTAGAAAATGTACTCCTCGTCGATCTGGCCGACGGTGGCCCCGTGGCTGGCCCGGACATCGTTGGCATCGATCTCCAGGCTGGGGATCGAATCGGCCCGGCAGGTTTCGCTCAGCAACAGGTTCTCGTTCTTCAGGTAGGAGTTGGTCTGCTGCCCCGATGGATCGATTTTGATCAACCCCCGGAAGACAACCTGGGCCTGGTCCTTGAGCGCGCCGTACAGCACCAGGTCACCGCCGGTAGACAGGCCGATGTGGTGCATCAAGGCGTCGATGTCCAGGTGCTGCTTCTCATCGGCGAAGTAAACGCCCTGGTATTCCATACTGGAGCCGTCGCCCCTGAGAATGCCATCGACATAGCTCTTGGTCAGGCCGCCGCCGAGCTGGCCAGAGTCCCAGATAATCAGGCTGTCGTTGCTGCACAGCGCCCGCCGGGTGTTGAAGTTGTAAACCTGGCGGCCCCACCGCTGGACATCGACGTAGCGCACCTGGGCCGCCTCTTTGGCGTAAATCTCGACGACGCCCGCGTTCAGGGCCTGGCCCGCTCCATCGGCGCAGAAGGTCTCCTCGATGTAATCCACCGCCGAGAACTGCTCGGCCACGATCAGCGTGCGCGGGAAGACCGCCGCCCCTTCGCCGTCGAGGGTGATGGCCGCCTGGAAGGGATGCTCAACGACGACATCTTTGGGGACGTAGATGAACACCCCGGCCCGCCATAGAGCGCCGTTCAGGGCCGGAAACTTGCCGTCGGAAGCGGGGACGGCCTCGGTCATCAGGTACGGCTCGACCAGCTCCGGATGCTGGCGGGCGGCCGTCTGCAGGTCGGTGAAGATCACTCCCTGCCCGGCCAGGTCCGGGTCCAGCTCCAGATAGGCCGGCCGGTCGTTGATCAGCGCGATCCGCCCGGCGGCCGGCTTGCCCTGATCCAGGGCAGAGCGCAGATTATGGGGCAGATCGGCCAATTTGTCAACCCGGCGGGCGGCGCTGCCGTCGGCGGGCCGGAATTTATGCCACTTGATTTTGCGAATGTCGGTCCGCCGCCAGTGTTCGTCGTAAATGGTCGGCAGGGGGGTTTCCTCAAAAACGCCCCAGGCCACCCGGCGTCGCTCCGCCAGCCAGCCCGGTTCGTTCAATTCGGCGGACAGGGCCTCCACCAGCTCCCGGTTGAAGACGCCGGCCCGCAGTAATTTGTCTTGGGGTTTGGTTGCAGTGATCGCTTCACTCATTCGTTTTTTGACTCCAGGGTATTGGTTAATGGGTTGACAGGTTAACCGGTTACCAGTCGACTGGCTGACCAGTCTACCAGTTTACCAATCTACCAATCTACCAGCCCACCGGTTAACCAGTTCACCAACCAACTACTCACCCCACCGAGCCTTCCATCTCCAGCTCGATCAGGCGGTTCATCTCCAAAGCGTACTCCATCGGCAGCTCCTTGACGATGGGCTCGATGAAGCCGCTGACGATCATACTGGCCGCCTGCTCCTCGTCAATGCCCCGGCTCATCAGGTAGAAAAGCTGCTCCTCCGACACCTTGGAAACGCTGGCCTCGTGGCCGATGCTGACCTGCTCGGCCTCAATTTCAATGTAGGGGAAGGTGTCCGAGGCGGAGTCCTCGTCCAGGATCAGCGCGTCGCAGACGACGTTGCTCTTGCTGTGGTGGGCGTCGGGGGCGACCTTCAGCAGGCCACGATAGGTGGAGCGGCCCCCGCTCTTGCTGATGGACTTGCTGGTGATGACGCTGCTGGTGTGCGGCGCGGCGTGGACGATCTTGCCGCCGGCGTCCTGGTGCTGCCCCTTGCCGGCAAAGGCGATGGATAGCACCTCGCCGTGCGCGCCGGGTTCCATCAGCCACACCGCCGGGTACTTCATCGTCAGCTTGGAGCCCAGGTTGCCGTCAACCCACTCCATCGTCGCGTCCCGGTAGGCCACGGCCCGCTTGGTGACCAGGTTGTAAACATTGTGGCTCCAATTTTGAATGGTCGAATAGCGGCAGCGCGCGCCCGGCTTGACAATGATCTCGACCACCGCCGAGTGCAGGCTATCGCTGGAGTAGGTGGGCGCGGTGCAGCCCTCGACGTAGTGGACGTAAGCGCCCTCATCGACGATGATCAGCGTCCGCTCGAACTGGCCCATATTCTGGGCGTTGATGCGGAAGTAGGCCTGCAAAGGCAGATCGACGTGGACGCCGGGCGGGACGTAGATGAAGCTCCCGCCGGACCAGACGGCGCTGTTCAGGGCGGCGAATTTGTTGTCCTCCGGAGGCACCACCGTCCCGAAATATTCCCGGAACAGGTCCTCGTGCTCCTTGAGCGCCTCGCCGGGGTCGAGGAAGATGACGCCCTTTTCCTCCAGGTCCTTCTTGATGTTGTGGTAGATGACCTCACTTTCGTACTGGGCCCCAACCCCGGCCAGGAACTTCTGTTCGGCCTCGGGGATGCCCAGCCGGTCGAAAGTGCGCTTGATGTCCGGGTCCACGTCGTCCCAAGACCGCTTCTGATCCTCGGTGGGCTTGATGTAGTAGTAGATGTTGTTGAAATCAATCTGGCCCAAATTGCCGCCCCAGGTGGGCATCGGGCGCTTGACGAAGTGGCGGTAGGCCCGCAGGCGAAAATCGGTCATCCATTGCGGCTCGCTCTTCATCCAGGAGATCTCTCTGATGATGTCCTCGTCCAGGCCCCTGCGCGCCTTAAAGACGTAATTTTCCGGATCGCTAAAACCGTACTGGTAATCGTCAAGATTAACGTCGAACGTCGTAGCCATAGTTACTCAGCCTCCTTCAGCTTTTCCTTAATGATCTGGTCGTACCCCTCGGCTTCCAGGCGCTCAGCCAATCCGGCCCTGCCGGAGGCGATGATCCGCCCGTCGACCATCACGTGCACGTGGTCGGGCCGGATGTAGTTCAGAATGCGCTGGTAGTGGGTAATGACGATGAAGCCGCGGTCGGGGCCGGTCATATTGTTGACCCCCTCGGACACGATTTTCAAGGCGTCAATATCCAGACCGGAGTCGGTTTCGTCCATAATCGCGAATTTCGGTTCGAGCAGGGCCATTTGCAGAATCTCGGCCCGCTTCTTCTCCCCCCCAGAGAAGCCCTCGTTGAGATAGCGGCGGGCGAAGCTCTTGTCCATCCTGAGCATAGCCATTTTCTCGTTCATCAGCTTGCGGAACTCGGTGATGGGGATGCCTTTCTTGCCGTCACCGTTGGTGCCCTTGACCGCGTTGACCGCCGTGCGCAGGAAGTTGGCCATACTGACGCCGGGAATGGCGGTCGGGTATTGGAAGGCCAGAAACAGGCCGGCCCGGGTTCGCTCGTCCGGGGTCATTTCCAGGACGTTTTGGCCGTCCATCCAGACCTCGCCGGATTCTATTTCATATTTGGGATGGCCGGCCAGGGCGTAGGCCAGGGTGCTTTTGCCGGAGCCGTTCGGCCCCATAATGGCGTGAACCTCCCCCTGCCTGACCTCCAGGTCGATGCCCTTGAGGATTTCCTTGCCTTCAACGCTGACGCGCAGGTCTTTGATCGATAGGGTGGATGTCATCGGTTGGTCTCTCCGTACTCCGTTAAGTAACTGTCCGCAAATAACTTTTCGCCAGAACCATCCTGTTAAGAATGTCAAGTTACGTCTGGACAGATGCTAAGATTGTATCACGCCGCCGGCCACTTTGTCAACTTTAACGTTTCTAAAGTTGCTTTACTGGCAGACCTGTGATATAATTGCGGGCGTGATTATACTACACCGCCCGCCACTTTGTCAACTTTTGTGTTGTTAAAGTTGTCGATCTGAGGGCCGCATTGTATAATTTTGACGGTGAATTTCGCAACCTGGGCCCGAGGGCCGCGCAGAAAAGGGGGCTCTGTGAGGAATTGTGTGCTACAAAACCCCATAAAAGCTCAAAGAGCCCAAAAGGATTGTTCGGCAAAGGGGGATGACTATGCTTAATAGCGACGTGATTGGCAAACAGGTGCCAGCCACGCGCCGCCGTATTCTCATCGCCTTGAAGGAGAGCGGCAGCCTGACCGCGGACGAGCTGGCCGAGGCGCTGAACATCAGCGCCGTGGCGGTGCGCCGACATTTGAGCAATCTGGAGCGAGATCATCTTGTCACGCACCGCGAAGCCCAACGCGGCATGGGCCGGCCCAGCTTCATCTACGAACTTACCCCGGAGGCATCCTGCCTCTTCCCCCACAATTATGACCAGATGGCTACCTACGCCCTGACCGCCATCGAGGAACTTTACGGCCAGCAGGCAATCGAGGCCATCTTCCAGAAGCGCGCCCGCGAACAGGCCCAGGCCTATAGCCCGCTGATGGACGGCAAATGCCTGGAAGACCGGCTCGACCAGCTCGTCCGCCTGCGCGAGCAAGAAGGGTATATGCCAACCTGGGAGATTGGCGACGACGATGTGCTGATCCTCAAAGAAGCGAATTGCCCTATCATGAGTGTCGCCGAACATTGCGGCCAGGCCTGCGCCTCGGAGCTGAACCTCTTTGTGGAGCTGCTCGACGCAGAGGTCGTCCGCCAGGACCATCTGCTGGACGGGGCGCACCTGTGCAGTTACGCCGTCCGCCCCCGGCAGCCTGA
>JBHHXL010000069.1:0-15509 GCA_046757065.1 Anaerolineae bacterium
CCTCGACCGGCGTTGGTGTGGCCGTCGGGGATTCGGTTGGCTGGGGCAAACCGGTTGGAGAGGGTAACTTCACGACGTTGGTGTCGGACGTCAATAAGATCTCCGCCTCGGCCGGCATGCCGGGTTTCAAGCGATGGTCGGAGTTGTCCAATTTGATTTTAACGGCAAAAACCAGGTTGACCCGCTCCTCCGGCGTTTGCACGTTGCGGGGGGTAAATTCGGCGTGAGGAGCAATGAAGCTGACGGTCCCCTCAAAGGCTTCGCCAGGGTAAGCGTCAATATAAACCCGGGCCTGTTGCCCAATCTTGACCCGGCCAATTTCGGTTTCGGGGAGGTACACGATTAGTTTGGTGGTCTCAAGGTCGTTGAGTTCCAGCAATACCGCGCCGGGCGCGGCCAGCTCGCCGGGATTGACCAGTTTCCGGCCAATCAAACCGTTGCGGGGCGCCGTCAGCGTTTGCTTGACCAGTTGAACGTCCAGCGCGGCCAGGGCGGCCTCGGCCTCCAGCACCTGAGCCTGGGCCACGGCGAAGTCTTCCGGCGTAGGGCCGGCCTTGACAGCCGTCAGGTTGGCTGCGGCGGCCAGCACGGCGGCTTCGGCCTGCCGGTAGGCGGCGGCGGCGGCGTTGGCCCGAGCTATCAGCGGCAGGGGCTTGTCGCGCAGCCGAACCAGGTGTTCGACCTGCTTCTTGGCCCCGGCCAGGGCCACTTCGGCCATCTCGACGCCGGTTCGGGCCGCTTGCAGTTGATATTGCGCTACCTCGTTCTGAACAAGAGCAGAGTGGTCGCTTTGATTGCGGCTGGCGGCTTCGGCCTGGACCTCCATACGTTTCAAATTGACTCGGGCCATTTCCAGACTCTGCTCGGCCTCGGTGACTCTGGCCCGGGCCTGGTTGATTCGAGCTTCCAGTTCCAGAGGATCATTGGCCAGGTCGCCGGCCCACTGCCAGATTAACCCAGCTCCATCGCGGGCCACTTCGGCCTGGGTCAATTGAGCCTGGGCAGCGGCGACATCTTCAGGCCGGGGCGGGGCGCTGACCAGAGCCAGATTGGACCTGGCGGTGGCCAGGGCAGCTTCCAATTGAGTCTGCTGGGCCAGCAAATCGGCTGTATCCAGTTGAACCAGGACCTGGCCGGCCGTCACCTCATCGCCCTCATCCACGTTAAGCACAAGAATGCGCCCGCCCAATTCGGCGGTGATGGCCACGGTTTCAGCCTCGATGGTGCCGGAGCCGGCCAGAACGGTTGGTTCCAGGGCAGCTACCGGAGTCGTTGCGCCGAATTGCGTGAACCACCAGTAGCCACCGCCGATTGCAGTTAACAAGATTATGATAGGGATGATACGTTTCATTGTTGCACCTCCTGAAGTTGCGGTGATCGGTAATCAGTTGTCAGTAACAGTTATGCCACTGGTTACTGCTTGCTGGTCACCGATCTCTGTACGCCTGTCACCGGCCAATCAGATTTTCGGTCCTTCAGACAAAATGGCGTCGGCGGGCAGGCCGGGTTTCAGGCGTTGGTCTTCATTTTCTAATTTAATTTTGACCGCAAACACGGTGTTGGCCCGTTCTTCTCTAGTTTGCACGTTTCTGGGCGTAAATTGGGCTTCATCGCTGATGTAGGTGACCCGGCCGATAAACGGCTCACCTGGAAACGAATCCACAAACACCCTCACTTTTTGCCCGACGGAAACCAGGCCAATATCCGGCTCAGGTACGTAGATGGTCAGGGTCAGGTCGGTTAGATCGGCCAAGGTCAGCAGGGGCGCGCCGGGCACGGCCATCTCGCCCTCGTGGGCCACGCGCTCGGCGACCCAGCCGGACAGGGGTGCGGTCAGGGTATGCTTTTCGCGCTGAACCTGCAAGGTGATCAGCGCGGCTTTGGCTTGCTCAACTTGCGTCTGGGCCACGGCCACCTGTTCGGCGCGAGGGCCAGCTTTGAGAATTTCAAGTTGGGCTCTGGCCACCTCAGCCTCGGCCAGAGCCGTGTTGTAAGCGGCTTCAGCCTCGGCCACTTTGATGTTCGCTTCCTGGGGGTCGTTTCTGAGGCGGAGCAAATCATTTAGGGTAGTTTCGGTATCGTCTCGCACGGCTATAGCGGTGTTCAGATCAACCCAGACGGCCCACATATCGGCTCCGGCGTAGTTCCAGGCCACGCTGGTATCCTGCTTGATGCCTTCCGGAAAGTCAGAGTGCCCACTGATATGGCGCCCGTCTGGTAATTCGAACGACCAGTCAACGCCTGCCTGGGCTTTTTGCCACTGTTGCTGCCGCAGCGCCCACAGTGCTTCACCGGCGTCTTTCAACGGGATGGCGGAAGCGATTTTTAATTCGGCCAGTTGCAGAGCCGTGCGGGCTGCATCAATCTGCCGGTCCAGTTCTTGCGGGTTGTCGCGCAGGGTGATGGCATCCTGCCAGCGAGTGTAGGCGGCTTCAGCGTTGGCTTCGGCCACGACTACGGCGGCCTCGGCTTTGGCAATCTCCTCGGCCCGAACTCTGGCCTTGACTTTGGCCAGATTCGCCCGGGCCGTGGCAACTCTGGCTTCGGCCTGCTGCATTTGGGCGTCCAGAAGGGCCGTATCCAGTGCAACCAGAATCTGGCCGGCCTCAACAAAATCGCCTTCATCGGCGGCAATTTGGGTAATCCGCCCCCGGGCCTCTGCGGCCACGCTTACGTTCTCGGCTTCGATAAAGCCGGAGACGCTGTAGACCCTCTGCGCTTCGGCCTGGCTGAGCAGGCCGAGTTGGAGCTGAAGTTGGGTGAAGGCCTCGGGATTCTGGCGATAGGCCCAGTAGCCGCCGCCGACAGCGCCGGCAACCAGCAGTATAATCATCAAAGATATAATTTTTCGTTTCATTATTTACCTCCGCGATAACAAGCCCAGCAGCTTGTTGATAATTTTATCGATGCGCTCCCGGCTGGATGCGTAGCCTCCTCGGCCCCCAATGGACGCCCGCCACTTGCTCAGGTCAGCCCCGCTCATTTCTGGGTCGAAGAGTGCGGCGCAGAAGTTGGAGCAGAATCGGTGAAGGTAAATGTCGGCATTGACAAAGCTCCGGGCGTAAGCCCGACTCTGGGCGGTGCGGTCCTGGTCGTAAACAGCCACCGGGATCGCTTTTACGTCCAGGTTCAGGGCATAGGCGAATAAAAAGAGCAGCAACAGCGGGAAAACCACCGCAATGCCCAGGGTGTACGGGTCGCGCAACAGTTCCCGAATTTCTTTACGCAAGACAGGCCAGATCCCTTTAGTCATTATGCTTCTCCTCTGGCTCTACGGCCGCCTTCTTCCATCTCAATAAAAGTAATGAATAAATCTTCCAGCGACATCGGCGCCGGACGCAGCCGTTTCACCCTCAGTCCTCCCGCCCGTAGGGTTTGTTCAATTTGGGGAGCGACTGCGCCGGTATCGGTCACCAGGGCGTGCAGCCGGTCGCCAAAAACAGAGGCGCTGAGCGTGCCGGGCAGGGCCGAGACCAATGGCAGGGCCTGGGCCGGCCGGTCGGTTTCGATCTCCAGCAACTCGCCCAGCTTCATACCCGCCCGCAGTTGGGCTGGGCTACCCCGGGCAATGAGTCGGCCACGATAGATGAGACCCAGGTCGTGGCAGTGTTCGGCTTCGTCCATGTAGTGGGTGGTGACAAAAATGGTCATCCCCTGGGCCGACAGGGCAAAAATCAACTCCCAGAACTCACGGCGGGAGACAGGGTCCACGCCGGAGGTCGGCTCGTCCAGAAAGAGGACCTGCGGCGAAGAGAGGAGAGCGCAGGCCAGAGCCAGTTTCTTCTTCATACCGCCGGAGAGGTGCTCGGCCCGGCGCTGCCGGGCTTCGCTCATGCGGGCGAATTGGAGCAGGCGCTCCTTGCGGGCGACCCGCTCGGCCAGCGGCACACCGTACAGGTCGGCAAAGTAATCCAGGTTCTCTTCGACGCTCAGGCTGCCGTACAAGCTGAAGCCCTCGGACATGTAGCCGATCTTACCGCCCAGCCGGTCGGCTTCACGCCCAACGTCTACCCCGGCCACCTGAATTTCTCCAGCAGTCGGCGTCAGGATGCCGGTCAGCATCTGGATAGTCGTCGTCTTGCCGGCACCGTCGGGGCCGACCAGGCCGAAGATCTCGCCCCGGCGGACCGCCAGGTCGATGCCCCCCACCGCTTCGAGTTTATTGTAGTGTCTGGTCAGGCCTTTGGCTTCAATCATCAGGTCGGTCATCGGATTCTCCTGGACTCACAACATTCGATAATCCACCAATTCAACATCCGGCACTCGCTTGAGGCGTGGATCCAGCCAGTGGACCCGCTGGCACTGCACAGCCACCAGCATCCGGCGGCCCGGGTCACGCCGGGCGGCTTGCAAGACGTTGTCGAGCAAGCCCTGGTTTTGTTCATTCCAGGCGCGCCGGGCCTCGGCATCCCAGCTCATTTCGTTGAGCAGGCAGAGGGCGTGGCACACACTTTGGAAGAACATCGCGTGGATGGCCTCGACATTGTTGGCGGCCCGCTGGGCCCTGCGTAGCGCACCGGCCAGTTGCTGAGCTACCTCGGCGCGCCAGCCTGCCTTCGGCGCAAAGTCATTGAACTGGCGCACGTCGGGAGCTACCGGCACGACCACGACGTCGCTCAATGCGGCCAGGGGGAGCATGCTGCGGCGAACCTCCACCGGCGCCTGTTCCAGGTTACCTATCTCCCATTCATTCCGTGGCAATTCCAGGCACAGAAAGTCAGGCGCGATCTGGTTCACGATAGCGGTCAGGGTAGCCAGGTTGTACTGAATTGGCTGAGTATGCATCTCGGAGAGCGTGCTCAACAGGGCCAATCGGGTCTCGGTCATAGTTCTCCTCACCGGGTTCAGTCTTCCGGCCAGGCTTGACACCAGCATATCACAGCCGGTCACCGGCCAACAGCGTCAATCTACCTGTTTGGGGCAGGTATTTTCTCCTGTTTCAAACAGGGGAAAAGCAGGTAATTCTACCTGATTCGATTTTAGATTTCAGATTTTGGATTTGCGATTGCAGCCCTGCGACTTGCTACCTGCTACTGGCTTCCAGCGTCACCCAGCCCTGACGAACGGCGTAGAGGGCCGCTTCGGTGCGGGAGTGGACGCCCAACTTGCCATAAACGTTAACCAGGTGCCCTTCCACTGTGCGCACGCTGAGGTAGAGGCGTTGGGCAATCTCCTTATTGCTCAACCCCTGGGCCAGCAAGGTCAGTACCTCGCGTTCACGATTGGACAAAGGTTCGGGCAAGATATTTTTCCCGGCAGACGTTTGGCGGGCTATGCGCGTCACCAACCGCAGCGCCAAGGCTTGGGGTAGGCTGACCTCGCCGGCGGCGACCTGGCGGATGGCGTTGAGCAGGTCGGGCGGCGAGGCGTCGCGCTCGATGCAGCCCAGCACGCCCCGATCCAGCCAGGCTAGCAGCGTCGCTTCAGGCAGGTCGTCGGCGATGATCAGCAGGGGCGTCTGGGGGAAAGCGGTCAGGACAGGGTCCAGGAAGTTTTCTGCCAGGCGCCCGTCCAGTAAAAAAACGTCGGGGGGTTCAGGGACTTGGGTCGGGTCGGGGGCCTGGCTGACTTGGCTCAGGCTAGGCCGATCTGTCAGCAGGGCCTGTAATCCCAGCCGCCACAGGATGGGACCGCCCAGCACACAAACGTGCAGCGAAAGGGCGTCGTCGTTCACGGCCAGACCTCTTCTCCGGCCAGGACCGCGGCCACCTCCGGCGATGGCCCGCCCATAATACCCAACAATTCAAAGCGGGTCACGGTATCGGCCAGGGTGTCCAGGTCAGCACTCACATCCCCTGCCAGCCAGTGGTGAGCGACCCGCTCAATCATCCCCACGAGGCAGAAGGCTACCACCTGGCTGTTCTGTGACAGTAGCAGCCCCCGCTCGATGGCCTGGTCCAGGTAAGCCGCGCCCATCGTAGCCACACGGTCGATGAAGGTTTCCCAGGCATGGGCGAAGTCTGGTTCCAGGCTAATGGATTCCCGCAGAAAGAGACGGGCCAGGGTAGCGTTGCCGCGGTACACGGCCAAGATGCGGCCGATGGCGTCTCGTATTTGCCGGGCTACATCGGCAGCAGTTTGGGCGTGCTCCGCGTTGAAATCCGCTTCAATCAGCGCTTGCTCAATGAGCGCGCAGAATTCGTTCAGCAGGGTCAGGAACAGGTCCTTCTTGCTGGCGAAGTAGAGGTAGAAGGTGCCTTGGGCTACGCCTGCTTGCCGCACAATGTCGGAGACTTTGGCCCGATGGTAGCCCATCTCGGCGAAGACGGCCAGACCCGCTTCGATCAACCGTTGCCGTCGGTCCATGTATCGTTCCATTTTGGATCATTTCGCTGACTGACTTGTCAGTCAATATTGTAGACAGTCTAACCTACCCCTCGCTTTCACATCAGCGCCGATCAGCCCACATTCGACCGGGCAATTTGGCCTGTTGTCGCGTTGCTCTATTTCCAGGTTGACAATCCCTCCATTTTCTCTTACGATATGTAGCAGCAACCGCGAGAGGAAGTCGTGATGTCTCAGACAGTGCCCATTCAATCGTTCAAACTGAAGGAAAAGGGCCTGACCCATATCTTCGGCGAGCTGGAAGCCCGGCTGATGGAGGCGGTCTGGACCCTGGAGCAAGCCAGCGTCCAGGCGGTCATCGACCACCTGGGGGGCGAACTGAACTACAAGACGACGATGACCGTCCTCAATCGCCTGGTGGACAAGGGCTTGCTGGCCCGTCACAAGTCGGGTCGGGCCTTCCTCTACTCGGCCACGATGTCGCGCGAGGAGTTGCTGGCCGGCGTCTTTGACCAGATGGTGCGGGGCATGCTCGACCGGGACTTCCGGCAGATCGCCATCGCTCAGATGATCGAGACGGTGGAAGACCTGGACCCCCAACTCCTGGATGACATCGGGCGCTTGATCCAACAGAGAAAAGCCGATGGTTCCAACCGCTAGCCGGCCCAATTACTCCTTCTGGCTGCTGCTGTCGATCCCCCTGCTCCTGGCTGGTTTGGGTCTGGCCCTCGTTGCCAGGGGGGCGGGTCCCGGTTGGGTGCAGAGCCTGTGGCACGCCTGCCAGAGTGGGCTACAGAACCTGGACCAACATCTGCCGACCGCCTGGCAGGTGATGATTCTGGCCCTGGGGGCGGTGGTCCTCAGCCGGGGCGGTTGGAGCCTGGCCCGGCAGGTGCGGCGCACGCGGCAAATGGCGGACCTGTTCTCCCCCTGGCGGGAGAGGCCCCCAACTGGCTTGAAAGCCTTGCTGGCCACCCACGGCCTGCGGGCGGAGGACCTGGTCTATCTGGACTTGGCCGGGCCCCGCGCCTTCTGCCTGGGCTTTTGGCGACCCCGCATCTGGCTGACGAAGGGTTTGGTCAAGTTGCTGACCGGCGAGGAGTTGGCGGCGGTGGTGGCCCACGAGACGTATCACCTCCGGCAGCGCGACCCGTTGCGGCTGGTCATCAGCCGCGCACTGCAGGCGGCTTTCTTCTTCCTGCCCCTACTGAACGACCTGGCCCAGGCCGCCGAACTGCAGCAAGAGGTGGCCGCCGACCAGTTTGCGGTTGCCCACCTGGGCGACGACCTGCCGTTGTTGTGTGCGCTGCAAAAGCTGCTGGGCGGGGAGACGCAGGGGGCAGCTCCGTCTGGGGCAGCGGTCACCCCCTTCAATGTGACTGAGGCCCGCCTGCGACGGCTGATCTATCCCTCACGACCCACCCCGCTCAATTGGCGAAGGTCTCTGCTGCGCTGGACGCTGAACGTGGGCGTAGTCGTGGTCCTGGCGGGCATCGGCCTGTTTTCGACCCAGCCGGTGGTTGAGCACGGCGAGCTGGGCGCGTGCACCATTGGCAAAGTGTCCAGCCTTGAGCAAACACAGTTGTCCTGGCCTGGCTTTCATCCCTGAGCTCAGAGCCAACTTGAGCGTCAAGCCCCCCCTTACTGGCAAACGTATGAGGTACCCCCACTCCGGACTGCATTTAGCCAACACCAGGCTGGCCAGGTGATTTTATTCCTGGTCCTGGCTCTCGTCGCTGTTGCCTGCCAGGGTGGAACACCGCCGCAGCGGGCCCAACCTCAGAACCCGCTCCCACCCGTAGCTCTACGCTGGAACCGACGGCCAGGTTCGTCGCTGTCTCGGGGCCTACGCCGGCCGCGCTGAAACTACACCCCGCAACCGCCGCCGCCGGCCGGGGCTGGCTCGAGCAGCCCATTCGCCCCCAACCACTGGTGCACGGCCTGGAAACCGCTCCCGGAGGAGAAGCTGACCCCAACCACCTGCCGGGCGTCCATCTCGGCCAAGTCTAAACCCTTGGCCGCCTTGAAATACGCGGCCAGCTCAAACGTTTGCTGCGGGAACCAGAAGGCATTGACGTATTTGGCTGCGGTGAACATTTCGTCTGTGCTGGCGCCCTGCGAAGCCAGCAGCTCCAGCAGACCCAACATAGCCATCCCGTGGTTGCAGTCGGGGAAGGCGGTCGGGTTGTTGCAGCAGGGGCGGTAAACGGCGTAGGCGACCTCCTCCAGGCGGGCCTGCTGTTCTGGGGTGAGGGGGATGAGCGGCTCGCTGGCGTAAAGGGCCGTAGCCGGGCTGGCTCCCAGGGTCCAGCCGCCGGTGGAGGCGAAGCGGCCGATGTCCCCCTGGCTGTACTGCCTCAGCGGGCCTTCTTCCAGCAGTGAGTTTTGGTTGGTCAGGCCCAGCGCCCAAAAGAAGTTGAGCAGAAAGTAGGCGTTCTCTCGATTGAACACAATCGGCCTGTCGCTGCCCTCGGTCAGCACGGCCAACTGGCCCTCGGTCAGGGGCTGGCCCGCCTGCCGGTAGGTTTCGACAAAACGGTTGTAGTCGATGGCCCTGGCCTCGAGCAGTTGGGGACCCAGGCTGCCAAAGGAGACGGGCAGGGTGTATTCAGGAGGTAGGTTCACGGCGTTGGCCGGCGCTGCCGGTTCCGGGGTCGCTTCTGAGGCTGTTTCTGACGAGACGCCGGCTTCAGGGGGGAGATTGGCCGGGCTATCGAGGACGCGCCCCCAGATGAGATAGCCGCTGGCCAGGCCGGCGGCATAGACCGCCAGCAAGATGACGATGGCCATCCGAATTCCCAGGTCGGTGCTCGACCCGGGCTGGGTTTGATCGGGCGGCGCCGTTGGTTGAAGGGTGTCCGGAGGTGTGTCTGGGCCTTCGATTGGAGGAATTTCGTCGTTGGGAAGGTTCATAAAAGCTCACCTCAACGTGATGGACCTTCACCCGGCGGGATTCGGTCTCAAATGATCCAAAGCAACATCACCGCCCCCAGGCCGACCATAGCCAGCCCGAACCACAGCCGCAGCCGCAGGGCGTGACGCCGCTCCCACCCGGCCAGGTGTTTGGCCGCCGTCCGGTTGCCCACGACCAGCAGAATGACCACCAGCGGCAGCACGAACAGCAGGTTGTACAGAGTCAGGTAGCTTAGCCCCCACAGGTAGGTTGTCTTGGCCGCCAGCAGGGTGATGATGCTGACGTACACCCCGCCCGAACAGGGGAAGGTGCACAAACCGACGATGACCCCGACGCCGACCGTGGCCGGGACGCTGGCCTTCTTCAACAAGTGGTTGACCTGGCCGTGGGCCACCGCGGGCAGGTGCAGTTTGAGCGGCGTGTCCGGCCAGAGCCACTCCTGGATGTTGACCAGGCCCAGGGCGATCAGCAGCCAGCCGCCGAGGCGGGCCACGAAGTGCGGGTCGCTGGAGATGCGGACCGCCTGCATCAGCCCCAGACCGATGGCGAAGTAGACGGCGAAGATGACGGCGATGTAGACCGCCCCCAGACCGAGCACCCTGGCTCGGGCCTGGCGCAGGGTGAACAGGAAGGCCAGCAGGAGCAGGATGACGGCGAAGGCGCAGGGGTTGAGGCTGTCCAGCAGGGCGCTGGCGACCACCGCCGGCAGCAGGGCGGCCAGGTTGGCTGCGGCCAGGGAGTTGACCGGGAGGATGCGGGGGGCGACCTCGATTTGGGCCAGGGCCTGGTCCAGCGGGGTATCGATGGGGAAGGTGCGCGGCTGGCCGGCGAAGGCCCACAGCCGATACTCCTCCGGCTCGCCGTGCATCTGCGGCTGCCAGAGGACCAGGCCCGCCGGCCGGTCGGGTAGGGCCAGGGCCTGATCCAGCAGGGGGCGCGGCACGTGGCCCATACTGACCAGTTGCCCCTCGTCGAGGGGAATGAAGGCGTAAAGCGAGTCGGCCATACTGCGGGGCAGGCCGGCCGCGTCCGACATCTCCAGCAACTCGGCCCGCCCCCCAGGTCGGGTGAAATCGTGCACCTCGGCCCCGGGGGCCAGGCCGGCCGCGTCCAGGGCCGGCAGCAATGTCTCCTCCAGGTACGGCCAGCAATCGGCGCAGCCGCCGCTGAAGAAGATATGCACCGTCTCCTGGCCCTCGACCTGACCCGGCCAGGAAATCAGCAACAGGGCAGCCAGCAGCCAGCCCAGGCCGATTGCCCCCCGCCGATGAAATCGACGCCTCAGCGCATCCCCATTTCGGCGCATTGTCAGGCTCGCCAGCCAGCCCAGCTGGCCTCTCTTGCAGCTTGAACGGATCGAGCCGTGACAACAGTCACTCATAGATCATTTCTCCGGTCATTGATCCAGGTCCCAGTGGAAGACCCGTTCCGGCACCCCGGCCACGTCGTGGATGACCACCTCGACGAAATCCGAGGCCCGGTCGGGCACTTGAAAGCGCAAAACCCCCGACCGGTGATGGCCGCCCGGACCGCTCCCCTCCCAGGCGATGGCCGGGTACTCGCGCCCCTGACCGTCCCGCAAAACGCTGATCGCCGCCGGGTCAAAGCTCAAATCGACCGAGTGGGTGTTGAAGGCCACCTCGAACTCCAGCGTATCCCCGCCGCTGGCCAGGTTGAGGGGGGTGACATCCACCGAGACTGCCCGCTCACCGTTCGATTGAGTGGTGAAGGCCGGTCCATTCGATCGGGCCGGGGCCGGCGCGCTCTGGCTCACTTCGGCCTGGGGTGCAGCCTCCCGGCCGTCGGCCCCGCAGGCAGCTATCAACCCAGTCACGATCAGAAATGCGATGATAAGCAACCACCGTTTCATCAGACACCATCTCCTTCTGGAAATCAATGACGGGCCGGGGCGGAGGCGACCGTCTGCCCTTGCGGAACGCTCTCGGCCAGCCGCCGTCGCTGGCGCAGAATCAGGAAGCCGATGACCCCGATGCCCATCAGGTTGGTGACCAGGCCGACCAGCATAAAGGGGATGCGGTACTCGGCCAGGAAGGTGGCCGCCGCCGACAGACCGACCAGGGGCAGCACATCGGTCACGTGGTGGGCGCAACAGGCGACCATCGCTGCGGTCGAGGTGCCGCCGCCCGCCCCGGCCAGCGCCCCCGTGCCCCGAGCGGCGGCGTGGATGGCCGTCTTGAGGTAGGTGTACAACCCTACCTGGACCCCAAAGCCGGCCAGGATGGGTCCCACGATCCAGGCATCCCCGGCCAGCAACTCGAGGGCGTGCGTCCAACCCTGAGCCAGGCTGACCAGGCCCAGGTAGAGGACCAACAACCCGATGGCCCCCAACAGGCCAAAAAACAGAGGGCGTCGCCAGGGATGGGGCGACGCCTGGCCAGGCGACGCGGACCGCCCGGCGGGAGGCGTCTCCTCGCCGACCGCGTAGCCGGCCTCGGCCACGGCCTCCGCCATCTGCGCCGGTCCCACCAGGGTTGGGTCGTAAGCTATCTGCGCCTGCCTGGTTGGCAGGTCCACGGCTACCTCTTGCACGCCGGGCAGGTCGCTCAAAGCCAGGTGGACGCTGGCGACGCAGCCCATACAGGTCATCCCCCGGATGGGGAGGGTTAATCGGGCCGTGTTCGATGGGGGCGAGCTATCTGGGACGAGTTGAACGGTCATTTGTGAGCCTCCATTGCGGGCAAGATATACTGAGTGCACTTTGGTTTGGTGACGCAAAGCGCGGAGTCGAGGCTTTAGCCGGGCGCAAGCGCCGGGTAAAACCCGGCTAAAGCCTCGACTCCAAATTCACTAATTTCATTTGCGCTCAGTATAACACGCTCGGTTTAAGCCGAAATGGGGCAGGCGGCCCAGGCGACCGGCAGGGGTCGCCGGCCGTCAAGCCGTGGCGTGCTTGCCCCGGTCCACGTGGCCGGGGTAGGCCTGGCCGGCCAGCTTGCCAAAGATGCGCTGGCCGGTGTCCACCACCAGCCGGGCCTCGGCTGGCATCGCCAGCGGGTTGCCCTCAGCATCGGTCGTGGCCAGTTCGTTGCCCTGCGCGTCGAAGGCCCGCACGATGAAGCGGTCCAGGCTGCGCGGGGCCGGTCCCTCGATGTAGGTCCCGTCCAGCTCAAACTTGCTGCCGTGGCACGGGCATTCGAAGCGGAAGTTGATGTCCGACCATTTGTACAGGCAACCCAGGTGGGTGCAGACCTTGTAGATGGCCAGGACGCCCTGATCCAAATTGACCAGCCAGAATTTGCCAATATCGTTGGCCACCGGCCCGCTCTCCGGGGGCGGCAGCACGGCTCCGGCCTGACCCAGCTCAAAGGCACCGCCAAACTCCCCGGCCCGAAAGCGGGGGAAAGCGAACAGCAGGCTCACGCCCGTCGTCTCGGCCAGGAGCAGGGTCATCGTCGCCCCCCAGATGTAGGTCAGAAACTCGCGGCGATTGGTCGCGATCGGTTCCGGTTTTCTTTCCTGTGTCACCTCGGCCTCCTTTGATGTGAACTTTAGATTGACCCAATCGAACCTCACGCTGTTGGCGCGGGGAGCTTGCCCTGCCGCTGGTTGAAATACACCCTGTTCAGCCTCAGAGACGGTCTGAAAGGTCGGATTTCAGGTGACCGGCACTTAAAAACGTTCAAACCCGGGATAGAATAGGGCCGAATTTCACGAATTTCACCGCAAAAGTGCCGGTCACCTGCCCTGTCAAATACTTTTCAGACAGCTTCTCAGTGATGGCCGTGCCCCTCGTGGCCTTCGTGACCTGCTTCTTCGGGCTTGCTCAAATACTTCTCCGGCTCTTTCTCGAAGGCCGCCTTGCAGCCGGGGGCGCAGAAGTAGTAGGTTTGCCCCTTGTACTCGACGGTTCCTGCCGCCTGAGCCGGATCAACTTCCATTCCACACACCGGATCCTTCGCCATTTGGAAATCCTCCTTCTAAATTTGTGAACATTGATCGGAGGGGACATCGGCCCCCTCAGTTTCCTCAACCGCTGCCTTGGGCGTGGCGGCCAGTCCCAACAAGACCTCCAACAGTTCTGCGCCCAAAGCCTCGTGGATTGCCCGAAACCCGGCCGGCAACGCGGGCGCTTGCAGCAAACTGAGCCACACCTGACCATCCCGGCCGTGGGCGGTGATGGTCAGATAGCCCCCTGGCCCTGGCTGCCGGGGGTAGACCAGCAGCACCGCGTACTGGCAGGTGCATCCCGTCGTGCCGTGGTGGGGACACTGGCAACCAACCTGGTCGGCGCAGGCCAATTGCAGATCGAACGTGAGTTTCACTGGCAGGCCCCGGCGCTGCAGGACCTCAACCAGGTCAGGGATCACCTGTTCGCTGGGCCGGTCTATGCGCAAGGTGTAATCCATCACAGCGGCCTTTCATCCTGCCCTATGCTGCCAGTATAGCCCCGTTTGCCGCCCGGAAACAGCGCCATTTAGCCCGCTACGGAATGGGCAAAATGGCCTGTTGCGGACCGTCCTGGCGAGTATCCATTTATCGATGATGAATAGCTGAGCGCGTTCGGAGATTGCGAGGCTGTGGCGGATTACCGGTGCGAAGTGTCTTTCAGGGGCAAACAAACCGCCAACGTCGTCCCCTGGCCCGGCCTGGAGCGAACATCGAGCCGCCCGCCGCACAGCAGGGCCCGTTCGCGGACGCCCATCAGCCCAAAGTGACCGGCCTGGGCCAGGTCGGCCGGGTTGAGGGGCGGCTCAAAGCCGCAGCCGTCGTCACGCACGCACAAGATCAACTCGCCGGCGCTAAAGACGACCGTCAAGCGGGCCGTCTGCGCCCCGGCGTGGCGGACGACGTTGCTCAAGCCCTCCTGGGCGATGCGGTAGGCGGTCAACTCCAGGTCCGGGGCCAGGCGACGCACCTCGCCCTCGACCTGGATGGAAACTTCCAGGCCGTTCCCCTCCCCCAGCTCCTGGGCCAGCATCTCCAAAGCGGGCACGAAGCCCAGGTCCTCCAGGTACAACGGGCGCAGCGCCCGGCTGAAGCGCCGCACCTCGGCCTGAACCTCCCCCACCAGCGTCTGCAATTCGGCCAGCCGGTGCCGGGCCCGCGCCGGGTCTTTGGCCAGGGCCTTCTGGACCATCTCGACCCGGTGGCCCAGAGCGATCAGTGACTGGACCGTTTCGTCGTGCAGCTCCCGGGCCAGCCGCCGGCGCTCCTCCTCCTGGGCAGCGGTCACGGCGGCCACGTAGTCCCGCATCCCGCTTTGATAACGTTGGATCTGCTCCGCCATCCCGGCCAGCGTCCGCCGCAGGTCCTCGATCTCCTGCACCCCGGCCACCGGCTCGTCCGTGGCCGAGAAGTCGCCCCAGGCCAGCCGCGTCGCCCGCCGGTCCAGGGCTTGCAGGGGACGGACCACATCACGCAGGCCGAAGGTGAGGGCCAGGGCCGACACCAGGGCCGCCGCCATCACCGCCAGGGGGGCCAGCAGCGACAGGCGCATCCCCGGCGCGATCAAGGCCGCCCACGGCTCCTGCACGATCAGGCCCCAGCCCGGCCCGGTCACCGGGGCGTAACCGACGGCCAGCTCCCGGCCATCCGGCTCCCGGTGATAGGTAGCTCCCGTCTCCCCCCGGATGACCGCCGCCACCCCCGCGTGCTCCCGCCAGTTCTGCCCGACCCGCGCCGGGTCAGGATGGTAGATGACTCGTCCCTCGGCATCCACCAGGAAGGCCACCGCCTGGCCCGTCTTCATCGCTTCGGCCACGATCTCGGTCAGGCCTAACCGCTCCAACGACACCGCCCCCACGATCAACTCGCCCCCTTCCGCAGGCACGGCGATCAGCAGACTTTCACGCCCTAAAATCGGGTCGAGAAAGAGCGGGGAGTAACGCGCCTGGGCGGGCTGTCTCTCCTCACTGCCCGGACCGGCCAAGAACTCGAAGACGGGCCGCGCCCGCCAGGCCCCGGTCGAGGGCCTGGCCTCCAGCAGTTCGCCGGAGGGAGCGAAGCGGGCCAGGCCCCCGTCGAACTGTGCCTCCGGCGCATCCGTCAGGGGCAAGGCCGGCCTGGCGGCTATCACCTCCAACACGGCGGCCCGTTCGGCCAGGCCATCGCTCAGGTGGGCCGCCGCCAGCCGGGCCGAGCGGGCGTCCAGCTCCTCCACCAAAGCCCGCATCGAGCGCTGGTGGGCGCTGATGCCGGCCACGGCCACGGCCACCAACACCAGGGTCAGCGGCAGCACCGTCCACAACAGCAGTTGCACGCGTAGCCCGCGCAGGCTGCCCAGCGCACGTAGCATCGCTAGTCCACCGCCTCGTCGAGGGTCAGCCAGCCCTGTTTCACCGCCAGCAAG
>JBHHXL010000070.1:0-15455 GCA_046757065.1 Anaerolineae bacterium
GAATTGATTGCCGCCTTGCGGCGTCGAGACCCCGAGGCATTCGCTTCTCTCTTTGACGCTTACTCCGATAAGGTCTTCCGGCTGGCGATGGGCCTGCTGCACGACGAAGATGAGGCCGAGGGGATCGTGCAGGAGACCTTCCTGCGCCTGTTCGAAAAGCTCGATCAATTTGAGGGGCGGGCGAAGTTGGGGACGTGGCTGTATCGCGTGGCTTACAACGCCAGCATCGACCGCCTGCGCCAGCGACGTCCGACCGAGGTGCTGGCGGACGAAGCCGAGGCCGGCGACGAGACCTCGATGGCCCCGGTCATCTTCACCGATTGGGGCCAGGCCCCGGAGGTGCTCTTTGCCTCGGCAGAGGCCCAGGCCGAATTGCAGCGGGCAGTGGCCAAACTGCCGGAGCGCCTGCGCAGCACCTTCATCCTGCGGGAGATGGAGGGCCTGTCGACGAAGGAAACGGCCGAGGTTTTGGGGATTAAGGCCGGGGCGGTCAAAGTGCAATTACACCGGGCGCGGTTGACGCTGCGCGAGCATCTCTCGAGTTATTTCGGCGAACGGGTGTCGGCGGGCTAGAATGGGCCGTGAAGGAGATAACGCATATGGAATGTGAAGAATTGCTGACGTATCTGTCCGATTATATCGATCAAGACCTGGACGAAGAATTAACCGCCGAGACCCAGGACCATCTGGCCACCTGTCACAATTGCCGCGTCGTTCTGGATACAACCCAGCAAACTATTTTCCTGTACCGCCAACAGGGTGAGCAAACTATTCCCGCCGCCCGCCGGCAGCGGCTGTTCAGCCAATTGCAGAAGGCCTTCCTGGAGCGGTCTGAGGCGGCGGAGTGAATGTTGTTATCTTTTGGACTTGTTCGACGTTAGCCGGCGGCGTACGGAGCCGTTAGCTCCAGTTGGATGTTGTCCGGATCGCGAAAAGCCAGGACGTAGATCGCCGTCCTTTGGCCCATATCCTTGATCTCCCCGTGTTCAACCCCCTCTTGGTCGAACAGGTCGACAGCCCGCTCTAACTCCTCCCGGCTCTCGACGGCAATGCTGAGATGATCCAGCCCGACCCGGTTTTCGTTGAACCGGTCGTCCCGAATGGCCTGGGCCGGGTCCGGCGGCGGGGTCAGTACCAGCCGCATGGCCCCGTTGAACATAATCGCTCTCGGCCCGAATTCACCCACCTTTTGAAACCCCAGGATTTGCTCGTAAAAAGCGCGCGAGCGCTCCACGTCGGTGACGGTGATGGTAACGTGATGCACCCCGCCGGTGTTGATGGAACCTGCCATTGTCTGCCTCCTGCTGCTGTGCTTGAGAGGTGATTTCAGGGAAGCATAGTCGGGCAGGGGGGAATTGTCAACTATGGCGCGGCTGGCGGAACGCGCTGCCCGGGGCCGGCCCAGGAGAAGGGAACCAGGAGCGATCCCCGAGGGTCTCGCAGATGGAAGACCAGCCAGTCGGGGTCGCGGATTTTGAACTCCGAGAGTTGGGTGGGCGCGCCGCCGATGATGGTCGAGCGGTGGCAGGCCGTACAGCCTTGCAGCGGAACCTGGTAGCCCATAGCCGAAGTTTGGGCGAACAACCAGCCCACGCCGGCCAGGCCGGCGATGGCCAGGATGATGGCCAGCGCCCACTGAACGCCGTTGCGCCCCAGCCTGGGGGCCAGCGCCAGAAAGACCAGCAAGCCTGCGGGGACGACCAGGGCGCCTACCAGCCTGACCTGTCCCTTGAAGAACCAGAAGGGGAGGAAGTAGAACATCAGCAGCCAGTCCGGATGGGGCCAGGCGGAGCGATCCTCGGGCCCGGCCTGGCCTTCGTGGGGCGTCACCGCCGACAAAGCGACGAGGGCCGCCAGCAGGACCAGGCCGGGCAGCAGATCCCACCAGCCCTTGAGGGGCAGTCTCGGTTGCAGCCGCCGCCAGACCTGCGGCAGTTCGGACAATCCCTGCCGCCAGACAAGGCCCAAATGAGAGGCCACCAACAACACCAGCACCAGGGGCAGGAACCAGATGTGCAGGGCGTACCCCCGGTAGAGCGGCACCACGTCCGGCTGGCTGCCGCCCAGCAAGAGGACGATCAGGAGCTGGCCGAGCAGGGGGATGCCGGACAGGTTGCTGATGACCAGGTCCATCAGGGTAAAGGCCTTGATGTCCCACCGCAGCAGATAACCGGTCCCGCCCAGGATGATGACCAGCGATAGCAAGCACAGCCCCAACCACCAGCTCAGATCGCGGGGGTAGCGGTAGACGCGTTGCAGCCAGGCCCGCAGGGCGTGGAGGATCACGAAGACGAGCAACAGCAGAGCCGACCAGCGATGGCTGTTGTGCAGCAGCCAGCCCAACGGCTGGTTTTGATGGAGATAGGCCAGGCTGGAGGCGGCGCGTTCCGCCGTTGGTTCGTAAAACAGGGTCAGCCCCAGACCGCTCAAGACCAGGAGCCCTGTCAGGGCCAGGGCCAGGCGGCCGGGGCTGATCGGCGGCGCGGCCAGCGGCGAAATGTAATCCGCCGGGCGCGTCTGCCGGATGGTGATGAGCAATGGCTGGAGATTCAGGCGTTTATCAAGCCGGCGTAATAAACTTCTCACCATTGGCCGCTGAGGTGGTTTACTCCTGGAACGTACGCAAGAAGTTGACCACCTGCCAGCGTTCTTCCTCGTTCAGTACATTTTCCCAGGCCGGCATCGGCGTCTCCGGCTTGCCGTGGCTGATGATGTAGAACAGCGCCCCATCGGATAGCTCCTGAACGTGGCCTTCGTGCAGATTGGCCGGGGCCGTCTCCAGACCGGCGGCGGCGGGGCCGTCGCCTTCTCCGGTCTCGCCGTGGCAAATGGCGCAGTTGGCCGCGTAGAGAGCGCCCCCGGCGGCAACACTGGCCTCATCGGCGGCGATGGGGTTAGGCACGGCGGCCGCTTCCTCCGGCACATCGTGCATGCCGGCCATATGATCGTCGGGGGAGTGCAGGTGGTCGCCTCCCTCATCGTCGTGGTCGGCATCGGCCTCCTCTTGATGATCGGCTTCTTCTTCGTGGTGCTCCCCTTCATCGTTGTGGTCGGTGTCGGCTTGCTCCGAGGCAACGGCTTCGGTCGGCGGGGGGGGCTCCGTGGGCGCGGGTGCAGCCGGCGCGCTGCCCCCGCAAGCGGCCAATACCAGGGCCCCAATAGCCAACAGGCCAATGAGCCACATAAATCGATTACTGAACATTACTTCCTCCTGCGTCATTGCGTATAGTATGCGTTGAGCTTAACTTACCATACGTAGCGGGAAGATTGGCAGTGTCATTCCTCCTGATTTGTCGGGACATTTGCCTTCGATTTGGAGGGCTGGCTGGGACATTTGTCCCGCCCTTTCAATCGTCGTCTTTGGGGGGATAATTGGACTCGTCGGTCAGGCCCTGCCGCACAGCGTACAGGGCGGCCTCGGTCCGGTTTTTGAGGTGGAGCTGGCGAAAAATGAGCGAGAGGCGGTTGCGTACCGTCTTCTCGGCGATGAATAGCCGGTCGGCGATCTGCTGATTGGATAGCCCCTGGGCCAGCAGCCGCAGGATTTCAAGGTCGCGCTCGGCCAGCGCGTCTTTGGGGGCGGCCGGAGGGCGTGTGGGTGCGGTTCGAAACTCGGCCAGCAGCCGGCTGGCGATGGCCGGATCGACCACCGCTTCGCCCCGGGCCACAGCCCGCACCGCCTCCAGCAATTCATCCAACTCGACCTCTTTGAGCAGATAACCGCTGGCCCCGGCTTTGATCGCCTCGAAGATATAGTCGTTGCGGCGGTACATCGTCAGGATGACGACCCTGGTCTGCGGAAATTCGGCAGTGATGGACCGGGTGGCTTCAACGCCATCGACTTCGGGCATGTTGATGTCCAGCAAAGCGATGGCGGGCCGGTGTTGCCGGGCCAGTTGGATGGCCTCTCGCCCGTTTTGGGCCTGGGCTACCACGGTCATATCGGCCTGCGACTCCAGCACCTGGGCGATGCCCTGGCGCAGGGCGTTGTGGTCGTCGGCCAGCAAGATGCGGATTTCGTCCATAGATCCCTCCTACAACGGCAGGTGCGCGGTCACGGCCGTGCCCTGCTCCGCCCGGCTATCCAGGCTGAACCTGCCGCCGAGGGCAGCCACTCGTTGCCGCATCTGGCTCAGGCCCAGGCCGCCGCTGTTGCTTGCGCCCGGATCAAATCCCTGGCCATCATCGCGCACGGTCAGCGTCAGGCAGTCCGGGGCGGCGGAACGATGCATCTCGATCCACACCTGCCCGGCCCCGGCGTGCTTGGCCACGTTGTTCAGCGACTCTTGCACCAGACGGAAGACGGTCGGTTCCAGGCTGGCCGGGATGGCAAGGTCTGCCTCATCGGCTTGAAATGACACCCGCCAGCCGAGCTGTTCGCCGAAATCCAGGGCGAAGCGGCGCAAGGCCGGCAAAAAGCCCTCCTGCGACCAGTCCAGGGGGCGCAGGGCAAAGATTGTCCGCCGCACCTCGCGGATCACCTGGCGCGTCTGCCGCCCAATCTCCTTGAGATCGGCGCTTACCTGGTCCGGACTCTGGCTGATTTGCCGGGCGGCCATATCGGCCTTGAGGGCCAGAAAATAGAGGGTTTGGGCCACGCCGTCGTGCAGGTCGCGGGCGATGCGGGCCCGCTCTTCTTCCAGGATGGCGGCCCGCTCGCGTCGGGCGGTCACGTCGCGCATGATGAGGGAGCTGGGCGGGCTCTCGACCCCGTCCTCGGCCAGAAGGGTCTGGGTCAGGTCCACCGTGATTCTGCGGCCGTCGCGGGTCAGGGCTGTGGTTTCAAAATTTTGAACGACGCCGTTGTGTTGCAATCGCTCGGCCAGAGCGTCTACCTCGGGCAGCAAGATGGCCAGCGGCCGGCCGACGATTTCCTCGGCGGTATGGCCGGTCAGCCCTTCCGCGCCCCGGTTCCAGGAGGTGATGCGCCCCCGGCCATCGAGGCTGAGGATGGCATCCGCCGAGGCAGCGGTCAGCATAGCCAGGTGCTGCTCCTGGGCGCGAACCTCTTTCTCCAGGGCCTCCTTTTCGGCCAGCCGGCGCTCGACCCAGGCCAGGGTCAGCCAGGTGACCATCGGCCCGGCCAGGCTGTAGAAGGCGATCTCTACACTGTAGTGCACCAGATGCCCATAGGTGTCTGCCAGGGTTCGGGCCACGCCCAACTGGTACACGACTACCAACAGAGCCAGGGTCGGCGGCACGATGTAACGCAAACGCCGGATGCGGGTCAGCAAAGGCAGGTGTTGCCAGGCAAACATAACCACCTCCTCCGGGTAGGCGACCAAAAACCGTAAGTCTATTTTAGCACATTTTGAAAGCAGCCACGATCAAGGAGGGCGATCGTCAGCCGTTCTGAAATGAAGAAGCCCCTGGCTTCTGCCTGCGGAAGTCGAGGGGTGGCTCTGATTCGGTATCTGCAAAAGGAGAGGGCGTTCTCTAGACCTTCTCCAGGCCAGGCTGGGTGTTGCTCTCAACCCAAATAGCCGCGGCCAATTCTGCGCCGATGATCTGCTCGTCTCGACCGATTCGAAGGCGCAGTGGACCGTTGAAAGGGGCACGGTTCAGCAGTTCAAACGGCGTGTCGGGGACCAGCTTGATCTCGGCCAGGTATTGCAACCGCTCCGGGTCGCGGGTTTTGATGCGGGTGATCTTGCCTTTGGTCCCGGTGGGGGTGACGGTCAGGGGTTTGTCATCGAGTTCGGGCATGATGCCCTCCCGGCTGGGGATCGGTTCCCCGTGCGGGCAGGCGGTTGGATGCTCCATTATCTCGTCGATTCGATCCTCGAGGCGCTGGTTGAACCCGCGTTGCATCTCCTCGGCTTCGTCGTGGACTTCGTGCCAGCCAAATCGGAGCACCTCGACCAAAAAGCGTTCGACCAGCCGGTGGCGGCGAACGCTCAGGAGGGCGGCGGTTTTGCCGGTCGGCGTCAGCCGCACGCCCTGGTAGGGCTGGTGTTCCACCAGGCCGCGCTTGTGCAGGCGCTGCACCATGCGCACCGCCGCCGGCCCGGAGACGTCCAGGCGTTCGGCCAGGGCAGTTGTGCTTATCCAGATTTGGCCCTGCCCCAGTCGATAGACATCGGCCAGGTAATCTTGCATAGCCGGGCTGATTTCGTCAATCGACGGGCGACGGGTCCGCGATAGCTTCAAAATGATGGTCCTCCAGACTGCCGGCGTTGCGCCGGGGCCGGTAGTGGCTCTTACTATAGCACTAACCCCGATAATTGTAAAATAAATACTATAAAAAATTATGAAATTCACGGGTGGCGAATTCTATTTTCCAGGAAGCGTTTACGGCAAAGTGGAAAGGAATGGTACAATAAACACAGCAATTCCCCTGGTAGGGACCGACACATGCAGACAGAATCGACCGAGATGTATCTAATCACCGTTTATCGCTTGACCCGCAAGGCTGCTCACGCCTCGACGAAGGAAATCGCCGAAATGCTGGGGGTTAGCCCCCCCAGCGTCTCCGAGCGGGTCAAACGGCTGGCCGAGCGGGGTTATCTGGTTCACGCCTGGCGCGAGGGAGCGGCTCTGACCGAAGAGGGGCGGCGCATTGCGATCAACATTTTGCGAAAGCACCGCCTGATTGAAACCTTCCTGGCCGAGACCGCCGGCTATGCCATTGACGAAATCCACGATGAGGCCTGCCAGATCGAGCACGCGATGTCTGACCGCCTGGCCGACCGCCTCGAAGCCATGCTAGGTTACCCCGAGGTCGACCCGCACGGCCATCCTATCCCCCGCAAGGATGGCTCTGTAGCCGAGCTTGACTTCCAATCGCTGGCCGACGTCTCGCCGGGGGTGACCGTCACTATCCGCCAGGTCAGTGATTGGGACCAGGCCCAACTGCAATACCTGCGGAAGCTGGGTTTAGTGCCAGGGATCGAAATTCTGGTGCAGGATGCAGCCCCCTTCCAGGGACCGCTGACTCTGCAATTGGATACTCAGACCATCGCCATCGCCCGATCTATCGCCGAGGACATTGGCGTCACCTTGCACGAGTGACCCCCCCGCCTGTCCAGTTAGGCCACCCTAATCTCGCAAATTTGTATTGACTAAGAGCCTGTTTTCTTGCTATGCTAGGCCGGACGTGGGCATATTTCAATCTCTGTCTGGCCCAGATTGACAGTTATTAGAAAAATGCTATAACAATTTATTAACCCTGGTTAATATTTAATATAACCTGGTGCAAATTTCTGTCAGCCTGAATAAGGGGGGTAATTTCCATATGAACACCAATATGAACGGCGAGACGTGTCTGGAGGTCATCACCGGAACCGTCTCGGATGAGGCCGGTATCGTCGGCGTCAGGGTGGATGCCGGCCAGCAACAGGTATCCTTTGACTACGATCCTGACCGGGTTACGGAGTCGAGGATTACCCGGCTCGCTCAATGTATGAGTCCGGCCCTGCAAAACCACTTTGAAACGTGCACAATGCGGCTCGGCGCTCGCGGCGGCCGCTCCTGCGAGTCGTGCGCCCTGGCGCTTGAGAGCAAAGTGCGCCGGATCGCGGGCGTTCGCCGGGCGTCGGCCAGCTATACGGCGGGCGTGTTGAGCGTCACCTACGACGACAGCCTGCTCTCGCCCGATCAGTTGATGCAGTCCGTGCGGCAACTGGGCGTGAGCGTCGCTCCCTCCGGGGCCGAGTTTCCCCCGTGGCGCTGGTTGACCAGGCGAAACCTGGAGGCGGTCTTCACCGTCATCGCCCTCGTGGCTATGCTGGCCGGCTGGCTGGGGGAAAGATTGGGCGCGCCCGCCTCCCTCACCTTCATTTCTTACGTGATCGCCTACGCCGCCGGCGGCACCTTCGGCCTGAAAGCCGGGATCGAGTCGTTGCGCGACCGCGCGATTGATGTGGACCTGTTGATGGTCCTGGCCGCGCTGGGGGCGGCGGTGGTCGGCGCGCCGTTCGAAGGAGCGATGCTGCTCTTCCTGTTCTCGCTCTCGAATGTGTTGCAGGACTACGCCCTGGATCGGACCCGCAATGCCATCCGGGCTTTGATGAAACTGCGCCCGGAGCAGGCCCTCATCTGGCGCGATAACCGGTTGATCACCCTGCCCATCGACCAGGTTGTCATCGGGGACCGCTTCCTGGTCCGGCCCGGCGACCGCATTCCGCTGGACGGGCTGGTCATCGAAGGGGAGAGCGCCGTCAATCAGGCGTCGATCACCGGTGAGTCGCTGCCGGTGGCCAAAGCGCCCGGCGACACCGTCCTGGCCGGGACGATCAACGAAAACGGCAGCCTGGAAGCGCGGGTGACGAAGCTGGCCCGGGACTCGACCCTGGCCAGGCTGATCAAGCTGGTCGAGGAAGCCCAGAGCCAGAAGGCGCGCACCCAGCGGTTCCTGGACCGGGCCGAGCAGTACTACGCCGGGGGGGTGATCATCTTTACCATCCTGGTGGCGGCTGTGCCGATTTTCGTCTTCGGTGAGGCGTTTCAAACGGCCTTCTACCGGGCGATGTCGGTTTTGGTGGCGGCTTCGCCCTGCGCCCTGATCATCAGCACGCCCGCCTCGATTTTGTCGGCCATTGGCAACGGCGCGCGGCGAGGCGTCCTCTTCAAAGGCGGGGCGTATGTGGAGCGGGCAGCCGGCATCGAGGTTGTGGCTTTCGATAAGACCGGCACGCTGACCGAGGGCAAACCGCAAGTGACCGACGTTAAAGTGCTGGCAGCGGATCGCGCACCGGATCAACTGTGGCGCGGGAGCGAGGATGAGCTGCTGGCGCTGGCCGCAGCCGTCGAGTTCCGTTCTGAGCACGCTCTGGCCCGGGCCACCGTCGAGGCAGCCCACCAACGCGAACTGGAGCTGTCGGAGGCGCTGGCTTTTCAAGCGGCGACCGGCAAAGGCGTGCGGGGGACGGTCGATGGCCGGGATATTCGGGTTGGCAGCCTGCGCTATTTCGAGGACTTTAACCTTTTGGGTCTGGAGGTGGCCCGGCAGGAGGTGCGACGCCTGCAGGCCGAAGGCAAAACCTCGGTCGTCGTCGCCCAGGTCCTGGACGACAACCGGACCGCCCACGCTCTCGGCGTGGTGGCCTTCGCCGACCGGGTGCGGCCCGATGCCGCCGATGTGGTGCGCGAGTTGAAGTCGCTGGGCGTGGGCCAGGTGGTGATGCTCACCGGCGACAACGAGCGCACCGCTGAGGCCATCGCTGCCCAGACCGGGGTCGATACCTATTTCGCCGGGCTGCTGCCCGAGGACAAGGTGCGCCTTGTCAAAGAACTCGAGGGCAGGTTTGGCCCGGTGGCGATGGTCGGCGATGGGGTCAACGATGCGCCCGCGCTGGCCAGCGCCGCCGTCGGCCTGGCGATGGGGGCTGCCGGCACCGACGTGGCCCTGGAAACTGCCGATGTGGTCCTGGTGGCCGATGATCTGCGCAACATCCCCTACGTCATCGCCCTCAGCCGCCAGACCCGGAGGACGCTGGTGCTGAATCTGGGCTTCGCGCTGGCTATGATCGCGGTTATGATTGCGGCCATCTTTACGGCCGGTCTATCGCTGCCGTTGGCCGTCATCGGCCACGAAGGGGGTACCGTCCTGGTTTCGCTGAACGGCTTGCGGCTGTTAGCCTACCGCCCGAAGCAGGCAACTGCGTTGGCCGCCCGACGAAAGACCAGCGAAGAATGATGAATAGCTTGCACATCCCAACGGCGTTGGTCGTTCGTCTTTCGTCATTGGTCGCGTCAAGCATCAAGGACCTAAATGATTTGTACAGACTCTCATTGATTTCTCTATTAGGCGACCCTGAAAATACGTTGATTGGTTGCTGAATCGAAAAATAACAGGGGGCTATTGATCTTCCGGGCAAGATGCGCTATGATCCCGATTTGAACTCGCGTACAGGTGCATCAACTATGGCCAACATCGTCAGGAACGGGGATCGCGCCCGCCCGTCGGAAGCGGTTTCCGCACATCACCGCCAGGTAAACCGGGTGCTGTGGCAGGTGCTGGGGGTCAACCTGCTGGTGGCCGGGGCAAAGATCATAGCCGGCCTGGCCGCCGGATCGATCAGTATGCTGGCCGATGGCTTTCACTCGGCCCTGGATGGTTCTTCGAACGTCATCGGCTTGATTGGCTCGACGGTTGCCAGCCGCCCCCCCGACAGCAACCATCCCTACGGGCATCAAAAGTACGAAACCTTCGCCACCTTGGGCATCGGCCTGCTGTTGTTGCTGACCAGTTGGAACGTGCTGAAGAGCATCGTCACCCGGTTGCTCGAAGGGGGCGTGCCGGAGATCACCCCGGTCAGCTTCGCGGTTATGATCATCACCCTTGGCATCAACATCCTCGTCACGCTGTACGAAAAGCGGCAGGGCTGTCGCCTGAAGAGCCACCTGCTGCTGGCCGACGCGGCGCACACCCGGTCCGACATCTTTGTTTCGCTGTCGGTGCTGGCCAGCCTGGTCGCGGTGGTGCTGGGCTGGCCCTGGATCGATGTGGTGACGGCCAGCGTCATTGTGGTTGTGATCGGCCACACCGGCTGGCAGATCGTGCGGCGGGCTTCGAACATTCTGGCCGACAGCGCAGCGATCGAGGTGGCCCGGGTTCGGGAGGTGGCCCTGTCGGTCGAGGGGGTGCGATCGTGCCACAAAATCCGCAGCCGGGGCAGCGACCGGGCTATGCACCTGGACCTGCACATCCAGGTCGATGGGCAATTGCCGTTGGAAGAGGCGCACCGGTTGGGGCATCTGGCCCAAAACCAACTGGAAAAGGAATTAGGCGTCACGGATGTGGTGGTTCACGTTGAGCCCGTGGAAGAGGGGGCGACCCAGGCTTGAAAAGTAGCCACTTGGTAACTACTCAGCCGCCTGGCAAAAACAGGTGACCGGCACTTTCATTGGGCGCTTCAAGGGTAAGATTCGCCCATAATCTTGATAGTTTTGCCGCTAAAAGTGACCTTTATAAGTGCCGGTCACCTATAACCTGAGTAGTCACGCCACTTGTAGGACACCAGTGTGACACCCGCCCGAGGGCCGGTTCAGGAGCAAGCGATGAAAATCTTAGCCGTCGATGTCGGCACGGGCACGCAGGACATCTTGCTCTTCGACAGCGACAAAGAGGTTGAAAACTGTTACAAGCTGGTTGTGCCCTCGCCGACCGTCCGCCTGGCGGAGCAAATCCGGGAGGCGACCCGGCGGGGCGAGGGGGTGGCCCTGACCGGCGTCCTGATGGGCGGCGGGCCTTGCGCCTGGGCCGCTCGCGACCACGCCCAGGCCGGCCATCCGCTGTGGGTAACGCCCGACGCCGCCCGCACCTTTGACGATGATCTCAGCCGGGTCGAGGCGATGGGCGCTACCCTTGTCAGTGAAGATGAGGCGGCGGCCCTGGACGGGTCAGTTACCCGCCTGACGATGGGCGACTTCGACTACCGGATGATCGCCGGCGCTTTTGCCCGCTTTGGCGTGGACCTGGACCGCGAGCTGGACGCCCTGGCCCTGGCCGTTTTCGACCACGGCGATGCCCCGCCCGGCGTCAGCGACCGCCTGTTCCGGTTTGAGTACCTGGAGCGGCGCATTCAGGCCCGCAACAGCCTGACCTCCTTTGCCTTTGCCGCCGAAGACGTGCCCCCAATTATGACCCGTATGGCGGCCGTCGCCCGGTCTGCCCGCACCGCCCGGCCCGATCTGCCGGTCCTGTTGATGGACACCGCCCCCGCCGCCGTCCTCGGCGCGCTGGAGGATGCCCGCGTTCGCCGCGCCCGCCCGGCCCTGGTGGCCAACATCGGCAACTTTCACTGCCTGGCCTTTCGGCTGGGCCAGACGGATGGCGATCCTACCGGCGGCATCGAAGGCGTGTTTGAGCACCACACCGGCGAAATCAGCCCGCAGCAGCTTGAAGGCTTCCTGGTTCGCCTGGCCCGGGGCGACCTGACCCACGCCGATGTTTTCGACAGCAACGGCCACGGCGCGGTTATGTTCAAGGCCGGCGCCATCCCCCTGGATTTCCTCTCAATTACCGGCCCGCGCCGGAACTTCCTGCGTGGCTCGGCCCTCAACCCCTACCTGGCTGCCCCGTTCGGCGATATGATGCTGGCCGGGGCCTTCGGCCTGGTGCGGGCCTGCGCCGCCGTCTTCCCCGACGGGTCGGCAGCCATCGGTGCGGCCCTGGACGGCCAGGGCGGCAAATCGCTGTGGTAGCGGATAGAAGAGCTCATTCCCTCCCCTATGCTTGGACGCTCCCATTCCCTATGGTATAATCTGGCCGAGGTTTGGTTAAGGAGTACATCCTTTGGCAGAAATCCGCCCCAGAATCGTTGAGATGACGGCCACCGTCCTGCGAGATAATCGCCGGGTGGTGATCGATCTGGGCGTCAGCGGGCTGGCAAACGCCTCGAATGTGGCCTTGCTTTTGCCCGATATGGCTTCGTCTCCGCCGAGCGCGCCGCCCCGGCCGGACCCCGACGCCCCCAGCCCGTACCCCGATGTCGAGTTGAGCCTGCTGGACGACCAGGGTCGCAAAATTTCGGACCTGATCATCGTTGAACACAAGGAGGAACGGGTATCGCTGACGCTACACATTCCTGCTCCTGAACCGGGTCAAGGGTATAAAGCCAGGGCGGAGATGAGTTACCAGGATGAAGTGTTCGATGTGGTTGAAATCCCCTTCGTGCTGACCGGGTAAACGCTATGGAAAATCTGGCCCAGGCTCTCAACTGGCATTGGTCCCACCTGCTCATTATCCCCGGCGTGCTGACGGCCTATACGGTTCACGGGCTGGCCTACGCCCTGGTGGCCTATTTCCTGGGCGATAATTCACAGGTGGAACAAGAGAACATCAACCTGAACCCGCTCCGGCACCTGTCGTGGTTCGGTTCCATTGCCTTTATTTTAACCGGCTTTATCGGCTTTCCCAAACCCATTCGGGTTGACCCCCGCTATTTTAAGGACAGGTCGCTCGATACCTTGTTGGTGGCGGTGGCCGGTCCGGCGGCGAATTTGCTGTTCAGTTTGCTGGTCTTTCTGGCGTCGGTTGTTGTCGCGGCCTTCCTGGCCGGCTCCAGCCCGGCTTCGTGGTCGCAGGTGTTTGCGCTCTTTGTGCTGGATCGAACCGAGCCGCCGGCGTCTCTGACGTTTCAAGCCTGGGTGCAGGCGTTCACCGGCCAGGTCTGGCTGGCTAATTTCGCCTTGGCGGCAATCAGCCTGATCCCCTTGCCCTCCTTTGCCGGGTTTGCGGCCCTGATGAGCCTGATCGCCCTCCTGCGAGAACGGCGAAAGGGGCTCCCGCCGGCCCCAGACGAGATCGCGGCCCGCTCGCGGCTGGCTCCGGAGATTCCGCAGGCCGGCCGCAGCACGAATGTGGCGGCCATTCACTTCGAGAAGGGCGTCGAGTATCATACCCAGGGCAAGTTTGACGACGCCATTGCCCGCTACCGGCAGGCGATCCGGGTGGACCGGCACTTCGGGCCGGCCTACATCAACCTGGGCCGGGCCTACCTGGGTAAAGGCCGGCGCAAGGAGGCGCTCCAGGCCTTTCGGGGCGCGACCCACCTGGCCAGCGACGAGAAGTCGCAGGTGCAGGCCCTGGCCCATTTACGCGATCTGAGTGAAATTTCCCCCTTCAACCCGGATACCGAGAAAAAGGCGCTCAACGAGCAAGGCGCTATCCCCTGGACCGATACCCGGCCCAGCCCCGATTGGCTGTCTCTGGGGGTCGGTGCGGTCTTCATCCTGGCCTTTCTGGCCTGCCTGTACGGCTATCTGTTCATCGGTTTAGCCAACCGGTTATGATGATTGTCCATCAAGCCGTGAACCTGTCGCTTCGGAGGCGGCCCGGCAATCTTTGCCTGCGTCCCCGTCCAGCATTGTACGAAAGAGATTCGGTAACTGCGACATGACAGCAGACCATAGTAGACATTCGATCCAGTTTCATGTGACAGCGCATCGTAGACATTAGGTCATTGGTAACCGCCAGCAAATCGTAGAGTTTTTGTTCTACTTCTTCGACCGCGGATACGGGAACTCTTTGATCAGCTTGCCTTTGTGGTAAACCTTCAATCTCCGATATTTGGCATAGATGGTGACCTTAACATACTGATACTTACGACGCTTGCCAACCGTGAACGACTGATCCAGAACGCTGGCCGTACCGTGAACGGACACCAGTCGAATGAAGGTGACCTTACCGACAGTGACCGGCAGTTTCTTCTTGTCGACCGTGAAGTTGGCTGGCCGCTTGCCGCGCCGGTACTGCGTTGCGGTACGTCCGCCGAGCTTGGCGTGAACGTGCTGTTCGTTCACTGCCACCATCAACCGGCGCAGTTCACGACGAACATCAGCGGGCTGACGGAAGGGGCGACTCAGGAGCAAGGGTTGGAACCAGCCGTTGAAGTTCTCGACCGAACCATTGCGTTGAGGCTTACCTTTGGGAATGAAGACAGGCTCTATTCCCAGGCGCAAGCACAAGCGGATGACCCGGCTGAGGTAACGAGCAGCATGCCCGAAGCCACAGAACTCGCGACTGTTGTCGAACTGAACCTTCTCTGGCAAGCCCAACTGTTGCCAAGCGCGCACCAAGAAGTCCAAGGCCACGTCCATCCTACGGCTGTCGACGAACTCAAGGTAGATGGACTGGTCGAAGACATCCTTGCAGACCAGGAAGTAGTAGCGGGTTGAGTCTCCTGTCAAGTAGCGCGGTCCGACGACGTCGACTTGGTGCACTTGGTTGGAGTCCCGCCGTTCATTTCAAGGCACGAACACGTGCGCCTGCGCGCAGTGCAGGTGTTTGTGGTTCTCAGCGTGCTTTTCAGGCAAATGATTTGTTGGAAGTGCGTCGCACCTAAAATTCGGGACTGACCCTGCCTGGGGAATGGGCGGGGTGCGTTTCAAATTTTTGGGGTCATAGCTCATCGTCAACTGGCGGAGAAAGCTGGAGGGCGGAGACGGGCCGGGCGTCTGTACCGTTCGCGGCGGCAGGGATGGCGGGTAGAGGCCCGGCAAGCGGCAGATGCTTGATGACGCCGACCTCGTCACAACCGACGAATTTGGGGCAGTGGATGCAGTCTTTCCAGACTTTGCGCGGCAGGGCATCGCGTTGGGTCAGGCTGAAGCCCAGACGCCGGAAAAAGCCCTCTTTGCGGGTCAGGGCAAATACCTTCGGCAGGCCGAGTTGCCGGGCCTCTGCCAGCAAGCGCTCGATCATCCCCCGGCCCAGGCCGCGCCCCTGCATCCCCGGCGCAACCACCAGCGAGCGGATCTCGGCCAGGTCGGCCCAGACGATCAGCAACGAGCCGCAGCCGACGATCCGGCCTCCATCCTCGGCCACGACCCACTCGCGCAGGCTTTCGTAGATGGTCCCCGGCGGGCGAGGCAGGATTTCGCCCCGCTGCGCGAAATAATCGACCAGTTGGGCCATTTGAGGTACGTCGGTCAGGGTGGCTTTACGAACGTTCATTGTTGCCTCCGGGGATAGGATGCGAGTGGGCGAGTTTGCAAGTTTGCAAGTTTGC
>JBHHXL010000071.1:0-15438 GCA_046757065.1 Anaerolineae bacterium
GAGAGCACCAGCAAGGTAAATAGGTATTGGGTATTGGGTATTGGGTATTGGGTATTGGGTATTGGGTATTGGGTATCAGATTTTGACCGTTGACGCGGTTCACCAACAATCAATCTCTAATCTCTAATCTCCAATCTCCGATACCCGACAAAAGACAAAGGAGTCACTCGATGTCTGCCCCTGTTACGGTTTTGTCCCTGCTCGTGGAAGAACTGAACAACGGCCGGATCAAGGTGGTTGACCTGACCCAGCCGCTCGGCCCGGACACGCCGGTCATCGACCTGCCGCCTCAATTTGCCCAGTCGCCGCCGTTAACGGTGACTGAAATCTCCCGCTACAACGAGGCCGGCCCGGCCTGGTACTGGAACACCCTCAACCTGGGCGAGCACACCGGCACCCACTTCGACGCCCCGGTGCACTGGGTGACCGGCAAAGACCTGGCCAACAACACCACCGACACCATCCCGGCCCGCAGCTTCATCGGCCCGGCCTGCGTCATCGACGTCAGCCGGGAGGTGGCCCAGTACGAAGACTTCCTGCTCACCCGCGAGGGCGTCGAGGCCTGGGAAGGCGAGCACGGCAAAATCCCGCCGGGCGCCTGGGTGCTGCTGCGCACCGACTGGTCGAAGCGCCTCGATCCCAAAGACTTTCTGAACGCTAAGGAAGACGGCCCCCACTCCCCCGGCTTTCACAAGGACTGCTCGCACTTCCTGGCCTACGACCGCGACGTCCTCGGCGTTGGCGTGGAGACGGTGGGCACCGACGCCGGGCAGGCGGGCGCGTTTGATCCGCCCTTCCCCACCCACGCCACGATGCAGGGCGCGGGCAAGTTCGGGCTGGCCAGCCTGTGCAACCTGGATCAACTGCCGCCCGTCGGCGCGGTGGTCATCGCCGCCCCGTTGAAGATCGTGGATGGCTCCGGCAGCCCATTGCGCGTCCTGGCCCTGGCCCCGGCCTGAGCCGGGCCGCCGTTTGTTTTGAGTGCACTAGCCACCCTACAGTTTTAGAAATGGCTCACAGATGAACACGGATTATATCAAAAAATAAAGAAAAATCCGTGAGAATCCGTGAGCTATTTCAGTCAACAAACCAAAGTGTAGGGTAGCTAGTTGAGTGCATTCAATATGAATTGTAGGACCAATACTTTTCAAATAAGTGGAGGACTATCAGCGGACCGCGAAGCGTTCGGCCTAACGGATTAGCAGATGCCCTGTGGCGTGGAGATTATCCGTTAATCCGCTCCCTATCCGCTGAGCATCCTCCCCTGACCTAAAAGGCAACCTTACACGTGCGCCTGCGCGCAGGGCAGGTGTTTGAAAGGTATTGGTTGTAGGACAAGCTGTTAGCTTGTCCGATCCGAACAAACTAACAGCCTGCAAAGTACACAGGTCTTTGTCTGTTCTGCGCCCCCTGTCTGTCCCAAATTCTTGGACAGACCCTGGAGATCATCGAGCGTTGAAGGTACCTGTACTGGAAGCCCAAATTGAAGGCTTTACCTATTTCGCCGCCCGGAAACCCAGCCTGGGCCAGATTGCGCTGGACGTGGAGCCGGGCGAGTTCATCGTGCTCACCGGCCCGGCCGGAGCCGGGAAAACTACCCTGTGCTACGCCTTGACCGGCGTCATCCCCCACGCCATTGAGGGAGAATACAAGGGGCAGGTCAAGATCAACGGCCAGGACCTGAACACCCTGCGCCTGGCCGAGATTTCGACGCTCTGCGGCTTTGTCTTGCAAAGCCCGGAGTATCAACTTTTCAACCTGAGCGTCAAAGATGACGTTGCCTTCGGGCCGGAGAATCTGGTGCTTCCGCCGGGCGAGGTGCTGGAGCGGATCGCCGGGGCCCTGCGCCAGGTCGGCATGTCGGGTTTTGAAAACCACAACTCGGACCTGCTCTCCGGGGGGCAGATGCAGCGGGTGGTGCTGGCCTGCATCCTGGCTATGCGCTCCGAGCTGCTGATCCTGGACCAACCGGCCGCCGAACTGGACCCGATTGGGCGCAAACAAATCTATGACAATCTGCGAAGGCTCAACCGGGAAAACGGCAAAACGATCCTGGTCGTCGAAGATCGCTTGAGCGAGGTAGCCGGCTATGCCAGCCGGATCGCCCTGCTCGACAACGGCCAGATTGTGCAAATGGCCGATCCGGCGGCCTTCTTTGCCGACCGTTCTGTTATCAGCCGTGGCCTGCGCCTTCCGGCCCCGGTGCGCCTGCACCATTATCTTGAATCGCGCCATTATCGGCCGGGGCCGCTGGAATTGGACGTGGGCCGCACGGCTGAACGCTACCGCCCGATGCTTGATGGCCGGGCGGTGACCGGCCCGCCGGCGTCGAAAAGCCCCAGCGCGGCTGTCGCGACGCCACCGATCATTCAAATTGAAGGGCTAACCCACACCTACCCTACCGGCCATACGGCCCTGAAAGAGATCGACCTGTCGGTGGGGGCAGGCGAATTTGTGGCCCTCATCGGCGAAAACGGGGCCGGCAAAACGACGCTGGCCCGGCACCTGATCGGCCTGCTGCAACCGACCGCCGGGCGCGTCTTGTTGCAAAACCAAGATATTTCCGGCCTTTCCACGGCCCAGCTTTCGAACCGGGTCGGTTACCTGTTCCAGGACCCGGATTACCAAATCTTCTCCAACTCGGTCTACGACGAGGCGGCCTTTGCCCTCAAAATCCGCCGGGTGCCAGCGGCCGAGATCGAAGAGCGGGTGATGGCCATCCTCGAAGAGTTGGGCCTGGCTCCTTACCAGGACCTCCATCCTTACCGGCTGAGTCGCGGCCAGCGGCAGCGCCTGGCTTTGGCCTCAATCTTCGTGCACGATCCGCCCATCCTGGTGGTGGACGAGCCCAGCACCGGTCTGGACCACGGCGAAACGTTGGACATCATGCAAATGCTGGTCGAGCGCAACCGGCGCGGCACCACAACCCTGTTCATCACCCACGACATTGAACTGGTGCTGCACTACTCGCAGCGCTCGGTGGTGCTCTCTGAAGGCCGGATACGTCTGGATGTGAACACCGCCGAACTGCACCGGCATCTGGACCAGCTGAACACGGCCGGCATCCTCATCCCCGATGAGTTTGAATTGCTCAAGGCCCTGGAGCTGCACACCCATCTGAGCAACGTGCACGAATTGGGCGATTTCATCCTGGCCGCGCAGGGGGATTGATTGGACGAGCCGGATAGAGCGCAGGGAAAGGAGGCAGCTTATTCGAGCGTAAGGAACCGGGTTTGAAAGTTTCCAGATTACCCGCGTATTATTCACGTGTTGCCCCTGGCGGCAACCTTATTCCAACCAAAGGAGGCAAATAATGGCTGAAACCGTGATCGACAAATCGAAGTTCGGGGGGGAAGAACCGCTCAGCATTGCCCAGTACAAATACTTTGACTTCAGCGTCAGAGCCCTCGTCGGCGGCGTGATCCTGGGCGTGGTGATGACCATCATCAACGCCGGCATTATGGAACGGGTCGACACGGTGCTTACCGGCGGCACCTGGTTCCCGTTTGCCGGGGGCACCCACTCCATCGTTTCCATGTTATCGAACATCTTCTTCGGGCTGCCGGGAGCCTGGTTGACCGGGCTGACCAACGCCCTATTTGCTGTGGTCACCGGCAGCACGCCCGTAGCCGCCGGGTTCATTTTCAACAACCTGCTCTACCCCGTGGTGGCGATTGTCTTTACCCGGATGTGGTCTATGCGCAAGTGGTGGCACTGGTTCGTAGCCCTGATCCCCATTGTCTTCATCGGCTACGCTCCGATGACCTACTTTGTGCGGACCGTCTTTGATCTCCCGTGGCCGATCACCATCCAGTTCCAGAGCCTGACCAATGTCGCGGCCATCATCCTGGCGGCCATCTTCGGCAAACTCATCGCCGAAGGCATTCACAAGTCGGGTGTGGTGAACTGACCGGCAGCGAGTATCGAGCCTGCGGTTGCCTGTCCGGCTTGTTTGGCAGGTTTGTAGTGATGACTTTTGCCGGCCCCTGCCTGAAGGGAACGGCTGAAGCCATCACTACGAGCCTCTCAACCCAACTATGTCGCTGATTACACCGTATAGCTACAAAGACAACGTCATCCACAGATTGGACCCCCGGACCAAGCTGTTATGGTTCTTGATGATGGTGGTCCTCTCGATTGTCACCGAACAACCGGCCTTCCTGGCGGCCGGGATTGGCCTGGTGATTCTGGTTTCGCTGGCCGCCGGCCTCGACATCCGCCGTTATGGCCCGCTGGTCAAGGCTATGATCCCGGTGACCATCGCCGTTGTGATTCTCCAGTTGATCTTCGCCGAGGGCCCGACCTTTGCCGATGTCGGTCCGGTTGGCCTGCACAGCCAGGGCTTTGAAATCGCCTTCAGGGTCATGTTCCGCATCATCCTGATCGTGATCGTCTCCTTGCAGTTCTTTATGTGGGTTCACCCGACCGACCTGGCCCTGACCTTCGTCGCCTTCAAGGTGCCGTATCGCTACGCCCTGCTGGTTGGGCTGTCGCTGCGGACCTTCCCGGTGATGGAACGCGAACTGGTCAGAATCTACGACAGCCAGGCCGTGCGCGGGCTGGAGCTCAAAGGCAGCCTGCGCAAGATCGTTCGCCTGATTCCGGTGATGTTGCCCTTTGTGCTGCGCGCGATGCGGCGCACCAACGCCGTGGCCATTGCGATGGAGCTACGCGCCTATGGCTACGATAAGAGCCGGACTTATCTGCGCTCGATCCATTTTGAGCGCGCCGATTGGGTGGCCTCCATTTTGCTGGCTGTGGCCGCCCTGGGCTACCTGATCTGGTACTTACAGACCTATTGAGTCGCCGCGAACCTGATGGCACACCACCGACGCACAGCGTGAAAATGAAGCCTATTTTCACGGGGGTCCGGCGCCGCCGTATTGAGGGCTTTAGCCCTTTGAGGCCGGTAAGGGCTATAGATGCCAGATTGGTTCAATCTTGGAGATTGAACCAATCTAATCCTACAGGCAGACAGCTATTTTATACGAGGAGCCATCACGAGCGTCCAACGCACGCCACCGATGATGAAAATCTGGAGTGCAGAATGCATTCTGCACTCCAGAAAACGTTATTCCAGAAAACGTTATTTTCGAAGGAGAGACCCATGTCATCTATTACCGATTTACTGGCCGATCTCGTCGCCGGTAGGGCCAAAGTGGTCGATCTGACCCAACCCCTTGGCCCGGACACGCCGGTCATCGACTTACCCCCTCAATTTGCCCAATCGCCGCCGTTAACCATGACCGAGATTTCCCGCTACAACGACGCCGGCCCGGCCTGGTATTGGAACACGCTCAACCTGGGCGAGCACACCGGCACCCACTTCGACGCGCCGGTGCATTGGGTAACCGGCAAGGACCTGCCCAACAACACCACCGACACCCTCGACCCGGCCCAGTTTGTTGGCCCGGCTTGCGTCATCGATGTCCGGGCCGAAGTGGAGCAAGACTCAGATTTCCTGCTCTCGATTGAAGGGGTCAAGGCCTGGGAGGCCGAACACGGCCAGATTCCAGCCGGAGCCTGGGTGCTATTGCTGACGGGCTGGTCCAGCCGGGGCCACGATAAGGAGGCTTTCATCAACGCCGACGAAAACGGCCCTCACTCACCCGGCTTCCACCAGACCACCTCCGAGTTCCTGGCCCGGGAACGGGATGTGCTGGGCGTGGGCGTCGAAACGATCGGCACCGACGCCGGGCAGGCCGGCGCGTTCGACCCGCCCTTCCCCAACCACGCCATTATGCACGGCGCGGGCAAGCTGGGCCTGGCCAGCCTCTGCAACCTGGACCAGTTGCCTCCCACCGGAGCTATGGTCATCGCCGCCCCCTTGAAGATTGTGGGTGGTTCCGGCAGCCCGGTGCGGGTTCTGGCCCTGGCCCCGGCCTGAGGCTAGAGGATCTCACGTTGGGCCGTCACCTGCGCTTTCGCTGGCCGGAATCATGGGCAGAATCAACCAGGCCTGGTGGGAAGCCACCCACGAAGAGAAGCTCGGTGGGGATACAACTCATTTTGAACACACTCGAATGATTTACGTTTTTACGGAGAGACCCTTATGAAAGCACCGACCCTGGCCGAAATCCGGGCGGCCCGCGAACAGATCGATGACTACATCGTTGAGACCCCGGTCTGGCGCTGGCGCAACCGCGAGATCATCGAGGTCATCGGCCCGGAGACGGAGGTCTTTCTCAAACTGGAGCTTTTCCAGCACACCGGCACCTTTAAGCCGCGCGGGGCGTTGACCAATATGCTTAACCTGTCCGCCGATGAACTGGCGCGGGGTGTGACGGCCTTGAGCGCCGGCAACCACGCCATCGCCGTCGGTTACGCGGCCCGGATTGTGGGCACCACGGCCAGGGTCGTCATGCCGAAGAACGCCAATCCGGCCCGGGTGGCTATCTGCCGGGCCTACGAGACGGAGGTGATCCTGGTTGATAACGTGCAGGAGGCCCTGGAACGGGTGCGCCAGATCGAACGCGACGAAGGGCGAATCTTCGTCCATCCCTACGAAGGGCCGTTGACGGCCACCGGCACGGCCACCGCCGGCCTTGAATTGTGCACCCAGGTCGAGGACCTCGACGCCGTGATCGTGCCCATCGGCGGGGGCGGGCTGTGCGCCGGGATCGCTACCGCCGTCAAGCTGATGCAACCCCGCTGCCAGGTGTTCGGCGTTGAACCGGAGGGCGCGGATTCGATGCACCGCAGTTTCGCCTCCGGCAAACCCGAGGCCATCCCCGCCGTGCGGACCATCGCCGACAGCCTGGGCGCTCCCCGGGCCGAGCCGTACAGCTTCGCCCTCTGCCAGCAGCATATCGATGACCTGGTGCTGGTCACCGACGACGATCTGCGCCGGGCGATGGCCCTCCTGTTTCAGGGGATGAAGCTGGCGGTGGAGCCGGCGGGCGCGGCGGCCACGGCGGCCCTGTGCGGCCCCCTCCGCCAACGGCTGCAAGGCAAGCGGGTGGGCATCATCGTCTGCGGGGCAAACATCGACGTGGCGACCTTCGCCGCCCAGGCCGGGGGGTGAGGGCGCTTTCATACGGAGTCCAATGCAGCCGTATTGAGGGCTTCAGCCCTTTGCGGCGGGCAAGGGCTGAAGCCCTCAATACCATGCCCAGCTACCCACCGACAGGTAGACAGCTATTTTCACAGAGAGTAGAACAAGCTGTTAGCTTGTTCGCACTTCGGACAAACTAACAGTTTGTCCTACGTATTTTATACGAGGAGGTCACGCATGGCACTTGTGTTGGCAATCTTATCCCTGATCCCGGTCAGCCGGGTGCTATGGTTCGTTTGGGCCAACTTTCACCCCCAAACAGAAGTGGTGTCCTGACCGGCTGCCGATGGAGGTAGACCTTGGCACGCAAAGAAGTTGTCCTGATCACGGGGGCCAACGGCGAGGTCGGGCACGGGTTGATCGCCTACCTGGCCGAGCGGGGCGAGGTTGAGATCGTCGCCCTCGACATCCAACCCCTGGACGAGACCCTGCGCCCCTACTGCCGCGAGTTCATCCTGGGCGACGTTTTGGACACGATGCTTTTCGGGCGGCTGGTGCTGCAATACGAAATCCGCACCATCTACCACCTGGCCTCGATCCTGTCGACCAAAGCCGAGTTCCACCCCGAAACCGCCCACCGGGTCAACGTCGAGGGCACGTTAAACCTGCTGCGGCTGGCCATCGAGCAATCGAGCTGGCAGGGCCGGCCGGTCAAGTTCCTCTTCCCCAGCTCCATCGCCGTTTACGGTCTGCCCGATTTGCAGCGGAAAGCAGACATCGGGCCGATTAAGGAACATCGCTGGTGCACGCCCACCACGATTTACGGCTGCACCAAGTTATATTGCGAGTATCTGGGCCACTATTACGCCACCCATTACCGGCAACTGGCCGCCGACAAGCGACCGCACAGCGTCGATTTCCGCTGCGTGCGCTTTCCCGGCCTGATCAGCGCCGTCACCGTGCCGGCCGGCGGCACCAGCGACTACGGCCCGGAGATGGTCCACCACGCTGCCCAGGGCCTGCCCTATGCCTGCTTCGTCCGCCCCGACACCAAAATCCCCTTTATGGCTATGCCGGACGCGATCAAAGCCCTGATCCAACTGGAGACAGCACCCCGGGACAGGCTGACCAGGCACGTCTACAACGTCACCAGCTTCAACCTGACCGCCGCCGGGTTCCACGACCGGGTCAGGCAGGTCTTCCCCCAGGCCAGGATCACCTTCGAGCCGGACGCCGACCGCCAGAGGATCGTCGATAGCTGGCCGGCGGACCTGGATGACAGCGCCGCCCGCCAGGACTGGGGCTGGTCGCCCGATTACGACGAAGACCGCGCCTTTGTCGATTATTTGTTTCCGAACATTATTGAGCGCTACCGCAGAGGAAGAAGCAAATGACAACCCCAGCAAACGCAAACGATAAACTGGCCTTCATCGATCAGGAGCTGGCCGCTCTGAAGGAAAGCGGGCTGTACACCAACATCCGCACCATCGAGTCGGCGCAGGACGCCTGGCTGGTGGTGGACGGGCAGCGCGTGCTCAACTTCTGCTCGAACAACTACCTGGGCCTGGCCAACCACCCCGGCCTGCGCCGGGCGGCGGCGGAAGCCATCGAGCGCTACGGCGTCGGCCCCGGCGCGGTGCGGACCATTGCCGGCAACACCGCCCTGCACAACGAACTTGAGGAAAAGCTGGCCGCCTTCAAAGGGGCCGAGGCCGCCATCGCCTACCAGTCCGGCTTCAACGCCAACATCGCCGTCATCCCGGCCCTGATGGGCCGGGGCGATCTGATCATCAGCGACGCCCTCAACCACGCCTCGATCATCGACGGGGTGCGCCTGACCAGGGCCGGGCGCGCCGTTTACCGGCACAACGATCCGGACGACCTGGCCCGCGTCCTGGCCGAGGCCGCCGGCAAAGGCTACGGCAAGGTCCTGGTCGTAACCGATGGCGTCTTTTCGATGGATGGCGACATCGCCCCCCTGGACCAAATCGTTGACGTGGCCGAACCGGCCGGGGCGCTGGTGATGGTCGATGACGCCCACGGCGAAGGCGTTTTGGGCCACGGCGGGCGGGGCATCGTCGACCACTTCGGGTTGCGCGGCCGGGTCGATCTGGAGATCGGCACGCTGTCCAAGGCCTTCGGCGTGGTGGGCGGCTACGCCGCCGGCCCGGCCCGCCTGATCGAGTACCTGCGCCAGCGCTCGCGCCCCTTCCTGTTCTCCAGCGCCTCCACCATCCCCGACACGGCGGCCTGCATCGCCGCCGTGGACCTGCTGGCCGCGTCGACGGAGCTGGTGGACCGGCTGTGGGCCAACGCCCGGGCCTTCAAAGCGGAGATGTCGGCCCTGGGCTTCGACACCGGCCTCAGCCAGACGCCCATCGTGCCGGTGATGTTGGGCCAGGCCCCGCTGGCCCAGCGATTCAGCCGCCGCCTGTTTGAAGAGGGCGTCTTCGCCATGGCCATCGGCTATCCAACCGTGCCCCGGGGCAAGGCCCGCATCCGGGTCATGATCAGCGCCACCCACAGCGAGGCCGACCTGGCCCAGGGGGTGGATGCCTTCGCCCGGGTTGGCCGGGAACTGGGCGTGATTTGAGGGCATCTTCTTGGCAGGCTACCTGGGCGAAATAGCGGCCATCACCACCGCCTTCTGCTGGGCGATCACCTCGGTTTTCTTCAGCTACAGCGGTCGCCAACTGGGCTCGGTGGTGGTCAACCTCAGCCGGCTGCTGTTCGCCGTCATCTTTATGCTGGTCACCCACCTGGTCTTGCAGGGCAGCCCGCTGCCGCTGCAGGCCGAGCCCTTCCGCTGGGGCTGGCTGGGGCTGTCGGGGCTGTTGGGCCTGGCCCTGGGCGACGGGTTTCTGTTTCAGGCCTTTGTCCTCATCGGGCCGCGCCTGTCCTCGCTGATGATGGCCCTGGTGCCCATCCTCAGCGCTTTTCTGGGCTGGGTCTTCCTGGGAGAAACGATCACCGCCCTGGAACTGGCCGGCATCGTCCTGGCCGTCGGCGGGATCGGCTGGGTTGTGACCGAAAGGCGAACCGGGCGGACCCAGGTCGAAAACAAGCGCTACGGCCTGGGCCTCCTGTTCGGTCTGGGCGGGGCGCTGGGCCAGGCCACCGGCCTGATCACGGCCAAGTTCGGGCTGGTTGATGGCTTTTCAACCACCTCCGCCTTGCTCATCAGAATGCTGGCCGCGACCCTGGTGCTGTGGGGCCTGGCCGCCCTGCGGGGCAGAATCGGGATGACGGTGCGCGGCTGGCAGCACCGCAGAGCATTGTGGGCCATCCTGGCCGGAACCATCAGCGGCCCGTTCATCGGCGTCTGGCTGTCGCTGGTATCGATCCAGTTGACGCGGGTGGGCATCGCCTCGACCTTGATGGCCCTGACCCCGCTCATCCTGATCCCGATCAGCTACGTGCTGCTCCACGAGCGCATCGGCCTGCGCAGCATCCTGGGCACGGTCCTGGCCCTGGTCGGCGTGGCGCTGATCTTTATGTAGGGTGTCCGTTAGCAAATTGTAGTGCGGATAAAGACCCAGACGAAGCGAAGGAGGCACACCGTGCAGATTCAATGCAGCGAATGCAGCGCCGAAGCTCCCGCCGGCGCGCTGGGGCGCTGCCCAAATTGCAGCGGCATCCTGCGCCCGCAATACCCGGAGGCGGCGGTCCGGAGGCTGGCCGGCATCGAGCCGGGGCCGGGGATCGACCGCTACCGGGCGCTGCTGCCGGTCGAGACCGCCCTGCCCTACCTGGGCGAGGGGGACACGCCGCTGGTCGCCTCCCGCCGCCTGGGGCCGGCGCTTGGCCTCGACCGCCTCTTCTTCAAGCACGAGGGCTGTAATCCCAGCGGGGCTTTCAAGGACCGGGCCGGGGCGCTGGTGGCCGCGCTGGCCCTGGAAGCCGGGGCGGCCGGCGTGCTGACCGCCTCGTCGGGCAACGCGGCGGCGGCCATTTCGGCCTACTGCGCCGCCGCCGGGCTGAAGTGCCTCATCTTGCTGGAACCGGACAACCCCCCGGCCAAGTTGCGCCAGGCCCTGGCCACCGGGGCGGAGGTGCTGCCGGTCGCAGGGATTTTCGCCCACGGCCCGGAGGCGGTCGCCGGCCTGATCCTGGCCGTGGCCGGCCGCCTCAACTACTACCCGGCCTTTGTCTGGGCCCCGGTCAACCCCTACATCCTGGAGGGGATCAAGACCATCTCCTACGAGATCGTGGCCCGGCTGCCGGGCCCGCCCGATTTCGTTGTGTGCCCGGTCGGGGGCGGGGATATGCTGGCCGCCCAGTGGCGGGGCTACCAGGAGCTGCGCCGGGCGGGGGTGATCGACCGGCGGCCCCGCATGATCGCCGTCCAGTCGAGCGCCGCCCCGCCGCTGTTGGAGGCGTTTCGGGCCGGGGCCGAACGGGTGGACACCCTGCCCGCCGCCAACTCCCGCATCTCCGGCATCAACGTGCCCTTCAGCGGCGAGCACGCCCTGGCCGCCGTGCGCGAGTCCGGCGGCTGGGTGGCCGGGGTCAGCGACGAGGCGGTCTTTGCCATGCAACACCGGCTGGCCGTCGAGGAGGGCCTGTGGGTCGAGCCGGTCTCGGCCGCGACCGTAGCCGCCCTGCCCGATCTGCTGGCGGGGGGCCAGATCAAGCCCGGCGAGCGCGGGGTCTGCATCCTGAGCGGGGCGGGCTTCAAAGACCAACACCTGGCCGGGGCGGAGGCGCTGGCCGTCGGCGGGCGAGCGCCGGTGGCCTTCGACGCGGAGGCCGTCGTTCAAGCCCTGGCCGGTTGAGCTGGAATCTCAATTGACAGCACTACAATTCAGTGTATAATAACCTCTCTCCACGCAAAAACCTCAAACATCCCGGTTCTTCATCCGACGAAGCCCTGAGGTAAAAGCGTAATATCACAACGGCGTGTGGGGTACGCTTGCGCCAGGCAAGGTTGCGCCTGCACCGCAAAATCATTTTTTATGTAAAGGAGGCCAAAATGTCAGACCCCATTGATCCAAAAACCAAAGCGCAGCTACAAGAGGAATTGAGACAGGCGTACGACTTCGACCGCCAGGACCCGCTCTTCGGTTTGAGCCGGTCCGATTTGCGCGGCCCGAAGATGAACCGGCGCACGGTCCTACGTTTGCTGGCGGCAGGCGGTATGCTGTCGATGACCGACCTGATCTTGACCGCCTGCGGCGCCTCCCCTGCCGCCGAGCAGGCCGCAGCCCCGACGGTCGCCCCCACCCAACCGGCGGCGGCAGCGCCGACGGCGACCACGGCTCCAACGGCCACGCCCGTACCCCCGCCGCCCTCCGGGGGAGAGCTGACCGCCGGCTGGGCCGGCACCGCCGAAATCACTACCCTCGATCCGGCCCAGATCAACCAGGTCTTGCAGTTCCAGATCGCTTCGAACGTGCTCGGCGGGCTGACGCATATCAATCCCGACCTGACCGCAGAGGGCGACCTGGCCGTCGATTGGGAGGTCACCCCCGATGGTCTGGAGTGGACCTTCACCCTGCGCGAGGGGGTGACGTTCCACAACGGCGATCCGTTCACCGCCGATGATGTGGTCTTCACCTTCAACCGCTCCAAGGACCCCGAACAGTCGATCCACTCCGGCGTGCTGGCCAACATGACCGACGTGGTCAAGGTCGATGACCTGACGGTCAAGCTTATGCTGGAGAAGCCGCAGGCGTCGCTACTGGTCAAGACCCTGGAACGGTCGAGTGGCCGGGCTATGACCATCGTCAACCAGCGCGCCCTGGAGGAGATGGGTCCCGAGCAGTACGGCCTGACCCCGGTCGGGACCGGCCCCTTCCGGGTGACCGAGCACCAGTTGGGCCAGGGGGTGGTCATCGAAAAGTTTGAGGATTATTACGACCCCGAGCGCCCCATCCTGGACAAAGTGACCTTCATCCCCATCCCCGAACCGGAACCGCTGGCGGCGGCCATTGAGGCCGGCGACATCCAGATCATCGGCGGCAACGGCGCGCCGGCCCAACTCATCGACCGCTTCGTGGCCAACCCCGACCTGGTCGTCTCGGAGATCGTCGGGCCGGGTTTCCAGGCGGTGTTCGTCAACCCCTGGCGCGAGCCGTTCGTGGTCTCCGATTTCAACAAGTCGGTTGAAGAGTTGAAGCAGGAGGACGGCTTCAAGGTGCGGCTGGCGATGGCCAAAGCCTTTAACCGCGAGGAGTTTATCGACAAGGCCCTCTTCGGGCGGGGCCGGCCGGCCTTCGGCAGCGTCAACCCGGCTATGCGCTTCTTCTTCGATACGGCCATCAACGAGACCAGCGAGCAACGCTTTGATCTGGAAGCGGCCCGCCAGTTACTGGCCGAGGCCGGCTTCCCGGACGGCGAAGGCTTCCCCACCCTCAAACTGCTGGTCACCCCGGCCGGCAAGCGCGAGGGCGAAGTCATCGTCGATATGTACAAGAACAACCTCAACATCGAGCTGGAACTCGACGTCAAGGACTTCACCGTTCTGATCGAGGACTTCGATTCGATGAACTTCGACCTGGTCCGTCTTGGCAGCGGCGGCGACTTCGATCCCGATGACGCCCTGGTGGACTGGATGATCAGCGACTCCAAGTTCAACGGCCCCAACCGGCCCGAGGCCGAAATGGCCTTCGGCTTTTTCTCGGCCTCGGAGGCCGATGAGTTGACCGCCCAGGAGCGCGTCGAAACCGATCTGGACAAGCGCAAAGAGCTGGTGCAGCAGGCCAACAAGCTCACCTCGGACAAGGTGGCAGCCATCTTCACCCACCATCCGCTGGACATCCTCGTTTACCGCAAGGAGGTCAACTTCCCCGACGAGAGCCGCATCCCGGGCCTGGTCGATCTGGACCGGACCACCATCGAGGCTTAGGGCCTGGAAACGGAGTGCGGGGCCCGTACTCCTTGAAAAATCCCTTCACCCCCGTCGCTAATGCGACCTCCCCTCTCCCAACCCTTCGGCTACGCTCAGGGCAGGCTTTGGGAGAGGGGGCCGGGGGGTGAGGGCCAGATTTTCACCGCTCAACGCAAAGGAACGGAATGACTGGTTATATTTTCAAGCGAATATTTTACGCGGTGGTCGTCATATGGGCCGTAGCCACCCTGGTCTTCTTTATGCTGCGCGTCATCCCCGGCGACCCCATCAGGGCGATGCTGGCCGATGTTGACCCGACGGCGGCGGCGGCGCTGCGGGCCAAGCTAGGCCTGGATCGCCCACTTTATGTTCAGTATGTTTTCTGGTTTAGAAACGTGCTGCAAGGGGACCTGGGCAACTCCATTTACGGCAGCCGCGTCCCCGTCAGCCGGATCATCGTCGAGGCCGTCCCCCGCACGCTGTCGCTGGCCAGCCTGGCCCTGGTCATCTCCTTCTCCCTGGCCCTGGCGGCGGGCGTCATCTCGGCGGTCAAGAAATATTCCCTGCTGGACCATTCCTTCACCTTCGCCGCCTTCCTGGGCATCAGCATGCCCGACTTCTGGATGGGCATCTTGCTAATCATCGTCTTCGCCGTCAATCTGCATTGGCTGCCCTCCATCGGCTACAAGCCGCTGTCGGACGGCCTGTGGCCCTGGCTGTCCCACCTGATCCTGCCCGCTCTGGCCACCGGGCTGCCCTTCTCGGCCATCATCACCCGCATCACCCGCTCGGCGATGCTGGAGGTCCTGCAATCGGATTACATCAAGGTGGCCCGGGCCAAGGGCTTGAGCGAGCGGCTGGTCATCCTGCGGCACGCCTTTCGGAACGCCCTCATCCCGGTGGTGACGGTCATGGGCATCGCCCTGGCCCTGCTGATTTCGGGCGCGGTCGTCGTCGAGAATGTGTTCGCCATCAAGGGCCTGGGCCGGGTCCTCATCCAGAGCATCCTCAACCGGGATTACCCGGTCGTGCAGGGCAGCATCCTGGTCGTTTCGGTCATTCTGGTCTTCACCAACCTGGCGGTCGATATTCTCTACACGGTGATCGACCCTCGTATCCGGTACGAGGAGTAGACAATGGAGCAATCCCTGACCTCCGGCCCCACCATCGCCTCCGAAGGCGCTGCCATACCGGCGACCGCCGGTGCCAAACGCCGCCGGCGCTGGATACGTTCCCTGTGGCGGGACAAGAAGGCGGTCTTCGGCCTGATCGTCCTGACGGCAATGGTCTTCGCCGCCCTGTTCGCCCCCGTCATCAGCCCTTACGACCCCAACTCGCAGGAGTTCGAGTTTCTCCAGGCCCCCTCGACGACCCATTTGCTGGGCACGGACGACCTGGGGCGGGACCTGTTCACGCGCATCATCTACGGGGCGCGCATCTCCCTGTTCGTCGGCATCACCACCGTCGTCCTGTCCCTGGTGCTGGGGGTGCTGATGGGCCTGCTGGCCGGCTTTTACGGGGGCTGGATCGACAACGTCATCATGCGCTACATCGACCTGCAATGGGCCTTTCCCAACTTCATTATCGCCGTGTACCTGGTAGCCGTTTTTGGCAC
>JBHHXL010000072.1:0-15425 GCA_046757065.1 Anaerolineae bacterium
CAGCTTGTCCTACAACTTAGCTTGAGCACACCCCAATCAAACCCCTATGACCGAGCCACTTCTGGCCGTAGAAGCACTGCAAACCTACTTTTTTTCGGGCCAAACCGTCGTCAAGGCGGTGGACGGCGCCAGCTTTGAAATTCGCGCCGGCGAGACATTGGGCCTGGTCGGCGAATCGGGCTCCGGCAAATCGGTCACCGGGCGGTCCATTCTGCGCCTGGTCCCCCGGCCGGGGCGCATCGTCGGCGGCCAGATCCGTCTCAAGGGAACCGACTTGCTGGCCCTCAGCGAAAGCGAGATGCGGCGCGTGCGCGGGGCTCAAATCGCCACCGTGCCGCAGGACCCCCTGTCCTCGCTCAATCCGGCCTTCAAGATCAAGGACCAGATCACCGACGTCTTGCGCCTGCACCGGGGGTTGAAGGGGAAGGCGGCCACCCGCTTCGCCGCCGATCTGCTGGCCCGGGTCGGCATCCCCGATCCGGAGCGCGTCCTGGACAAATACCCCCACCAACTGAGCGGCGGGATGCGCCAGCGGGTGCTGATCACCATCGCCTTCTCCTGCGACCCGGCATTGATCATCGCCGACGAGCCAACCTCGGCCCTCGATGTCACCACCCAGGCCCAAATCGTCAGGCTGCTGTTCGACCTGCAAAAACAAACCCAGGTGGCGATGATTTTGATCACCCACGACCTGGGCCTGGTCTCGAAGGTTTGCGACCGGGTGGTCATAATGTACGCCGGGCGGGTGATGGAACAGGCCCCGGTCGAGGAGCTTTTTCAGCGCCCGGCCAACCCCTACACCCGCGCCCTGATGCGGGCCATCCCCAGCCTGGCCGCCCGCCAGGAGACGCTCTACAACATCCCCGGCTCCATCGCCGACCGGCCGGGGGAGGGCGGGCGCTGCCCCTTCCTGCCCCGCTGCCAGGAAAAGGTCCCGGCTTGCGAGGAAAACGATTTGCCACCCCTGACCGCCATCCGCCGGGACCACGGCTCTGCCTGCTGGTTGCACACGTTGCCCCAGGCCGAACCGCGCCCCGAGGAAACGGAGACCACGCCGTGAGCGAGGCCCTGCTGGCAGTCTCGGACCTGCGCAAGTACTTTCAAGAGCCGACCGGCAGTATTCGCCAGTACCTGCGCCGGCAGCGACGCCTGGTCAAGGCCGTCGACGGGGTCAGCCTGGAGCTGTACCCCCACGAGACGCTGGGCATCGTCGGCGAAAGCGGCTGCGGCAAGAGCACCCTGGGCCGCACGATCCTGCGCCTGCTGGAACCGACCTCGGGCCGGATCGTTTTCAAGGGGCAGGACATCGCCCGCCTGCCGCAGGCCAGATTGCGGCCCCTGCGCAAGCGGATGCAAATCGTCTACCAGAATCCCCTTTCCTCGCTCAACCCCCGCAAGCGGGTCGAAACCATCCTCTGCCAGCCCCTGGAGGTCCACAATTTCGAGGGGGATGTGGCCGGGCGCATTGCGGAGCTGTTGCAGGCCGTGGGCCTGCCGGAGGACACGCTGCGCAAATACCCGCACCAATTCAGCGGCGGGCAGCAACAACGAATCGCCCTGGCTCGCGCCCTGGCCACGCACCCCGAATTCATCGTCGCCGATGAGGTCACATCCGCCCTCGACGTCTCTATCCAGGCCCAGATCATCAATCTGATGACGCAGTTGCAGGGGGAGTTCGGTCTGGCCTATCTGTTCATCTCCCACAACCTGGGGGTGGTCAAGCACATCAGCCACCGCATCGCGGTTATGTACCTGGGCCAGATCGTAGAGCAGGCTCCGACCGAGACGTTGTTCGCCAACCCGCGCCATCCGTACACCCAAATCCTCATGTCCGCCGTGCCCGCGCCCCACCCCGAGCAAAACTGGTCGCCGCAACTGCTGGCGGGGGATGTGCCCAGCCCGGTCGATCTGCCCTCCGGCTGCCGCTTCCACCCCCGCTGCCCCATCGCCGAGGCGGACTGCGCCCGGCTGGAACCCGAACTGCGCCAGGTCGAAGCGAAACATTGGGTGTCGTGCCATCTGGCTTGAAAAGGAAGGTGGTTGATGTACGGTCAACGCGGTCGAATCGGTTTGCTGGTTCCATCCTCCAACACGACGATGGAGATGGACTTTCATCGCTACGCCCCGCCGGACGTTTCGATTTAGAAAGATAAGTCTCAGTGGATCCAATTTGTAGCGCAAACTGTTAGTTTGCGCGGGTCAAACTAACAGCCTGCAAAGTACGCAAGACTTTGTTTGACCCACATCTTTTAGCATACCGAAACACAATGAGTGCCTTGGAATACCAAATCGCGTATCGACGCCACCTGCCCCACTTCCAACCGCCCGGCGCAAGCCTGTTTATTACGTCACGTTTGGCTGGCTCCATTCCAATAGAGATCCAAAAGCAACTTATGGCCGAGACTGAACGCGTTGATACGATCCTGGCCCACATCTCTGATCCACAAGAACGGGCGCAGCGAGCCAGCCTGGAGCAACGCCGTTTCTTTGGGAGATGGGATGCTGCCCTAGACGCTGGCAAGAGCGGTCCTTTCTGGCTTCAAGAACCGGAGGTTGCCAAATTGGTGGCTGAAAGTTTGCACTATCGAGATGGTCGAGTATATGATCTGGATGCTTTTTGCATTATGCCCAATCATATTCACCTGGTTTTCACACCGCTACGCAAAGAGGATGGCACATACCACGCAATGTCTGCGATTATGCACTCCCTCAAAGGCCGCTGTGCACGTGAAGCCAACCTGCTTCTGGGGCGCCAGGGCAAATTCTGGCAGCACGAAAATTATGATCGCGTCATTCGGGATGAAGCGGAATGGCAGCGCGTTGTCAACTATGTGCTGAACAATCCGGTCAAGGCCAATCTCGTCCAGCATTGGAAAGATTGGCCCTGGACCTATAGTAAACACCTTGTGTAGAGAGGTTTATGTAGGGCAAACTGTTAGTTTGCCCCGGACAAGCTAACAGCTTGTCCTACATGATGATATGACTCACAAAGCCGATCCAATCACTATGCAAGTTGTGCGCTACGCCCTGGAACAGGTGGCGGAGGAGATGGGGCGCACCCTGGTCCGCACCTCGCGCTCGACCATCATCAAAGAGATCGTGGACATCAGTTGCGCCGTCTTTGACCGCCAGGGCAACACCGTGGCCCAGGCCCACCACGCGCCGATGCTGCTGACCGGCTTTGAAATCCCCAGCCGCGAGCTGCTCAAACACTACCGGCCCGAAGCGCTGGAAGAAGGCGACATCATCATCCTCAACGACCCCTACCAGGGCGGCCAGCACGTGATGGACGTCATCGTCTTCGCCCCGGTCCGCCTGGACGGGGAATTGATCGGCTTCGTCGGCAGTATGGCCCACCACGCCGATATGGGCGGGGCCGTGCCCGGCGGCGTGGCCGGGGGCCTGACCGAAATCTACCTGGAAGGGCTGCGCTTCTCCTTCACCAAGCTCTACAAGCGAGGGCAAGAGGATAGCGAAATCTTCGGCATCCTGGAGAACAACATCCGCGTGCCAGACAAGACGTTGGGCGACCTGCGGGCGCAGGTCTCGGCCAGCTTCGTTGGGGCGCAGCGGTTGCGCCGCATCCACCACAAGTTCGGCCCGGCGGTGACCCAGGATTGTATGGCCATGCTCCTCGACTACTCGGAGCGCCGCATCCGGGCCGGGCTGGAAAGCATCGCCGACGGCGTCTACACGGGCGTCGATTTCGTGGACGACGACGGCCACGGCGACGCGCCCATCCGGGTCCAGGTCAACCTGCGCAAGGAGGGCGATAGCGCCCGCGTCGATTTCGCCGGGACGGACGCCGAGGTGCCGGGCAACGTCAACTGCCCCCTGGCCACGACCCACGCGGCCACCTATTACGCCCTGATCGCCCTGATCGACCCCCACGTGCCGCCCAACTCCGGCTGCTACCGGCCTATCCATATCGAGGCCGAGCCTGGCCTGGTAGTCAACCCGCGCCTGCCCCGGGCTGTCGGCTCCCGGACCAACACCTCGGCCAAGATTTGCGAGGCGATGCTTCGCGCCCTGACCGAGGCCCTGCCCAAACGGGGCATGGCCGGCAGCCACGGCCAGGTGACCACCTGCGCCCTGGCCGGCTACCATCCGCGCACGGGCCGGCGCTACGTCTACATCGACATCCAGGGCGGCGGGGCCGGCGCTCGCCCAACCAAGGACGGGCGCGACGGCCAGGACTCGCACCTGGCCCGCTTCAAGAACACGCCCATCGAGGCCGCCGAGCTGGAGTTCCCCATCCGCGTCGAGCGCTACGAGTTCATCCCCGACTCCGGCGGGGCCGGGAAGTTCCGGGGCGCGCTGGCCCTGCGCCGCGACGTGCGCCTGCTGGCCGGAGAGGTCTCCTTCGCCCGCTACTCCGACCGTCACAAGTTCGCCCCGCAGGGCATCTTCGAGGGCAGGCCGGGGGCGAAGGGCCGCATCGTGCTCAACCCGGGGTCGGCCAGCGAACGCCGCCTCAAATCGAAGGGGCAGGACATCCTGGCCGAAGGGGACCTGATCAGCCTGCAATCGCCCGGAGCGGGCGGCTACGGCTCGCCCCTGGAGCGGGACCCGCAGCAGGTCTGGCGGGACGTGCGGGACGAGAAAGTAACGCCGCAGGCGGCCCGCCGCGAGTACGGCGTGATCATCGATCCGGAAACGGGCGCGCTGGACGAAGCCGCCACGCGCCGGGAGCGAGCCCGGCGCACCGCCAGCGATGAAAAGCCCTCACCCCCATCGCTGGCGCGACTCCCCTTCTCCCAATTTTGGGAGAGGGGGTCGGGGGGTGAGGGGATTTTCAAGGAGGTGACAGCTTTGGAAAACGCAATCCTGAACGAACTGACCTTTGAAACCGGCCATCTCAATTACAAAGGGGTGCGCTATATGTTCATCCGGCCCGAGGTCATCGCCACCTGGCAGAAAGGGCTGGAGGCAGAGGTCGGGCCGGAAAAGTGCGCCGAGATTATGATGGCCGCCGGGGGCGTCGGCGGGGCCAAATCCTCGCAGCGGTACAAAGAGGTCTTCAATTATACCGAGCAGGAGATCGTCGAGTTTATGTGCAAGATGGGCGGCGAGATCGGCTGGGGCATCTTCCGCCTGGCGCACCTGGACCTCGACGCCGGGCAGATGATCGTCGAAGTCCGAGATTCGCCCTTTGCCGCCGCCTACGGGCCGTCCGAAACCAGCGTCTGCCATTTGATCCGGGGGGTGATGGGCGGTATGGGCGCCGGGATTTTCGGCCCGCAAGCGGAGGTCTCCTCGCAGGAGACGGCCTGCGCGGCCAAAGGCGATCCGGCCTGCCGGTTTGAGGTGAGCAAACTCTGAAGGAGTCTCCCCGTGGCTATTCCCATCAAGATGCCCCAACTCGGCGAGAGCATCGTCGAGGGGACCCTCGTCCGCTGGTTGAAGGAGCCCGGCGATGCGGTGCGGGCCTACGAACCGCTGTTGGAGGTCGAAACCGATAAGGTTGTGACCGAGGTCTCCGCCCCGGAAAACGGGGTGCTGTTGCAGATTCTGGTGCCGGCCGGGGAGACGGTGGCCGTGGGCGCGGTGTTGGCCTACCTGGGCCAGCCGGGCGAGGCGGTCCCCTCCCAATCGGAGGCGCCGGAAACCGCGCGGGTCGAGGGCCAGGATGCCGCCCCGGCCGCCTCCTCCGGCCCCCGATCCTACACCCCCGCCGTGCTGCGCCTGGCCGAGGAGCATAACCTTGCCCCGGACGAACTGGCGGCCATCCCCGGCAGCGGGCGGGGGGGGCGGGTGTCGAAGAAGGACGTGCTGCGTTATCTCAAAGCGCGACAGGCGGCGGAGCCTGCCTCGCCACCGGCGGCGGCCCCCGAGCCGGCGGCCATCGTGTCTGGCCAGACCCTCGAACTGACGCCGATGCGGGCCGCCATCGCCGAGCACATGCTGCGCAGCGTCCAGACCTCGGCCCACGCCACCTCCGTCTTCGAGGTCGATATGAGCCGGGTCGTTGCCTACCGCCAGGCCCATCGCGAAGAGTTCGCCCGCCAGGGCCTCGAGCTGACCTACACCGCCTTCTTCGTGCAGGCCGCCGTCGAAGCCCTGCGGGCCCACCCCCTGGCCAACGCTTCGCTCCAGGAGGGCAAAATCGCGCTGCACCGCCATATCAACATCGGCCTGGCGGTGGCGGTCGAAGATGGGTTGCTGGTGCCGGTCATCCACCGGGCCGAGGAGCTGAGCCTCAAGGGGCTGGCCCGGGCCATCAACGACCTGGCCGGGCGGGCCCGCTCCCGGAAGCTGAAACCGGACGACGTCCAGGGCGGAACCTTCACCGTCACCAATCCGGGCATGCAAGGGGCCTTGTTCGGCAACGCCATCATCCACCAGCCCCAAACGGCCATTTTGGGCGTGGGCGCTATCGTCAAACGCCCGGTGGTGATCGACGAGGCCATCGCCATCCGCCCAATGGTCTATTTGAGCCTGACCTACGATCACCGCCTGCTGGATGGCTTCGGGGCGAACCAGGTCCTGGCCGCGATCCGGGACTTTTTGGAGAATTACCGGTGAGCAGCGAACCGGAGATCACCCCGGAGCAATTGCAGACATTTTATTACAAGATGGTCCTGACCCGGACCCTGGGCGACCGGCTGCGCCTGTTGCGCCACCAGGGGCGGATCAACATCGTGGCCCTGGCCGACGGTCACGAAGCGGCCCAGGTCGGCTCGGCCTGCGCTTTGCGAGCTGGGATCGATTTTGTGTACACCTATTATCGAGACATGGGCGTGGCCATGGCGATGGGCCTCCGTCCTCACGATTTTATGGCCCAGGCTTACGCCAAGGCAACCGACCCCAACTCGCGGGGGCGCATCCTGCCGGGCGATTTGAACTATCCGCCGGCCAACCTGATGGCCGGGGGCGGCCCCATCGCCACCCAACTGCCGCAGGCGGCGGGCACGGCCCTGGCCTCGCAGATCAAGGGCGAGGACGCGGTGACCATCGTTTACTTCGGCGAGGGGGGCAGCAGCGAGGGCGAGTTCCACGAAAGCTGCAATGTGGCCGGCATTCACCGCCTGCCGCTGATCTTCTTCTGCGAGAACAACCAGTACGCCCTGTCCGTGCCGCTGGAACGGGAGGTCGCCGGTGGAAGCGTGGCCCGCAAAGCCGAAGGCTACGGCTTCCCCGGCCTGGTGGTTGACGGCAACGACGTCCTGGCCGTTTACCGGGCCACCTACGAAGCCCGCCAGCGCGCCCGCCGGGGCGAGGGGCCGACCCTGATCGAGGCCAGGCTGTACCGCCTGGGAGCCCATTCCACCGACGACGACGACTCCCGCTACCGGGACCGGGCGGAGGTGGACCGCCAGCGCCAGCACGATCCGCTGGCGCGCTTCCGGCGCTACCTGCTCGATGAGGGCCACCTGACCGAGGCAGACCTGGCCGAATTAGAGGCCAGAGCCAGCGCCGAGGTCGAGGAGGCGCAGCAATTCGCCGAGGACAGCCCCTACCCCGATCCGGCGGAGTTGTTCGAGCATCTTTTTGGGGATTAGACGCTTCGCGTGGAGATTGGGGATTGGGGATTGGAGATCAGAGATTATGCCCACCACCAACGTCATCAGCGCCATTCGAGATGCGCTGGACGAGGAGATGGAGGCCGACGAGCGGGTGATCGTCCTGGGCGAGGACGTGGGAAAGATCGGCGGCGTCTTCCGGGCCACCGCTGGCCTGTGGCAGAAGTACGGCGACCGGCGGGTCATCGATATGCCCATCGCCGAGGCGGCCATCGTCGGCGTGGCCATCGGGGCGGCCCTGAACGGCCTGCGCCCGGTGGCCGAAATCCAGTTCGCCGATTACATCCACCCCGCCTTCGACCAGATCGTCAACGAGGCGGCCAAGATCCGCTATCGCTCGGCGGGCGGGTTCCACTGCCCCATCGTCGTCCGCGCCCCGGCGGGAGGCGGCATCCACGGGGCGCTGTACCACTCCCAGTCGGTTGAAGCCTACTTCTGCCACGCACCCGGCCTGAAGGTCGTCGCCCCCTCCAACCCGTATGATGCCAAGGGGCTGCTCAAAGCGGCGGTTCGCGACCCCGACCCGGTGGTCTATTTCGAGTTCAAGGCCACCTACCGCACCATCGAGGGGGAAGTGCCCGACGGGGATTACCTGGTGCCCATCGGCCAGGCCGCCGTCAAACGCCCCGGCCAGGACCTGACCCTGCTGACCTACGGCACGATGGTCCACGAATCGCTGAAGGCGGCGGAGGCATTGGCCGGGGAGGACATCGAGGTGGAGGTAGTCGATCTGCGGACGCTGTTGCCGCTCGACCGGGCGACGATCCTGGCCTCGGCCCGCAAAACAGGCAAGGTCCTCATCGTCCACGAGGCTAACAAGACCGGCGGCCTGGGGGCGGAGCTGGCGGCCATCATCTCCGAGGAAGCCTTCGAGTACCTGGACGGTCCCATCACCCGCCTGACCGGCCCCGATGTGCCGGCGATGCCCTTCGCGCCCACGCTGGAAGCGGCCTTCATGCCCGACGCCGGCAAAATCGCCGCTGCCGCCCGCGAGCTGGATGCATATTAGCGACGAAGGACCAACGACCAACGACGAAAGCCCGATTTGCTCGAAGCTGTTGGTCCTTCGTCATCCGTCTTTCGTCCTTCGTCCTGAGCGCAAAGCGTTGCGCAGACGGCTTCCGCTTACTTTATCCTCGCCTTTACGCTTCTTTCACATACATTTTACGCAAAATTCACGCTGATTTTGCCGTGGATTTACCCGCTAATCGCCCGATTTGCGTTACATTGAGGTTAACAACGTGGTGACCCATCGAAGCACTACAATATGGGCGGCTATCATTCTGGCAAGGATTTTGCAAGGTATTTATTAAAACGCAAAGCGGCTTTCTATTGCCTCTTAATCGTTTGTTTGCTGGCAGCGACGTGGCAACTGAGCGCCCGATCTGTTTTTCCGGCATTCGCCGCAGAAGCTGAAAACCCCGAACGCCGGGCCCTGGTCATCCTTAGCACCGGCACGGATTTCGCTAAGGCGAGCGCAACCATCGCCGCGTATGGCGGCCACGTCATCCACCGCTTTCCCCCCGATGCTTTCATCGCTGATGTACCGGCCAACTCGCCGCCCATGGTCGGTACATCAGCTTATTTTTTTGGGCCTGTGCCCCGGCAGGATATGGCCGGCCTCAGCCCATCCGCGCGGCAGGCGGCCCGCATCTGGAACCACCTGCTCGGCAAGGATGCGTCTCCGGCGGACGCGCCGATTCCGGCGGACACCCACCTCGAAACCTTGCCCGACGCTTTTGAACCGCCACAATCGGCGATAGGCGCAGAGGCTCAGGCCAGCGATCCGACGCCCGGCTACTACGAAACGAGCGAATACCTCATCGGCAGCGTGGCCGTCGGCCTCGTTCTGCCCGAAAGTAACGGCACGACCGATCCGTCCACCGAGGACTGGACCGAGGAAGAGCGAGCCCTGGTCGCCAGCAAGATCGTGGCCGCGATGGATTGGTGGGCGGAGCGCGAGAGCCGGGCAAACCTCTCTTTCATTTACGATAACTTGAGCGCCACGACGGTCCCCACGGCCGTTGAACCGGTCAGCCGTCCCTATTACCACCAGCAATACTGGATCGCCGACACGATGGCGGCGATGGGCTATAACAGCACCTCCTACTTCGACCAGGTGCGGCAATACAACAATGCGCTGCGCCAGCAATATGGCACCGACTGGGCGTTCACAATTTTCGTGGTCGATAGCTCCCAGGACAGCGATAATCGCTTCACCGATGGCTACTTCGCTTACGCCTACCTGGGCGGGCCGTTTCTGGTGATGACCTACGGCAACAACGGCTACGGGCCCGGTTACATGGACGCCGTCGCTGCGCACGAGGTTGGGCATATTTTTATGGCCCTCGACCAGTATGCTTCGGCCGGGCAATCTTGCACGCGCCGGGCGGGCTACCTGAGCGTGGAGAACCAAAACAGCGAACTGAGTTGCCAGTCGAATGAAGCCAGTATTATGCGGGGCCAGGTCTGGCCTTATCTCAACCCGGCAGTAGATTTCTATGCCAGGGGCCATATCGGCTGGCACGACTCCGACGGCGACAACATCCTCGACCCGGTCGATGCGACGATTCAGATCGGTAACACCGCCTATATCACCAACACCCAGATGCAAAACGTATTGACGGTTACCGGCTCAATTGAAGAGATCCCCTTCCCTTCACCCTTGCGGCGCGATACATTGATCAATCGGATATCCCAGGTGAACTACCGCATCGACGGCGTGATGTGGCTGGCCGCTTCTGCCCAGGACGGGACATTCAACAGCTATCAAGAGGGGTTCACCTTCGCCACCGACCCTATGCCCAGCGGGAACCACACCCTTGAGCTGCAGGTGATCGACAACTACGGGAACACGCATGTTCAAGAAATCGCTCAGGTTTCCGTGATCGATCCGGTTGAAGGGCTGGTTAACACCTTCCTCAACGATATGGGCGCTAGCGGGGAGGTCACCCAGGGAGAGGTGGAACGGTACGCTGGCTCCGCCACCGGCAGCGAAACCGTGGTCACCGCCGTGCAATACCGGCTGGACGGCGGCCCGTGGCAGACGACCCAGGCCGCGGACGGCGCTTTCGATGAAATGCAAGAGGAGTTTCTATTTGAAATCGATACGGCATCGCTGGACCTTGGGCCGCATACGGTTCAGGCCAGGGCCGTCATCAGCGGGGGATTTATGGACAGTTCACCCGCTTCTCAAACATTAGATGTTGAAAGCAGTAACTATATCTTCCTGCCCCTGATCCTCTCTAACCCCCAACCCGTTTCCGGCAACAGATCATAATACCCGCCGCCCGGCCTTGATCACCCCGGCCACCTGATTTCCCCCGAAATTGTAGGCCAGATGGCGATAATCCGGCGCATCGATCAGCGCGAGGTCGGCTTGCTTGCCAGCCTCAAGGCTACCGACGGTGTGCTGCCAGCCCAGGGCGTAAGCAGCGTTGATGGTGACCGCGTTCAACGCCTCGGCCGGGGTTAAATTGAGGTAACGGCAACTAAGGGCCATCACGAAGGGCAGCGACGGGCAAGGAGCCGAGCCGGGGTTGATGTCGGTGGCCAGGGCCAGAACCCCGCCCGCGTCCACGAAAGCGCGCGCCGGGGCAAAATGGGTTGAGCCAAGGTTGAAGTTAACCGCCGGCAGCATCACGCCCGCCACGTCCGATTTCGCCAGCCTCTCCAGATCGTCGGGCGGGGTGACATCCAGGTGATCGACCGAGGTCGCGCCCAGCTCGACGGCCAGCGCCGTTCCGCCCAGCGATTCAAACTCGTCGGCGTGGAGCTTTAAGGGCAGATGGTGCGCTTTAGCTGCCGTCAACAGCCGCCGCGTTTGCTCCAGGCTAAAGACGCCGGCCTCGCAAAAAACATCGAAGAAGGGTTTGAGGAGTTCGCCGGCGGGGCCGGGCCAGGGGTGGGCCTGCATTGTTCGCAGCAACGCCGGCAACATGTCCTCGATGACGAGCGTTACATAGCCGTCCGGATCATCTTTGAAAGGCGGAGGGATGGCGTGAGCGCCCAAAAAAGTGGGCACCAGGTCGATGGGGTGTTCGGCCTGCAAGGCGGCGATGGCCTGATACATTTTGAGTTCGGTGGCCGTATCCAGGCCGTAACCGGTCTTGACTTCGGCGGTGGTTGTGCCCTGGGCCAGCATCTGATCCAGGCGAGGCAAGGCCTGCTGCACCAGGTCCGCCGGCGACGCCTGGCGGGTAGCGCGCACAGTGCTGAGGATGCCGCCACCGGCGGCCATAATTTCCATATAAGTTGCGCCCTTGATGCGCCGCTCAAATTCATCGACCCGGTCTCCGGCAAAGACCAGGTGCGTGTGCGCGTCGACGAAGCCCGGACAAACCACCTGCCCCCGGGCTTCGATGACCTCACCGGCGCTGAATTGCCGGGCCACTTCGCGGGTTGGGCCAACGGCCACGATGCGCCCCCTGTCGACCGCAACCGCCCCGTCCTCAACGAGGCCGACGTCGGCCATAGCCTGACCGCGCTTACATCCATTGGGGGCCGCGCAGGTGACCAGTTGCGCAGCGTGGGTGATGAGCAGCTCGACAGGGCGAGGCGCGTTGATCACCCGTAAACCTCCTGAACTTTTTTGGCGGCGTAACGAATGGCCGACATCACCCGTCCCAGGGGAGCCTCGGCGGGGACGACCACAGCCAGGGCCGTGTCGCGGCCAGCGCCGGTGACAATGGTGGTGCGCTGTTCGCCTTCGATGAGAATGCGACCGAGGTGCCCCTGGTCAAGTTGCTGGCTAATGTCGTTCGCCACGTCCAGGATGCGGGCCGTCGCGGCGGCAATGGTGTCGTCTTCGCGATCCGTGGTTTCGGGCAAGCCCGAGGCGACGCTGAAACCATCTCGCGTGGCTACGATGGCGCTGACCGTTTCCGGCGCGCGCCGGCAAAGATCGGCCAGGATGTTTCTGAGTTGATCCTTCCGGGTCATAACTTCCTCTTTACCTGCCATCATCTACCTTCCAATATCTCCGCGATTTTGTTGGCGCTTCGTTGCAAACTGTAGAACGCCAACCCGATTCTAGCCCCTTTGCTCATCATCAGCGCCACGGCCGCCCGTTTGCTGGCCGGAACAACCAGCATCCCACCGGAACTGCCCTCGATGAGCAGGCGCGACAGTTCCCCCTGGGCCAGGCGGGCCAGGGTCCGCTCGCCGAGCGCAATAAGGGTGGCCGCCATCGCCGCCACCTGGGGGCTGCTGGTCGGGCCTTCCTCGTCGTACTCAAACTCGGAGGCGGAATAAGCCGCAACCACGAATCCTTCAATGCTGACGATGACTGCCCCGGTTACGTTCTCTAACGAACCGCACAGCTCGGCGAGGACCTCTTCCAGCAGATCGGTTCGATGAACCTGTGCCATGACTGAACGGCTCCAACGATTAGATAAATTCCCTTGAGCGCGGCTCTATTGAAACCAGCCAGAGGCTAAAGAGAAAGGCCACAAGCATACACATTGGTCAGATATGTGCTCATTATTTGTACCTCCATAGAGTAATTTGGAGGTGTGGCAGCGAGTGCGAAGGCCGCCTCGCCGTCAAGACATCGGCTCTTTTGGGATGAACTTCAAACCGGCCGCGGTTCAATTTGTGACAGCAAGCGTTCAATCATCACCGGATGTCCGCTTAAAAGTGGGGCGTGAACCTGCCGCGAGCGCAACACGGCAGCCATATCCAACGGCGTCCCATCCAGATGGAGGGATACAGCCTGCACTGCCGAGAGGATCGCTTGCGGCGCGGCCAGGTCCCACAGGCGAGGCCGCTTGGCCAGGACCGCGGCAGCAGCCCCCCGGGCAACAAAGCACTGGTGGGCGGCCACGGCCCCCAGCGAATGCAAACGGGGGATGTTTCCCTGGAAATATTTGGGGATATCAGAGGGACCGCAAATAAAACTGTCGCGATGCCAGGTTGTTTGCAAACGACCGGCCAGGGGGCGCTGACCCCAGTAAGCGATGCCTTCCTCGTTGGTAAAATACCACTCATCCAAAACGGGCAGGTAGACCAGGCCCCGGTATAGTGCTCCGGCCCGCAGCAGGCCAATCGAAATCGCCCAGGTTGGCAGGCCGGCGATAAAGACGCGCGTACCATCGATAGGATCAATGACCCAGATAAACTCCCGATCTGCTTCCGCGCCGCCAAACTCCTCGCCGATAATGCCGTGCCTGGGATGGGCCGCTCGAATTTTCTGGGCCAGATATTGCTCCACCAGACGGTCTGCCTCGGTTACCGGAGAATGATCCGCTTTCGGCTCCGATAGGAGGTCGGTTTGGTAATAGCGGAGCGCCAGCCGGCCAGCTTCGTAAGCCCATTGACGAACCTTTGCAAGATCAAATGGTTTGGTCAACGTACCTTCGCAAACAGGGCGCAGGCCGCCGCGAACAGCAGCGAGGCCACGGTCAGATTGGCAGCAAGTGTCACCATGCTCAAATTATAATCGAAAGTGGCCCAGGCAGCAATACCCGCCTTTCGCCTGATTTCTCAAGGGGAGTACAGGCACGGATTTCCAGCCGGTGTGACATTGGCCTCCTTATTTGCTATACTATACGCAGGAGGCGTGACGCAGAAGGCGTGGTTCGCCACGAAACACGAAACTATGAGTCCATCGACTTCTCATTTGCTTGAAGCCCTGAACGCAGGCAATCCATCTCGCGCCGTCTTGTCCACCGCCGGCGAAGATCGGGGGTTGGCCGATCAAATTCGTTTTCCCTTTCTGGCCATCGTCGGCCAGGCGGACATGAAACTGGCCCTGATTTTGACCCTCATCAACCGGCGGGTGGGGGGCGTGCTGCTAATCGGGCCTCGCGGCACGGGCAAAACAACCGCCGTGCGGGGCCTGGTCGATCTGATGCCGCTCGTGGAGCGGAGCACTTGCTCCAACGGCTGCGAGCCGGGCGCGACTGTCCTTGGCGCGGATGCGATCTGCCCCAACTGCGCCGAGAAATTGGAACAGGGCCAAAAAATCACCAAACTCGACCGGATGCGGCTGCTCGAGCTGCCCCTGAACGCGCGCCTGGAGGACGTAGTCGGCGGCATCAACGAGCGCATCGCCCTGGAACAACAGCGCATCCGCCTGGAGCGGGGAGTCCTCTCCCTGGCCGACCGGAATTTGCTCTACATCGACGAGGTGAATCTGCTGGACAATGCCATTATCGACGCCATTCTGGACGCGGCGGCCCAGGGCATTTACACCGTGCGCCGGGGACCGCTGACTGCCACCTATCGCGCCCGCCTGACGCTGGTGGGCACGATGAACCCGGAGGAGGGCAGGTTGCGCCCGCAACTGCAAGACCGGTTCGGTCTGCGAGTGGTGGTGCGCGGCCTGCGGGAACCGGAGGAACGCCTGGAGATTTACCGGCGTTCGCTGGCCTACCAGACCGATCCGCACGCTTTCGTTTTGCAATGGACCCAGGACATAGCCATCGCCGCTGATGAAATCGCGGAGGCCAAAGAGCGGTTGCCCCAGGTCACTTTCGCCGACGGCGTTGAATTCGAAGGGCTGCGCTGGATCGACCGGCTGGGCATCGACAGCCACCGGGCCGAGTTGACCCTGTTCGAGGCCGCCCGGGCCCACGCCGCCGCCGACGCCCGCATCGAAGCCACTCTGGATGACCTGCGCGCCGTAGCCCCCTTGGCCTTGCGGCACCGCCGCAGTAAGTTTATGGATGATTATTTCCAGGGGCAGGAAGAGGAGGAAGCCGAGATCGAAGCGGTGGTGAACGGCGCTCAAACATAGTTTGACAAGACCCCTGCAATTGAGTATACTTTAGGCGCTTTAAACCTGTTCTAATCTCCACTTCCGGGGCTATGATTTCGCCCGGCGGAGGCTTTCGAAAATTGGCTCATTGAGCTTTTATGGGGTTTTGTAGCACAAGCTAACAGCTTGTGCGGGACAAACTA
>JBHHXL010000073.1:0-15280 GCA_046757065.1 Anaerolineae bacterium
TTCGTCCTTCGTCGGCAGAATAACCCGGCTCGTTCAGCAAAAACAAAGGAAGAGCGTAACTATTCAGGTGACTGGCACTTTGGGCTTAAAAAGCGTGGATTTGACGGGAATCGGGGTTGTTTTACCTCAATTAAGTGCCAGTCACCTAATAGGGTGAATAGTTACGGAAGAGCCTATGCTTATGCAGCGCCTCGCCGCCTACCCCCGCCTGCCCCTGGCCCAATACCCGACGCCGTTGGAGCCGCTGCCGCGCCTGAGCGACGCTCTTGGGCGAGCGGTCTACATCAAGCGGGATGACCTGCCCGGCCCGGCGATGGGCGGCAACAAGGTTCGCAAGCTGGAGTATCTGCTGGCCGAGGCGCTTGAGCGGGGGGCGCGCAAGGTAGCCACCTTCGGCGGGCTGCAATCGAACCACGCCCGCATGACGGCGGCGGCGGCCCGGCGCTACGGCCTGGAGCCGCACCTGTTCTTCTTCGAGCGCCGCCCGCCGCAGTTGACCGGCAACCTGCTGCTCAACGAGCTACTGGGGGCGAGGATGCACTTCATCCCCTTCGGCGGCGGGGGGGAGGCGACGATGACCCTGGAGACGGCCAACCGGCTGGTGGGCTGGCTGGCCCGGCTGCGGCTGGGAGCGCACTATTTCATCCCGGTTGGCGGCCATTCCTGGCGCGGTGGTCTGGGCTACGTGCGGGCCGCCCTGGAGCTCAACGAGCAGGCCCGGGCCGGGGGCCTGGACGACGCCCATCTGGTCCTGGCCGCCGGGACCGGGGGCACGCTGGCCGGGCTGCTGGCCGGATTGACCCTGTGCGGCTCCTCGCTGCGCCCGCTGGGGATCGACGTCGGCCGGTTGTGGCGGGGCTTCCCGGCCTCCGTCGCCCGGCTGGCCGCTGAACTATGCGCCCGCCTGGGCCAACCCCGCCGGTTCGACCCCGCCGAGGTGCCGCTGATCGAATCGACCTACGTCGGCCCGGGCTACGGCCTACCGTCGGCGGCGGGGGGGGCCGCCCTCGAGCGCCTGGCCCGGCTGGAGGGCATCCTGCTCGACCCCATCTACACCGGCAAGGCCTTCGCCGGCCTGCTCGACCTGGCCGAGCGCGGTCAATTGGGCCGCGACGCGCCCCTCATCTTCCTGCACACCGGCGGCCTGCCGGGCCTGTTCGCCTGAGCCGGGTCTGTGCGCCATCAACCCCGGACCATCACGTTCGTCAGGCGGCCCAGGCCGGCGACTTCGGCGGAAACCTCGTCGCCCGGTTTGAGCCAGTCCTGCTCCTGCCGGCCCAGGATGACCCCCTCCGGCGTACCGGTCGAGATCACGTCGCCCGGCTCCAGGGTCATGTACTGGCTGGCGTAGCTGATGATCTGGGCCACGCTGAAGATCATCTCCCCGGTGTTGGCGTTCTGGCGCAGGTCGCCGTTGACCCAGCAGCGCAGGTCCAGCGCTTGCGGATCGGCCACCTCGTCGGCGGTGACCAAATAGGGCCCGATGGGGAAGAACTTGTCCAGGGTCTTGCCCAGCAGCCACTGGCTGGTGCGCCGCTGCAAATCGCGGGCGCTGATGTCGTTGGCGGTGCAGTAGCCAAAGACGTAAGCCAGGGCCTCATTCTGGCCGACATAGCGCGCCCGCCGGCCGATGACCGCCGCCAGTTCGACCTCGTGGTCGTATTTTTCGGCGTTGCGCGGCAGAGGGATCGGCTCGTTGGGCGCGGCCAGAGCATTATTGAACTTGGAGAAGAGGACCGGCGCTTCGGGCGGCGTGCGGCCTGCCTCCGCTGCGTGAGCGCGGTAGTTGATGCCAACGCAGAGGATTTTGCCGGGGTCCGGCAGGCAAGGTCCCAGCCGCAGCCCGGCCTCTTGCAGCAGCCAGGGGGCTCTCTCCCCCGCCGCCAGGGCCTTGCCCACAAAATCGGACAGGGCGGCCAGGGCCGCTTCGCCGCCCGTCAGCAGCGCCTGTAAGGTTTGGGGCGCGTTGCCCGCCTCTGCCCCTAACGCGGCGCTGGCCGCCGCGACGTCCACCACGCCTGCCGGCGTCTTAACGCCCAGGCGTAGCCCGCTTTCAGTCTGGAAAGTTAGAAGATACATCGATCAAACCCCTTAATGTCTGCCTGATGCGCCGCCAGTTGACGACTGAAGATTGTATCCTATAATCGGACGGCGTGTCAAATGAGGAGACCCTGCGCCTGGTTGCGGGCGTGGATGGAGGGAGTTGATGTCTCGAAAGTCGACGGTCCGCATCGCCCTGTGCGGCGATACGCATTTCTGGCCCGGCGCGGCGGAGCGTTTTGGCGACGGCGGCAGCCAGCTTCAGCCCTGGTCCGAGCAGGTTCAGGCCGCGTTGCTGGCCCAACTTGCCGCCGCCGGCCCCGACCTGGTGCTGCACCTGGGCGATTTCACCTGTGGCGGCGGGGTTTACGATATGCCGCCGGCGGTGTTCTCGAGGACGCTGGCGGCCATTCAGGACGCTTTTCGAGGCTTGCCGGCGGAGTATTACGGCCTGCCGGGCAACCACGACTGCCTGCCGGGCCAGGGTTGGGCCTACGCCGGGTCGCTCTTGGGCCTGGAGCCGGGCCTGGGCCGGACGGTCGATTTGCCGCCGGTCCGGCTGGTGCTGCTCAACGCCCAGGGGCACTCGCCGGAGCAAATCGCGGCGGCCTCGCCCGGCGATCCGACCTACGGCTGGGTCAGCCAGGCCGAATTGGCCCGCCTGGCGGACGCTCTGGCCGGGGCGGAGGGTCGGCCCGTGCTGGTATTCCTGCACCAGTTGTTGCGCCCCTGGGTGGCGGAGCACCCCTGGCGGGAGTTTTACCGGGTGAAAAACGCCGCGGCGGTTTTGGAGGTCCTGGCCCGTTACGGCAACGCGCGGGCCGTTTTCCAGAGCCACGCCCATCACCTGGATGTGCACCCAGCGCCGGTGGGCAGCGGGCCGTGCTGGTTCGTTGTCGCCCCGGCCATCATCGAGTATCCCCTGGCCTGGCTGCAACTGGACCTGGCCCCCGGCCAATTGCGCGTCTCGATGCAGCGCCTGCCGCTGCCCGATCTGGCCGAACTCAGCCGGACGAGCGGGGCGGGCCAGGACTGGCGCGCGGGCCGGCCCGAATGGCACGAGTTTGGCGTTGCTCTGTAAGTTTGCTTGCAGCGTGAAACGTGTTACGTGATGCGTGTCACGTGTCAGGTGTCGTGTGTCACGTGTTGCCCGGCACGCCTGGCACTTGACACTTGACACGCAATCCGCAACAGGCATAAAGGAGGGACTCGCCTCATGATCGATCTTCTGAAGGGCCTGCGCGTGCTGGCCATCGAGCAATTTGGGGCCGGGCCGTTTGGCACGCTCCACCTGGCCGGCCTGGGCGCAGAGGTCATCAAAATTGAAAACCCCCGGACCGGCGGGGATGTGGCCCGCGCCGTGCCGCCGCACACCATCCCCGGCGACAGCCTCTACTTCCAGTCGATGAACTTTAACAAGCGCAGCCTGACCCTCGATTTGAAGCACCCCCAGGGCCGGGAGTTGTTTCACGATTTGGTCCGGGTTTCCGAGGCCGTCTTTTACAACCTGCGGGGGGATCAACCGGCCAGGCTGGGGCTGACCTACGAGCATCTCAAGCACGTCAATCCGAAGATTGTATGCTGCTCGCTCAGCGGCTATGGTCTGACCGGCCCGCGCCACGCCGAACCGGCCTACGATTATCTGATGCAAGCCTACGCCGGTTGGATGGACCTGACCGGCGATCCGGGCGGCCCGCCGGCCAAGAGCGGCCTGTCGGTGGTCGATTTCGCGGGCGGGGCCATTGCCATGACGGGCTTGCTGGCCGGTTTGCTCCACGTGGGGCGCGCCGGCCGGGGCTGCGATATCGACGTCAGCCTGCTCGACACGGCGGTCAGTATGCTCAATTACCTGGCTATCTGGACCCTGAACCGGGACTACCGCCCCCAGCGCCTGCCCGACTCGGCCCACCCGACGATTGTGCCCGCCCAGACCTTCCGGACCCAAGACAGCTATCTGGTCGTTTTTTGCGCCAAGGACAAGTTTTGGCGGGCGCTGGTCGAGGCGATGGATGCGCCGGAGCTGGCCGGCGACCCGCGCTACGCTTCCTTCGCTGCCCGCTACGAGCACCGCCAGGAACTGATCGCCGAACTCAAGGGGCGTTTTCTGGCCCGCACAACTGAGGAATGGCTGGCCCGGCTGCGCGGAAACGTGCCCTGCGCGCCGGTCAACAGCGTCGAGGAGGCGCTGGTCGATGAGCAGGTGTTGGCCCGTGATATGATCCTGGAGATCGAGCATCCGCAGTTCGGCAGGGTGCGCCAGGTGGGCACGGCGATCCGGGTGCCCGGGGCCGTCGAGCACCGGCGTCCGGGGCCGTCGCTGGGAGCCGATACGGACGAAATCCTGCGGGATGCCCTCGGTTACTCGGATGAGCGGATCGCTGCGCTACGGGAGGCCGGGGTCGTTTGAGCAAAGCCTCAGTTGATCAGCGTGCCAAAATCGACCGCCTGCCCCATCAGTACGGCCTCGACGTTGCCCGGCGTTTCGGCGGAGATGATCATGGCCTGCATAGGCGGCATCGCCAGCGTCAGGCGGTACATATCCCGCACCTTGGTCAGCATCCCTCCGGTGACGTCGTAGCCGTGGGAGCCGCCCAGCAGGGCTTCAACTTCCTCCCAATTGCTGCTGTCAATGTCTTCAATGAGCCCGGCATCAGGGTGGGCCAGCGGGTCTTTGTCGTAAACGCCCTCCACCTGGCCGGCCAGCACGATGCGGGCCGGGTTCAGCTCGCGGGCCAGGTTGTCGAACAGCTTCTCGGTGGAGACGATGCTCATCCCCTGCCTGGCATCGACGCTGACATCGCCGTAGACGACCGGCACCAGGCCGTGGTTGAGGACTTCTTTGATGGTGAAGGTTTCAAAATACATCAACTGCTCGCCGCGAGTGCGGGTGCTGGCCGAGGGCTGGAATTTCATAGCCGGCACCCCGGCCCGGCGCAAAACCTTCATGACGATGTTGTTGAGTTCGGCGGCGGCGGCGGCCACCTCGGCGAAGCCCGGCCAGCTATCGGGGTTGATAGCGCCCTGGTGCGTTTGATGCTTCTCGGCCACCGCGTGCCCAAAGGAACCGGCCCCGTGGCCGAGGATCAGCCGCAGGTCATCCCCCCGCTCGTCCAGGGCGCGTTTGATCTCCCCGGCCAGCCGTTCGATTACCTCCAGGCGGGCCGTGAAGGACTGCGTCTTGTCCGTGATCACCGAGCCGCCGAGTTTGAGCAATATCAATTCAGACACCGGTTTCTCCTGCTTTTTCGCCTGTATTTGTTTTTTCTTGGCGTGCTTGGCGTCTTAGCGGTTCAAAACTTTCCCTGTGTCGGACAACGACACCCAAGAGGGAGACGACCGATAGCCCACTGACGCGCAAAGGTGAATTTTACCTCAGTAGCCGGGTTTTGGGGAAATTGTTGGGCCACATCCGGCGCTGGCTTTACCTTTCCCATCTTACGGGGTATAATTCGCGTTGATCCTCATCCGGGGCCCGCCCCCGTTGATCGCCAAGGCGAGTTGCCTGCAATCAAATCTTCCCAAGGAGCTAAACGTGACACAACCGACGATAGCCAGAGGGTTAGAGGGGGTTTACGTGGCCGAATCCCGCCTGAGCCGGGTCGATGGCTTGAACGGCGAGCTGATTATCGGCGGCTACGACGTTCAGGAACTGGCCGGCAAAGCCAGTTTTGAGGAGGTCGCGCATTTGCTGTGGCGAGGGAACCTGCCCACTCGCTCCGAACTGGATGAGCTCAACGCGCAACTGGTGGCGGCCCGCTCATTGCCCTACGAGGTGCTGTCGCTGATCGACGCCCTGGCCGGCAAAAAGGGGATGGAGCCGATGGCGGTCTTGCGTACCGCTATCTCGGCCTGCGCCCTGGACGATCCCGATCCGCAGGACCGCTCGCCAGAGGCCGAGTACCGCCGCTCGATGAGCATTACCGCCCGCATCCCCACGGTCGTTGCCGCCTATCATCGTCTCAGGACCGGGCACAGGCCCATCCCGCCCCGCGCCGACCTTTCGCACGCGGCCAACTTCTTATGGATGTTCAACGGCGAGGCGCCGGCTCCGGTAGAAGTCGAGGCATTGGATGCTTACCTGGTTTGCCTGTCTGACCACGGCATGAACGCCTCGACCTTCACCTCGCGCACGGTCGTCTCGACCCAATCCGATGTCTACTCGGCCATCGTTGCCGCCATCGGTTCCTTGAAGGGGGTGCTGCACGGCGGCGCGCCCTCGGCGGTGCTGGAGATGTTCCGGGCCGTGGGCTCGGCGGAGCGGGCGGAGGGTTGGGTTCGGGCGGAGATGGAGGCCGGGCGGCGGATCATGGGCATCGGGCACCGGGTCTACAAGGTGCGCGATCCCCGCGCCAAAATTCTGGCCGAGATGTCTGAGCGGGTGGCAGATCAAACGGGCCACCGGGCCACGTATGATCTGGCCCGTGAGGTGGAGCGGGTGGCCGTGGCCGTGCTGGAAGAGCTGAAGCCCGGTCGCAACCTGTACGCCAACGTGGAGTTCTACACCGCCACCTTGCACGATTTGCTCGGCATTCCGGGCGATCTCTTCTCGTCGATGTTTGCCATGAGCCGCGTCTCCGGCTGGACGGCTCACGTTATGGCCCAGTTGGCCGATAACCGCCTGATCCGGCCCAAGGCGCACTACGTGGGCCAGACCGGGCTCAAGTTTGTGCCCATCGACCGGCGCTAAAGCGGCGCGGTTTTTTGAGGACGAAGGACAGGTGACGAAGGACGAATCTCGGCCAGATTACTTCGTCCTTCGTCCTTTGTCCTATAGCCAAAAGAGGAGGCGCAATGATGACCCTGGAATGGTACAAAGTGGCAGACGCCGGCGAGCTGCCGGAGGGCCAGGTGACGACGGTCATGGCCGGGGTGACCGCCGTCTGCCTCATCCACACCGCCGACCACGGTTACACCGCCCTCGATAATCGCTGCCCGCACCAGGGCGGGCCGCTGGGCGAGGGCCAGCTCGATGGGCCGTGGCTCATCTGCCCCTGGCACGGCTACGAATACGACCCCAAAACCGGCGAACCGCCGGAGGGCTACGGTGATTGCGCCAGGCCGCTGCCGGTCGAGGTGCGCCAGGACGGCATCTACGTTGGCCTGGAGCCGGTGGAGCACAAACCGACCATCTCCGACCAGATGGTGCAGGTCATGACCGACTGGGGCGTGGACACTGTCTTCGGTATGGTCGGGCACAGCAACCTCGGTTTTGCCGACGCGATGCGCCTGGCGGAGAGCGAAGGGCGGCTGCGCTTTTTCGGCGTGCGCCACGAAGGGGCGGCCTCCTTCGCCGCGACGGCCTACGGCAAGCTCACCGGCCGCCCGGCGGCCTGCTTCGGCATCGCCGGGCCGGGCAGCACCAATATGTTGACCGGCCTGTGGGACGCTAAAATGGACCGCGCCCCGGTGCTGGCCCTGAGCGGGCAGGTCGATACCCAGGTTCTGGGGCCGGGCGCGTTTCAGGAGGTGGACCTGTACGCCGCCTTTGACGCCGTGCGAACCTGGGGCCAGACGGTCATCACCAACCGCAACGCCAGCGAGTTGATGGCCCTGGCCCTGAAGCACGCCGTGGTCGAGCAGGGGGTGGCCCACCTGATCCTGCCCAACGAAGTCCAGGTCGCCCCGGCCCCGGAGTCGTTCCCGGAAACGCCGCGCCGGGGGCGTGTCTCGACCCTCGAAATCACCCCGCCGGAAGCGGAGCTGAACGAGGCCATCAAACTGATCGAAGCGGCCCGGCGCCCGTCGATCATCGTCGGGCACGGAGCTCGCTACCACCGCCGCCAGGTTTTGGCCTTCGCCGAACAGATCGACGCCGCCGTGATCACCACCTTCAAGGGCAAGGGTCTCGTCTCGGACGAGCACCCGCTGGGTTGTGGGGTGCTGGGCCGCAGCGGCACGCCGGTCGGCAGCAGCATGATGGGCCGCAGCGATCTGCTGATCGTGCTGGGGGCGTCGTTCTCCAACCACACCGGTATCTCGACCAAGAAGAAGACCATCCAGGTCGATATCGACCGCATGACGCTGGGCAAATTCCACCCGGTCAGCGTGCCCTTGTGGGGAGAGATCGGGGCCACGCTGCGGGTTTTGTCCGGGCGGCTGCCGCCGGTGGAGCGCCCGGAGGTGCGGGCCGACATCGCCAAACGCAAAGCCTACTGGCGCGGCGAAAAGGAGAAGCGTCTGGACCACGCGGACGGCCAGGGCCGGGTCCATCCGGCCCGCGTGTTCCACCACCTGTCCGAGCTGGCCCCGGCGGACGCCGTCATCTGCGTCGACGTGGGCAACAACACCTACAGCTTTGGCCGCTTCTTCGAGTGCAAGTACCAGGATGTGCTGATGTCCGGCTACCTGGGCAGCATCGGCTTCGCCTTTCCGGCGGCGATGGGGGCCTGGGCCGCCGTCGGCGACAAACGCCGGATCATCTCCGTTTCCGGCGATGGCGGCTTTGGCCAGTACCTGGCCGAATTCACCACCGCCGTCAAATACGGGATGCGCATCTGCCACATCTTGCTCAACAACGAGGAGTTGGGTAAAATCTCCAAAGAGCAGCGGGCCGAAAGGCTCCACGTCTGGCAAACGAGCCTGCACAACCCCAATTTCGCCGAATACGCCCGGCTGTGCGGCGGCCACGGTTTTCGGGCGACCAGCCTCGACGAGGTGGCGGGCGCGATCCAGGCCGGGCTGGCCTGCGAGGGGCCAGCCATCGTCGAGATTCTGACCGATCCCAGGCAAACGTAACTACAGGATGTAAAGCAAAAATGAACGGTACAGCGCTGGGTGTTACCCCTGAAACAATGGCGCGCTATCGAGCTACGGCCCGGCGGCGAGCGCAGGCGCAGCAAGTTGCTCTGGCCCGGCGCCGGGAACACGCCTGGCAAATCGCTCGACGGGCAGCCACTTTGCTGACAAGGCAGTTCGAGGCCAGACAGGTTTTTCTGTTTGGGTCTTTGGCTCACGGGTATTGGTTCAACGAACGCTCGGACATCGATCTGGCAGTGAGCGGGCTCCCTCCGGGGGCGGTGTGGCGGGCCTGGAGCGCGATGGAAGAAATTTGCGAAGGGTTTGAGATAAATCTGGTGGAAATGGAAGCGGCCTCTGATTTGCTGCTGCAACAGATCGAAGCGTATGGGTGTGAGTTATGAAAACCCGTTATCTGGCCCTGGCCCGGCGTATTCGAGATGAAATAACCGAAGCCGATTTTCTGGAACAACTGGGGCAAGATTGATCGCAAGGAGGCGGGTCACGATGAAAGGGATGTACATCGGCGGAGAGTGGGTCGCCAGCGAAAGCGGCGAATCAATTGAGGTCATCGATCCGGCCACGGAAGCGGTGATCGACCGCGTGCCCGACGGGAACCGGGCCGACGCGGGCAAAGCCGTGGAAGCGGCCCGGCAGGCCTTCGAGGAATGGCGCTGGCTGCCGGCCGTGGAGCGGGCTGAAATGCTGCACGAGGCGGCGCGCAAGCTCCGCGCACACGCCGCTGAGATCGCCCGCCTGTGCACCCTGGAGGAGGGCAAGCCCATCCCCGAACACGAGGAAGAGGTCGAGTGGACCATCGGCACGCTCGATTACTACGCCGAACTGGCCCGCAACAATCGGGGCCGGGTGCTGCCCAGCGCCGAGCGGAGCCAGTTCAACTTCGTGCTCAAAGAGCCTTACGGCGTGGTGGCCTGTATCGTTCCCTTCAACTATCCCTTGCTGTTGATGATCTGGAAAGCGGCCCCGGCGATGGCCGCCGGTAACACCGTCATCGTCAAACCGGCGGAGCAAACGCCGTTGGCCACCCTGCGCCTGGCCGAAATCGTCTTCGACCATTTGCCGCCGGGGGTGTTCAACGTCTTGACCGGCAGCGGCCCCCGCGCCGGCGAGCCCCTGGTCGAGCACCCCCAGGTGCCGGTCATCGCCTTCACCGGCTCGACGGCGGTCGGGCAGCGCATCTCGCAGGTGGCGGCCAAACGCATCAAGCGCCTGCACCTGGAGCTGGGCGGCAAAGACCCGTTCGTCATCGCCCCCGACGTGGACCTGGACCGGAGCATCGAGGCCCTGGCCTACGCGGCCCTGATCAACGCCGGCCAGGTGTGCACCTCCACCGAGCGAGTCTACGTTCCCAGGGATATGCTCAACGCCTTCAGCAGCGGCCTGGCCGATTACGTCGGCGGCCTGCGGCTTGGCCCCGGCCTTGAGCCCACGACCGATGTCGGCCCGATGGCGGCGGCGGATTACCGGGCCAAGGTCGAAGAGCACGTGGCCGAGGCGGTGGGCAAAGGGGCCAAAGTGTTGGCCGGGGGGAAACGGCCGGCCCGGTTTGAGCGGGGGTACTTCTATGAACCCACGGTGCTGGTCAACGTCGATCACTCGATGCAGTGCATGCGCCAGGAAACGTTCGGGCCGACCATCCCGGTTATGGGTTACCGCGATTTCGACGAGGCCATCCGGCTGGCGAACGACACCGAATACGGCCTGGGGGCCTGCCTGCGCACCAACGATCCCCGGCTGGCCAAGCGTTTCTTCGAGGAGGTGCGGGCCGGCACCATCTGGATCAACGATCCGCTGACCGACAACTACGCCGGCCCCTTCGGCGGAATGAAGATGAGCGGCAACGCCCGCGAGTTGGGCGAGGAGGGTCTGGAGGGGTTCCTGGAGACGAAACACGTCCACTGGGATTTTGATGATGCGATCAAGGAGTACTGGTATCCGTACTGATGGCTGGCGACACCCGCGCGCGCTTGCGCCGCTTGAGCAAACTGAGCCGGTTGGGCCTGAAGAAGGGCGCGGCGCACGTCCCCCAGCCCCCCCCGAAACCGCGCCCGACCGGCATCCCCCTGCCTGATACGCCCGTTCCGCTACATCTCCTGGAATACCAGTTCGACGAGCACAATCCGGCCCCCATCGAAGCCGTCATCCCTGGCGCGGTCGTCGAAAACGAATACGGGCGCTATTTCAGCTTCGAAGGGCGTTATCCCCTGTCCGCCCGTCACGGCGCGCGCCCCCTTGCGGAACTGCTGGAAACATCCCTGGAGGCTGTGGCCGGCATCTCCGGCGACGGGCGCTGGCGCAATTTGACCTGGCGCGACGTGCTCTTCATCGACACCGAGACGACCGGCCTGGAGGTTGCCGCCGGGACGGTGGCCTTCCTGATCGGGGTCGGCTGGCTGGACGATGATGATTTTGTCGTCCGCCAGGTGTTTATGCGCGACTATCACGAGGAAACGGCGCTCCTGGCCGACCTGGCCCGCCTCTTTGAGCGCTTCGAGGCCCTGGCCAGCTTCAACGGCAAAACCTTCGACCTGCCGCTGCTGCAAAATCGCTTTGTGATGGCTCGCTTGCAGCCCGGCCTGGCCAGCCGCAGCGGGCAGGACCTTCTTGGCAGCCCCCATTTCGATCTGCTGCATCCGGCCCGCCGCTTGTGGCGGCGGCGCATCGGGGCCTGCAACCTCTCCCATCTGGAGACCGAGGTGCTGGGTGTGGAGCGCGCCCAGGCCGACGTGCCCGGCTATTGGATTCCGACGCTGTACCGCACCTATCTGGTCACGGAAGACGCCCGCCCGATGGCCGGTATTTTTTACCACAACGAGGTCGATGTAGTCAGTATGGCCTCCCTGGCCACGGAGATTTGCCGTTGCCTGGCCTGGTCCGGCGCTGGAAGCGCGGACTTGCCCGCCGTTGACCTGCTCAGTCTCGGCCTGTGGTACAACGCCCTGGGCCGCGCTTCCGCCGCCGAACGCGCCCTACGCGCGGCGTTGGCCGGCGGGCTGGATGGTGAGGCGTTTGGGGTGGCCCAAAAACACCTGGCGACGCTCCTCAAGCGGGCCGGGCGGGCCGATGAGTCGGTGGCGCTGTGGGAAGCCCTGACCGCAACGGAGCATCGTCTCTACGCCCTGGAGGAGCTGGCTAAATATTACGAATGGCGGGCAAAAGACCTGCGGCGGGCGGAGGCCTGGACCCAACAGGCGATCGCCCGGTTCGAGGCTGGGGACGAAGGCCGGCAGCAGGATGAGGCGCTGGCCGCCTGGCAGCATCGCCTGGCGCGCTTGCAGCGCAAACTCCGGCGGGGGGGGTAATTGTCGTAATTGGGCCTGATTTGCTAACGGACACCCTTTTGATTTGACAAATGACGAATGGCAAATGACGAACGACCAACGACGGATGACGAATAAATAAACTGAAATGACGGTGTTTTCAACCTTCGTCTCCCGTCCTTCGTCTGGCCAGGTTACGGGGGTTTTGCTATCCAAAGCTTGTCAAATTTACGGGATGTCCGTTAGCGAATGGGCCTAAAAAAAGAGGAAGGGTGGCGGTGGGGGGGAGGCACCGCACACCCTGTTAGAGGAGGCCAATGGGCCTGCAAAGCACGTCAGGAGAGGACGCACCTTGCTTTGGATCTCCATCCGCTGTATAGTTTACGACAAAGAGCCGTTTTTGTCAGGTGACATTTGTCATGTATTTTTCGTGACAAATGTCACGGAAGGTGATATATCCGGCTCGTTTTGAGAATTATCAATCGATGCCGGGGTCCTCTTCGCCCCGCAGCAGGTTGACTCGCTCCTGTTGGCCGGCCTTCAGGGCCGACGTATCCTGAAAGCCCATCGCCGCGTAGAACTCCGTGTCGTAGGCGCGGACGTGGATCACAACCGGCATCGGCACGGCGTGGCCCATAATGAGCGCCTGTTGCCGCGTATCGAGCCGGGCCAGCACCTCCCGCAGCGCGCTAGCCCCGCTGACGCCGGTCAGCACGGCGTTGATGTCGCGCTCGTTGTCCAGCAGAGCCGTCACCCGCGTCCCGATCTGGCTCATCACCTCCTCGTCGATGCCGGAGGGGCGCTGGTCGACGACCAGCAGGGTCACGTTGTACTTGCGTAACTCGCGGGCGATGACCCCGAAGATGGTCTGGCGGGCGATGGCCGGATCGAGGAATTTGTGCGCCTCCTCGATAACGATCAGCAATTGCGGCGGCTCGTCGGCGGTGTTGCCCAGGGCCTGCTCCACCCGCTCGACGTACATGTGGTGGATGCGCCGGGTCAGGTAGTTGGCCACCAGGATGTACGCTTCCAGCGAGTTGCCGTAGCGCCCAAACTCGAGGACCACGTTCATCCCCTTGTTGAGGTAGTTGACGATGGCCTCCGCCGAGTCCCCCTTCCAGCTTTCGCGCAGGAAATCGAACCGTTCCAGGCGCTCCAGGCGGCGGCTGAGGGCATCCAGGCTGGAGCGGTTGAGGGTCGTTCCCTCCACCATCTGGTCGATTTCATCTTTCTCGGCCCCTAACAGTTGTTTGATCCAGCCCGGGCCCCAGCGGCGGCGCAATGAGTAGGCTGCCCCAATCATCTGGTCGCTCAAGTTGAGAGTCGTTCGTAGCATTTCCAGGTCCTCGGGGGTGATGTCAGACCAGTTGAGGACGACCGTGTAATCGGGCCGCACCCGGCGGCGGCGGCTCGATTCCTCGTCGAGGGTGAAAATGGCGACCCGGTTGGGGAAGAGTTGCTTCAGGCCCTTGACAGCCAGGCCCGACTCCGTTTGCACCTGCCAGCCGTAGTCGTTGTGCATATCGAAGATGAGGCTGACGGCGGCGTGGCTGCGAATGAGACCGGCCAGCAACAGCCGGGTCAGGAAGCTTTTGCCCGTGCCGCTCTTGCCGAAGACGCCCACGCTGCGCTCGACCATGCGCGGCAAATCCAGGTTGACTTTGACCTCCTCCATATCCAGCGGCTGGCCGATGTGAAAATGGACCTCGTCCTCCGGGCCAAAAACCAGGTTGACGTCCTCCTCGGTCGCTTTGCGCACCGGGCTGAAGTGGGCGGGGATCGTCTTGACCGGACGCGGCCCCTCGGCCCCGGTTTGCGCCTCACCGAGGACCAGCATCGGCGAGACGTGGATGGTGCCGAAGACGGCCGTGCCCTCGTAGACCTGGCGCAAAAAATCGTCGCTGAAATCGGGCGGGCTGGCTTCGATTTGGGGGTTGGTGTTGCCCAGGATAACGTCGGTGATCATGCCGAAGAAACGCAGTTGCCGGCCTTCAATGACGACGTAACGCCCGACGGCGATGTCCTCCACCGGGGCGCTCGAATCCAGCTTGACCTGCAGCCCTTTGCTCAAGGAGCCGCCGACGACTTTGCCCAGAGCCCTCGTTGCCGCCCCGGCCCGGGGAAACCAGACGTCCAGTTCGTTTGGAGTGTCTGCCATAGCTTCAGTCCCTGTCACTCTCAAGCGGAAATCCTGTTTCCTAGTTACTCACTCGTCCGAAGCATCCCTTTGCCGCAAATACTCAACGATGTACGCCGTGAAGGCACGAAGATCATCCAGATTGTTTTGCAGAAAGCCGTACACCAATTTCAGATCCACCTTCAAATAGTCGTGGACGAGAATATTACGGAAGCCGGCGAGTAAGGCGAAACGCATAGCAAAGTCACGAGGCAAGACGTTCTCTTCCCCTAATTTTTCAAAGGCTTCCTTGTAATTTTCAAAACGATGGTTGAAGTCGGCGGCCAAAATGTGAACAGCCACGTCCATTGCTGCCTGAGCTGCAAGTTGCAGGCCGTGTTCAACAGCCCAATAGTATTCGGAACCCGAAGAGAACTCCTCAAACGTGAGCTGTCGAAAGTGTTCCAGTTCTACCACATACTCCCGAATTGCTGCCAGGCGGGCTTCAACCGTGTCTCTATCAACCATTATCGAGAGATCCTAACTTCCGTAGATGTTTGGGACGACCAAACGTTCCTGCTCGAATGCTTTTATGGAGATAGTGAGCCTGAATCCTCCGCAACGGCTTTGTATCCACGTAATCTCGTAACGCCTGTTCCAGAAAGGCGACTCGTATCCGATCATCTCTGGCATACAGCAGTTTGCCATCACGGTAGACGCGATGGCGGAGCAAGGGGGAAGCGCTGGCCAGGTCTACGACCTGGACGTCATTCCGGCCAAAAACGCTCTGCAAGTCAACCATTAGTCGCAGGCGATAGTCGTTCACCTCCTCCTCGGTGGTCGTGGCGGCGAATTGAACGGCTACATCGACATCGCTCAGGGGGCCGGCTTCCCCTCTGGCCTGGGAACCAAACAGGTAAGCTAAATCAACCTTATAGTTTTCAAACAAAGATTTCAGTTGCGGGAATAATAACTCGAGGTCTATCGGAGACGATTTCATAAGTTTGACTTACCTCTTCAATCGATGTTATAGTTTGTTTCATTATACCGAACTAAATCATTCGCCAGACGGAGACAGCAACATGGACGTAGACATTTTCAGTCGCAC
>JBHHXL010000074.1:0-15179 GCA_046757065.1 Anaerolineae bacterium
CGGCGGGGCGCGCTGATGCTCATCCTCAACGTCTGGCACCCCGACGTGCTGGAGTTCATCGAAAGCAAGCGGGCCATGGGCCGCATCACCAACGCCAATATCAGCGTCGGTATCACCGACGATTTTATGGAGGCGGTTAAAAACGACGGCGAGTGGGACCTGGTCTTCCCCGACACATCCTTCCCCAACTACGATGACCTGTGGGATGGCGACCTGGACAAATGGCAGGCCGCCGGTCGCCCGGTGGTGGTCCACAAAACGGCCCGGGCCCGCGACATCTGGAGCAAGATCATCGAAAGCGCCTGGGCCAGCGCCGAGCCTGGACTATGGTTCAGTGACCGGGCCAACAAGATGAGCAACTCCTATTACTTCGCCCCGCTCATAGCCACTAATCCATGTGGTGAACAACCGCTTTCCGCTTTTTCCGTTTGCAACCTGGGGGCGCTCAATCTGAGCAAATTCGTGGCCGGCGAGGACGTGGACTGGCCCAAACTGGGCCGGGCGGTGCGCTACGCCGTCCGCTTCCTGGACAACGTCATCGACGCCACGCCCTATTTCTTCGAGCAGAACCGGACCCAGCAACTCTCGGAGCGCCGGGTCGGGTTGGGCACGATGGGCCTGGCCGAAATGCTGATCCGGCTCAAAATCCGCTACGGCAGCCCGGAATCGATCGATTTCCTGGACCGGCTGTACCGCTTCATCGCCAGCCAGGCTTACCTGGCCTCGGCGGATTACGCCGCCGAAAAGGGCGCTTTCCCCCAGTTCGAGGCAGAGAAATTCCTGCAGAGCGGCTTTATGCAGGGTATGCCCGAGGAGGTGCGCCAGGCCGTGGAGGAGAAGGGCATCCGTAACGTGACCCTGTTGACCCAGGCCCCGACCGGCACCACCGGCACGATGATGAATACCTCAACCGGCATCGAGCCCTTCTACTTCTGGGAATGGGAGCGCAAGGGACGCCTCGGCTCGCATCGAGAGCGAGTGCAGGTTTACCAGGATTGGCTGGCCGCCCACCCGGACCCGCCGCTGCCCGATTACTTCGTCACGGCGATGGACCTGAAACCGGAAGAGCACGTCCGGGTTCAGGCCGCCATCCAGCGCTGGGTCGATTCCAGCATCTCCAAAACGTGCAATGTACCCCAGCACTACACGATCGAGCAGACGCAGAAACTGTACGAATTGATGTACGACCTGGGCTGCAAGGGAGGCACGATCTACCGCGACGGCTCCCGCGACGAGCAGGTGCTGCACCACAAAGAGGAGAAGCAAGACGAGAAACCGGACCCGCCGCCGGCCCCTCGCGCCCGCCCGGCGACCTTGCACGGCAACACCTACCGCAAGAAGACCCCCATCGGCACGGCCTACATCACCATCAACGCCAACGGCGAGGGGGACCAGAACCCGTTTGAGGTGTTCATCAACGTCGGCAAGGCCGGTTCGGACGTGGCCGCCGACGCCGAGGGCCTGGGCCGGTTGATCAGCCTGATTCTGCGTATGCCCGGCCCCCTCAGCCCCTACGAGCGCATCCAGGACATCGTCGGCCAGTTGCGCGGCATCGGCTCCGGGCGGCAGCAGGGCTTCGGCAAGCACCGGGTGATGAGCCTGCCCGACGCGATTGCCCAGGCTTTGGCCGAACACGTCGGCCTCAACGCCGCCACCGCCGAGCTGCCCGGCCTGCCCGATATGGATGAAGCCACGCAATTGCCGTTGCCGCAGGTCAACGTGCCGGGCGACTTCTGCCCCCAATGCGGCCAGGCCACCCTCATCTTCATCGAAGGCTGCAAGAAATGCCACGACTGCGGCTACAGCGAGTGTTAGTTTTGAAAACAGTGACTGTCACGCTTGCAGCGTGACAGTCACTTGAAAACCTGGATCCTCCCCGCCCTGTGAATCACGTAGGGACACGGCGCGCCGTGTCCCTACTTCGTTTTGGTGTCGATTAGATTGGTTCAATCTCCGAGATTGAACCAATCTGACATTTAGCCGAAACTTCCCTCAGCCCCTCATCTCTGCACCGGCGTGGGCGTTTGCCGTGGAACGTCGCCAGCGGGCGCGGGTGTGCTCGTCGGCGTAGCGGTGCCGGCGGGCGGTTCCGCCCCGGTCGTATCGGGCGCGCCGATGTTGACCGTTTGCGGCCCGAGGACGTTGTTGCCCTCGTCCGTTTCAACCACGGTGTTGTCCGTGTCGGCCTGGGCGTAGACCTGGTGAGCGCCGCTGCTGGCGAAGATGTAGGCGGCGCTGAAGGTCACGCTCTGGCCCACGCCGAAATCTCTGCCCTGCACGCCCCAGGCGATGTCCCCGGCCAGGTTGCGGGCCGGAACCCTATCCACGTAGAAATCCACAAAGAAGTTGTTGCCGAAGGCCACCGGCTGATCGCCCTGGTTCTGCACGGTGACGAAGACCGTGGCCGCCTGGCCGGCCACCGGCGAGGCCGGGGCGATGGTGATGTCCGTCACCACCAGGTCCGGGCCGGACTGCGGCGTCGGTGTGGGGGTCGGCGTGGGACCCGGCGTGGCCGTGGGGGTCGGCGTCGGCGTCGGCGGCCCGCTGGTATCGTAATCCTTCAACACCAGCGGCAGGTAAATCACGCGGATCGTTTCGATCACAGTTGTCCGGTCGGTGGCCTGGGCGAAGACGCTGGGGCTGGCGGCGGAGGTGGCGGTGACGATGGCCGTATCGACCGTGCCGCTGACTGCCGCCGAAGGAATGTTGACCATGACTTGCACCGATCCGGCCATGCCCGGCCCCAGGTTGATCGTGCCCGGCAGGACGCTGACCGGCCAGCCCTGGCTGGAGGTAATGGTCAGGTTGAAGGTGTCGAAGCCGTCGCCGGTGTTGGTGAGAGTGTGGGTGTAGGCCAGCGTCGCCCCCGGCCCGTCGCTGCCAAGGTTGTTTGGCGTTAATTCAACGCCGGGCGTCAGCCGGACCGAGGTCACATTCGATTCCACATCGAAGACGGCGCTGCTGAAGGTGGAGGTGGCGGTCAGAGTCGTCGTATCGATCAGGCCGCCGGTGAGCGCCGGCACGGTCAGCGTGACAGAAACGGTCCCGGTCTGGCCGGGGGTGAGGAAGAGGCTGGCCGGCGAGACCGGCCCGGCCCAGCCCTGGCTGCTGCCGGCGGTCAGATTGACCGTGTCGGATACGTTGCCCGTGTTGGTCACGGTGTGCAGGTAGCTGACCACCACGCCCGGATCGGTCACGTTGTTTTGGCCGGGCGACAGGTCCACGCCGGGGGACTCGCGGATGGTGGTGGTGTCGGTGACCACGTCGAAGACGGCGTTGCTGAGGACCGAGGTGGCCGTCACCAGGGTGGTATCGACCGTGCCGCTGACGACGGCCGGCGGCACGATGACCACAATCGAGATGTTCTGCACGCCCTGGTAGGCCAGGCTGACGGTGAAGGGCGGCGTCACCGTCCAGCCCTGGCTGCTACTGGCCTCAATCCGGAACTGGTCGGGGCCGTTGCCGGTGTTGGTCAGGGTGTGGGTGTAGGTCACCGGGCGGTTGGTGAAGGCCAGGCTGCTCCGGTCCGGTTCCAGGTCCACGCCCGGAACCGCGATGACCGTGGTGGTGTCCACCGCGCTGGCCTGGACCGAATTGCTGAGGCCGGAGGTGGCGGTGATGACCGTCACGTCGATCAGGCCGCCGCTGCCGGCGGGCACGTTGACGGTGACGACCAGGGTTTGCGTCAGCGTGGCGCTGAGGGCGACCGAGGCGGGGAGATCGACCGTCCAGCCCTGCGAGCTGCTGGAACTGAGGGTGAAGGTGTCGAACCCATCGCCGCTGTTGGTGATGATGTGGGTGTAGGTGATGAGCCCCCCGTCGCTGGCCAGGCCGGTGTTGTCCGGCGCGAGCTCAACGCCGGGCCGCTGGTTGACGGTGGTCGTGTTCGTTTCCACATCAAAGACGGTGGCGCTCAGGGTCGAGGTAGCGGTCACGGTCAGCGTATCGACCAGGCCGCCGGTGGCCGGGGGCACGTTGAGGGTGAGCGTGATCGTGCCCGTCAGCCCCGGCCCCAATTGGATGGAGGGCGTGTTGCTGAAGGGCCAGCCCTGGCTGCTGGCCGCGCTGAGGGTGAAGGTGTCGGTGAAGTTGCCCAGGTTGGTCACGACGTGGGTGTAGGTGATGGGCGCGCCCGCATCGGCCAGGCCGTTTTGCCCCGGCGAGAGGTCCACGCCGGGGGTCAATCCGACCGTGGTCGTATTTGTCACCACGGCGAAGACGCCGCTGCTCAGAACCGAGGTGGCGGTGATGTGGGTTGTATCGACCGTATCGCTGAGCACACCCGCCGGCACGAGGACCGTGGCCGTGATCGTGGCCGTCTGGCCGGCGGTCAGGGTGATCGTGGCCGGCGGGGCGGTCGTCACCGACCAGCCCTGGCTGCTGGATACGGTCAGGGTGAAGGTGTCGGTGCCGTCGCCGCTGTTGGTGATGGTATGGGTGTAGGTGATGGCCCCCCCGGCCAGGGCCTGGCTGCTGCGGTCTGGGGCCAGCTCGACGCCGGCCACCTGGATGACGGTGGTGGTGTTGACCGCGCTGTCCTGCACCAGGGCGTCGCTCTGCGAGCGGGCGGTGACGGTGGCCACATCGACCAGGCCGCCGCTGCCCGGCGGCACGTTGACCGTGACGGTGATCGTGGCTGTCTGGTCGGCGGTCAGGGTGATGGTCGCCGGCGGGGTGGTCGTCACCGTGAAGCCCTGGCTGCTGGCCACGGTCAGGGTAAAGGTGTCGGTGCCGTTGCCCTCGTTGGTGATGGTGTGGGTGTAGGTCACCACCGTGTTGGAGCCGGTCGTCTGGGCGTTATCGGGGGCCAGGGTCACGCCCGGCTTGAGGTTGACGGTGGTCGTATCCGACGCCGTAGCCAACAGGCCCGGTGTGAGGCTGGTCGTGGCCGTGATGGTCGTCAGGTCGAACAGGCCCGCCGCTGCGCCCGGCGGCACGGTGACGGTCATGACCACCGGGGCGCTCTGGAACGGCCCCAGGTCGGTCAGGGGCGAAGCCGTGACCAGGTTGCCCCAGCCCTGCGAGGAGTTGGCGGTCAGATTGATGGTGGCCGTGTAGTTGCTGCTGTTCGAGATGGTGTGGGTGTTGGTGATCGTCTGGCCGGGATCGGCGGTCCGGTCGAAATCGGGGAACAGGAGCAACCCGGCCCGCAGGTTGACCGTGGTTGTGTCCACGACCGTGGCCTGGAAGGCCGGGCTGACGACCGAGGTGGCGGTGATCAGGGCGGTGTGGACCGTGCTGCTGATGGCGTCCGGCGGCACGGCAACGGTGACGGTGACCGTGGCCGACACGTTGGGCAGCAAGGTGATGGTCGTGCTGGGCACGACGGTCAGCGGCCAGTTGAAATCGCTGCGCCGGGTCAGGGTGAAGGTGTCCAGCCCGTTGCCCGTGTTGGACAGGGTGTGGGTGTAGGTCACGACCGTGCCCGGATCGGCGTTGCTCTGGCGGTCGGGGAAGAAGCTCAGCCCGTGCACCTGGCGGACGTAGGTGGTGATGGTCGCCGTGTCAGAGATGGTCGTCGTCGCCGAGGCCTGCGAGGTGGCCGTGATCGTGCTGAAATCGGTGAAGCCGGGCGAACCGGCGGTGACGACCACGGTTACGGTCACCGCGCCGCCGGGCGGCAGGGTGACCGGGTTGGTCGTCGGCTGCAGCACGCCCCAGCCCTGGCTCGAGCTGAAGGTCAGGTCGAAGGTGTCGGTGAATTGGGCGGTGTTGGTGATGTAGTGGGTGTAGGTATTGACGTCGGTTGTATCGACCGCCACGTTGTAGTCCGGTTCGACCAGCACGCCGGGTTCTTGCAAGAGCTCGTCCGCGCCGATGTCGAAGGCGACGCCTTGCGGGCGCGGGTCGTTGTCGAAGTCCGCGTCGAGGCCGGAGATGGGTATCCCGGCGTCGATGGCCGGCGAGGGCGGCTCGCCGTCGGTCAGGTGGAAATCGCCCGCGCCGGGGTTGGCCAGCAGCGGGTCGCCGGTGAAGGTGTTCTGGACGTTGGTCAAACCGACCAGCGAGGGGGTGGTATTGCCGAAGTCAAAGTTGTAGCTCAGGAAGTGGGAACCGCCGTTGCTGTAGACCGCCCCGCCGCTGCCGCCGTTTTCGGTGCGGGCCACGTTCTGGGCCAGGATGGTGTTGGTGATGCCCAGCGTGCCGCCCCGGTGGTGGACTGCGCCGCCGTTCAGGCCGTCGTTGCCGTAGAAGGTGTTGTTGTGCAGGGTGGCCGTCCCGCTTTCCAGGTAGAGGCCGCCGCCGCCGTCATCGGCCACGCCGGCCGGCAGGGCCGAGTTGTTGTACACGGCGTTGTTCTGCATCAGCAGCGTCCCGGCCTGGTTGTAGATCGCGCCGCCCCGGTCAGCCTGGTTGTTGGAGACGGCGTTGGCCCGCAGGGTCAGGCTGGCGTCCTCGTTGTAGACCGCCCCGCCCCGGTTGCTGGGCTGGCCGCTGGCGTCGCCGTCGACCAGTTGCAGGCCGGCCACGACCGCCGTCACGCTGCCGCCCCGGACGTAGACGGCTCGCCCCAGCCCGTTGGCGTCCAGCACCGTCGGGCGTGAGATGGGCCGCGAGGGCAGGTTCCAATCGGCGCTGGTGTAGCCGCCTTCGATGGTGATCGACTTGTCGATGAAGACGATCTGGTCGATGACGTTGCCCCCGACCGTTTGGGTCAGGACGCCGGTGTAGGTTCCCTGGGAGACGAGGAGCATATCGCCCGCCGAGGCCTGGTCCACCGCCTGCTGGATGGTGGCGCAGGGCTGGCTGCTGACCGAGCAGTTGTTGCCCTTGACGGTCGTCTCGCCGACGGTGGTTGGGAAGTCGGAGCCGTCGTCGTCCACATAGCGCGTGGCCGAGGTGAAGGAGATGGCCGTCGTGTCGGCGGCCACGGCCTGGGAGAAGTCGGGCATAATGGCCGCCACGTTGACGATGTCCTGCTCGCCGCCGGGCGCGGTGTCCTTCAGCGTGACCGTGACCGTCACCGTCGAGGTGGCCAGCGGCGGCAGGGCCTGGATGAGCCCCGGCTGGACCGAGGCGGTGCTGAAGGGGCCGGCGCTGGTGGTCATAATGTAATCGGTGGCCAGGTTGCCGGTGTTGGTCAGGATGTGGCTGTAGGTGATGGTCTGGCCCGGCGCGGCGGCCCCGAAGTTGTTCGGGGCCAGCTCGGCGGCGTAATCCGTCGCGGCCATAATGATGTTGCTGAACTCCCTGGTCACCGGCAAGCCGCCCTTGGTGCAGATGGTTTGGACCTGCACCCGCAGCGTCTCGGTCATACCGCCGGTGGTCCCGGCCGGAATGGAGATCAGGATTTGGACGGGCGTGGTTTCCAGAGGCCCTAACGTCACCGGCAGGGTGTTGGCTACCGTGGCCCAGCCCTCGGGATCGCTGACGACGGTAATGGTGTAGGTGTTGGTGTAGGTCGCGTCGCGCATCTGGACCGGGTCGGTTTTGAAATGGTTCTCCAGGGTGTGGGCGTCGTAAATGGTCGGCGTGCCGGGCGCCACCGTAAAGGGCGGCTCGTTTTGAGGCGAGTTGATCTTGAAATCGATCTCGACCGGGTACTCGTCGGCCCCCATATCGAACCCGCCGCAGAAGGGCGGCACCGGGTCCGGCTGGGGTCGCGTCTTTAGAAATGCATCATCGGTGACGTGCGAATTGGGGTCGGCCTGATCGATGACCGGCGAGTCTTTTAACAGCAGGATGCCGCTCAACAGGGGATCGACCTGCAACGCGCCGCTGCCCAGAGCCAGGTTGCTGTCGGGGTCGGACGTGCCGGCGGTGTTGTCGTAATAATCGTTGTAGACGGCGCTGCCGCCCCCGGTGTTGTCGAACAGACCGCCGCCGCGAGCCAGGGCCGTGTTGGTGTAGAGGATGGTGCTGCTGATGGTCAGGCTCCCGCTCTGGTTGTAAACGCCGCCGCCGTCGGTTGTAGCCACGTTATCGAAGAGGGTGTTGAAGAAGAGGGACAGGCCGCCCCCCTCGTTGTACAGCCCGCCGCCGCCGCCGGAGCGGGCCGTGTTGGAGATGACGTAGAAATTGGTGGCGACCAGGTTGCTGGCCCCGGCGGCGTTGAACACGCCGCCGCCGCGATTGGCGACGCTATCGCGCACGCCGCTGTTGCGGAATTCGATCAGGCCGGCGTTGTAGTGCCCGCCGCCGTCGGTAGCGGCGATGCCGTCCTTGTAGAAATCGCCGCCGGTGATGAACAGGTCGCCCGTGGCCGAGTTGAAGGTGACGCCGCCGCGATTGGCGCTGCCGTTCTGGGCCCCGCTGCCGATCAGGTCCGCCTCGGCGTTGTTGTAAATCACCCCGCCGTCCCCGGCCGCCACGCCGTCCTTAAAGGTGGTGGCGGTTGCCGTCAAGATGCCGGCGTTGTACAGGACGCCGCCGTTCTGGGCCGTGCCGGAGATCAACTCGCTGCCGCTCAGGCTCAGCGTGCCGGCGTTGAAAACGACCCCGCCGTCTTGCGCCCCAGCGTCGCCGTTCTCCAGGGTCAGGTCCTTCAGCGTGACGCTGACGCCGCCGGGCACGTAGGCCACCCGCCCGCCGCGTCCGGCATCGACGCCGGTGGTGATAGGAGTATCATCCTTGAGGAAGCCGCCCGAAGCCTTGTCCTCCCGGTACGATCCTTCGATGGTCAGGTCTTTGTTGATGTACATGGCCTGGGTGCCGGGGCCGGTGGTTCTGACCCCTTTGCACTCGCCGAAGCTGACCTCCTCGGGGTGGGCGATCAGGATGGTATCGGGCGAGGCGGCGGCGTCGATGGCGTCCTGGACGCGGCCAAAGATCTGTCCGGTGGAGCTAACCCGGGCCAGGCAGGTGTTGAATTCGTCGGCCCCCATATCGAAGCCGTCGTCGGTCGGGCGGGGATCGTCCTCAAAGTCATCGACCACCGGCGAGGCCGGATCGGCCACATCGACCACCGGCGAGCTGGCCTGCAACAGAAACTGGCCGGTGAAGCTGGGATCGACCGATAGCGAGCCGGTCCCCGCGCCCACGCCGCCGCTGTAATCGGGGCTGTTGTTGAGGACGTCGTTGTATCCGGTCTGCAGGCTGCCGGAGCCGGAGATGCCCGCCCCGCCGTTGTTCATCACGATGTTGTTGTGGATGACCGGCCCGCCGGCGGCGATCTGGATGCCCTCGGCGGTGTTGCCGTGGACGGTGTTGTGCCAGATGGCGCTGGTTCCGGCGTTGTCGTAGATGCCGTCGCCGGTGTTGTTGTAGACGAAGTTGTTGTAAATCAGCGTCGTGCCGGCGTTGTTGTAAATCCCCGCGCCGGTCGTGGCCGTGTTGCTGTGGACGTGGTTGGCCTGGATCAGGGCCGCGCCCCCGGCGACGTACACCCCGCCGCCGTTGGTCCCCGCCCCGTTGACGATGTGGAAGTCCTCGACGGTCGGCGCGCCGCTGGCGTAGACCACGCGCCCGCCGCCCTGGGCATCCAGGAAGGTGGGGTAGGCGGTGACGTCCTTCAGTTTGAAGACCGGGTCGTTGGCCTGGGGCACGCCGGGCGTGTTCCAGCCGCCGGTGACGGTGATGTTCTTGGTGACGTGCAGGTTGTAGTTGTTGCCGCTGAAATCGTGGACGCCCAGGCAGGTTCCGGCCACATCGACGGTCTCGCCGGCGGCGGCCAGCTCGACGGCCAGTTGGGGGCTGCCGTAGACCGTGCCCGGCGCGCTCCGCAGACGGGCGTAACAGCCATCCGCCTCGTCCGCGCCGATGTCGGGGAACTGGTGGGTGGGGCGGGGGTGCCCCTCGAAGTCCACGACCAGCGTCGAGGTGATGGGCCGCACGGCGTCCATCGCCGGCGAAGAGCCGTCGGTCGGCAGGTGGAAGTTGGCGTTGTCCGGGTCGGTCAACAGCGGGTCCGCCCCGGTCAGGTTGGTGCCGTCCAGGCTGCCGTTGAAGTCGCCCCCGGCGTTGCCGAAGAAGTCGTTGTATTGCACCGCCGGGCTGGCCCCGCCGGCGGCGAAAACCCCGCCCCCGGCCTGGTTGATAACGATGTTGGCCCGCAGGTCCGGCCCGCCAGCGGCGATGTACATCGCCCCGCCGCTCGTGGCCCCGTTGCGGTGGAAGGTGTTGTGGCGCACCGTCGGGTCCCCGGCGGCGCTGTAGAAGCCGCCCCCGTTCGTGGCCGTGTTGCTGTAAATGAAGTTGTTCTGAACCAGCAGGCCGCCGCCGGCGGCGTTGTAGATCGCCCCGCCGTTGGCCGCGCTGTTGTCGTGGAAGTAGTTGCCCCCTTCCAGGATCGGGTTGCCGCCGTCGTTGTAGAAACCGCCGCCGTTGGCCGTGGCGGTGTTGCTGTAAATGTAGGTGCCGGTTACCACCGGCGAGCCGCCGTCGTTGTAAATTCCGCCGCCGTTGGCCGCCCGGCCCTGGACGACGTGGAAGAACTTAATCGTCGGGGTGACGCCGCTGCCGACGTAAATGACGTGCCCCCGGCTGATGGCATCGAGGGTGGTGATGTAGGTCAGCGGGTCCTGCTCGGAGAAGTCGTCCTTCCAGCCGCCCTCCAGGTTGATCGTCTTGGTCAGATGGACCGTCTGGGTGAAGACGGTGCCGCCAATATCGACGGTGTGCGTGCCGCCGCAGTAGCCGGAAACCTGGACCGTGTCGCCGCTGGCCTGGGCAGCATCGACCGCGACCTGGACGCTGCCGAAAATCTGGCCGCTGGAGACGACCCTGGCCAGACAGCCGCCCAGTTCGTCCGCGCCGATGTCCGAGCTCTGGTTCGAGGGCCGGAAGTCGCCGTCCATATCGAAGGTCAGGCCGTAAGTCAGGTGGGCGCCCGGATCGCCCTGGTCCTCCACCGGCGAGCCCTGGCTGAGGTGGAACATCCCCGCGCTGAAGTTGCCGACCTCGACGAAATTGGGATCGACGTCGAAGATGTTGCCGCCCCCCTGGGTCACCCCCGCCGAGTAGTGGGGCAGCGTATTGCCGGTGGCGTCGTTGTAGGTGGCCAGGGCCGTGCCGCCGCTGCTCTCGATGCCGCCCGCGCCGCTGCTGGCGGTATTGTTGGCGAAGATATTGTTGGTGGCGGTCAGCACGCCGCCGGCGTTGTAGGCCGCCCCGCCCGTGGTGGCGTTGTTGCCGTAGAAGGTGTTGTTCAAAACCAGAAGCTGGCTGCTGGCGGCGTTGTACAGGCCGCCGCCGTTGCTGCCGGTGTTGCTGAAGATGACCGTGTTGCGCAGGGCGGGCGCGCCGCCGGCGTTGTAGAAGCCGCCGCCGTTCGTGGCCGTGTTGTCGTGGATGAAAACGTTGCTGAAGACCGGCCCGCCGGCGCGGTTGTAGAAGCCGCCGCCGTCGGTGGCCGTGTTATCGGAGATGAAGTTGCGCTGGAAGTGGGGCTGATCGTCGTCGGGGTTCGTGTCCGCCGGGTCGCGCTCCAGGCGGGGCGCGCCGCTGTCGTTGTAAAAGCCGCCGCCCGCCGCCGCCGTGTTGTTGCTGATGGTGTTGCGGTAGAAAATCGGGTCGCCGTTGAAGTTGTAAATCCCGCCGCCGGCGTCCGCCCCGCCCGGACCGCCGCCCAGGCCGCTGGCGTCGCCGTTGGTGATCGTCAGGTCCTCAAGCCTGGGCGAGATGGTGCCGGTGATGAAGACCCCCCGCCCCAGGTTCTGGGCGTCGAGGATGGTGGTGTTGTTGGCCGGATTGTAGTTGAAGCTCGCGTCGTAACCGCCGCGGACGGTGATCGTTTTGGTCAGGTGCAGAGTCTGGCTGATGACCTGGCCGCCCACCGAAAGCGGGTGGACGCCCCGGCAGTGGCCGTAGACCTGCACGGTCTGGCCCGACTGGGCGACATCGACCGCCTCCTGCAAGTTGCCGTAGACGGTTTCGACCGGGTCGCCCTCGATGTGGGCCAGGCAGCCGGCCAGCTCGTCGGCGCCGACGTCGAAGCCCTGGTTGACCGGGCGGATCTGTCCCTCGAAGTCCACCGACAGCGTCGTATTCGGGTCGCCGGCGTCGAGGGCGGGCGAATCGCCGGTCAGGTGGAAATCGTCGCCGGCGGCGTTGACGAAGGCCGGGTCGGCGCTGAAGTTAGTCCCGCCCAGCGGCTCGCTGCTGGTGTTGTCGAAGAACAGGTTGTAGTTGAGGGTGATCGCCCCGCCCACGCGGTGCAGGCCGCTGCTGCCGCCCGTGGCGGTGTTGGTGGCGACGATGGTGTTGCTGATGACGGCCACCGCGCCGTTGCTGTACAGGCCGCCGCCCAGGTCCTGGGCGTTGTTGCCGTACAGGGTGTTGTTGAACAGACGAGCCTGGCCGCCGTTCAGGTAGACGCCGCCGCCGTCGCCGCCGTTGGCGGCCTGGTTGTTGGCGATGACGTTGTTGTAAATCGAGGGATTGGCGCTGCCCGTGGCGTAAATCCCGCCGCCGGTCCCGGCGCTGTTGTCGATGATGATGTTGCCCTGGATCGTCGGGGCCGCTCCCTGGATGAAGACCCCGCCCCCGACGCCGCCGTTGAAGCGCCCGTTGCGGATGGTGAAGCCCTCGACCGTGGCGTTGCTGCTGATGTCCAGCACCCGGTGGGCGTTGCCGCCGTCGATGATGGTCAGGGCCGGGTTAGCCGAGCGCAGGTCGGGGTGGAAGTAGACCGTCTCGCCGTCCACCGTGCCGACCGGCGTCCAGCCGCCGCTCAGGGTGACGGCTTTGTTGATCAGGATGACCTCGGTCTCGGTGTACGCGCCTTTGGCCACCTTGATCGTATCCAGGCTGAAGGCCTGGTCGAGGGCCTTGGCGATGGTGGCGCAGGGCGAGGTCGGATCGAGACAACTGTTGTTGACATCGGAGCCGCCGCTGCCCGGCGGGGCCACGTGCCGCGAGCCGGCCTTGCCCTTGGCCGTGATCGTGTCGGTCACCAGATCGCTGGCCACGTTTGTGCTGACCGAGGTGGCGACGATGTTGATGTTGTTTTGCAGGTTCTTCTCCGCCGACAGGGGGACGGTGACCTGCATGCGCACCGTCTCGGTTGCGCCCTGGGCCAGGGTGATCGTCAACTGGTCGGTGGGCGTCATGACCACCACCGAGGTCATGACCACCGGCCCCCAGCCCAGCGGATCGACCGTGGTCACCCGGTAGGCGTCGGTGAAGTTGCCGGTGTTGGTCACTATGTGGGTCAGGGTGATGATCTCCTGCGGCTCGGCGAAGATGGCGTCCGGGCCGGTAAAGCTGGGCTCGATGTCCACCTTGAAGGTCGGCAGGACCGTGACCCGGTCCTGGACCGATGCGCCGGCCTTGCCGTTGGTCTGGGAGGTGGCCGTAATCGAGAAGGTGGCCGGCATCCCCGGCGCGGCCTCGGCCGGAACGGTGACGCTGACCGGGAAATCGATGGCCTGCCCGGCGGCCAGATCGACCGAGCTGCTGAAGTTGACCGTCCAGGTCACGCTGGCGGTGTGGGTCAGGCTGAAGGTGTCGGAGATGGTGCCGGCGTTGGTGATGCGGTGGCTGAAGACGACGACGCTGTTCGATTCGACGGTCCGGCTGAAGTCCGGGGTAAAGAGGACCCCGGCGTAGCTATCGGCCTCGTCCGCGCCGATGTCGAAATCCTGCAGGCCGCCCAGCGGGCGGGTGTCGTTGTCGATGTCGTTGGTCAGGCTGGTGTTCGGGTCGGCGCTGGCCTGGGCCGGCGAGGTCAGGCTCAGGTGGAAATCGCCGCTGGCCGGGTCCACGAATTGCGGGTTGTCGCTGATGCTGGTGCTGGCTGCGGCCACGCCGGAGTATTCGGGGGCGCTGTTGCCGGTCACGTCGTTGTAGGCCAGGTTGGGCGCGCTGCCCCCGGCCTCGTTGTAGACCGCGCCGCCGGTGGCCGCCGTGTTGCTGACGATGATGGTGTTGCTGATGGCCGGCGCGCCGGTGTTGTTGTAAACGCCGCCGCCGTTGCCGGAGGCGGTGTTGAAGACAATCGTGTTGTTCCACAGGTTGCCGTTGCCGGCCTCGTTGGCCAGGCCGCCGCCGTCGGTGGCGGTGTTGCCGTAGATGAAGTTGTTCTGCACCACCGGCGCGGCGGCCCCACCGATGTAGACCCCGCCGCCGCGACCGGCCACCGAGCCGCTGATGATGTGGAAGCCTTCCAGCACCGGCTGCACGGCGCTGGTGCCGGTGATGAGCACGGCCCGCCGCGCACCCTCGCCGTCCAGGAAGGTCGGGCCGGAGACCGGCAGCAGCCAGTTGCTGACCGTGTAGCCGCCGCGCACCGTCAGCGTTTGGGTGATGAGCAGCACCTGGGAGGCCGTCGAGCGGCAGCGCCCGGCGACCTTGATCGTGTCACCCGAAGCGGCGGCCCCGACCGCCGCCTGCAAATCGGCGTAGGTGCGCCCGTCGGTGTCGTTGCGGGCGTAACAGGCGCTGGCGGTGTAAACCTCGTCGGCCCCCACGTCGAACAGGTTGCCGCTCGAACCGAAGGGGCGACCCTCGCCGTCAATGTCGTCGGGCACGGTGGTGCCGGGATCGCCGCCGTCGATTTGCGCCCCGCCGGACAGGTGGAAATCGCCGCCGGCGGGATCGACGAAGGTTGGCAGCCCGCCGACCGGGTTGACCAGCGTCACCCCCCCCGAAACCTGGTCGGGCGTGTTGCCGGCAATCGTGCTGTAATGAACGCTTACCGTGCCGGTATTGTTGTTGATCCCGCCCCCGTTCGTGCCGGCGGTGTTGCTGACGACGATGGTATTACTGATGGAGGCCGTGCCGTCGCCCAGGTTGAGGTCGAAGAGGTCGATGCCGCCGCCGGTGGCGCTGGCCGTATTGCTGACGACGGTGTTGTTCCAGATCAGGGCGTTGCCGTCGACGAAGATGCCACCGCCCTGGCTGGTGCTAACGTTTTCGTAAATGATGTTGTTCCAGATTGTGGCATCGCCCTGCAGGTCGGCCAGACCGCCCCCGGTTTGGGCGCTGTTGCTGTAGATCAGGTTGGCCTGGATGACGAAGGAACCCCCGCCGCCACCCAGGTTATCGATGGCAATGCCGCCGCCAAGAGTTGTGCTTGAATTGCTATGGATCGTGTTGAAACGGATGGTTGCCGATCCGCCCTCAGAATCGATACCCCCGCCGTCAACCGCCTGGTTGTTGCGGATTTCGTTGCGCTCGATGGTGGCGAACCCCTGGTTATTGAAGATGCCGCCGCCCTCGCCGCTGGACACCCCGTTTTGGATGATAAACCCTTCAACCGTGGCCGAGATGCCGCTACCGACGTAAACGCCGCGCCCCTG